>CAVGYO010000012.1:0-3972 GCA_963633255.1 Erysipelotrichaceae bacterium
TAGAAATCTAGAAATCAAAACCACGCTTATGAAAAAAAGTACAAAAATAACGCTCCTTGTGGTGGCGGCGATTGTGGTCGGGTTGGTCATTTTGTGCTACACACGCTGGGGGGCGTGGTTCGGCAACCCGATAGAGCCGCCCTACCAGCCAAGCGATAGCATCTGTCGTGTGCAACTCACTTTCGGGCGCTCTGGGGCGCAGTCGCGCGCGGTGTCGTGGCAGTGCGGCGACCATATCGAAGCGGCTGAACTGCTGCTAATAGCCGAGAACACTGTTGATACACAGCACATTGCGGCGCAATCGCGGCTATTCGAGACGACTGGCGGGCGCACGGTCTGCTATTGGGCGTATCTCGATTCGCTGGCCGTGGGCGACTATCGTTATGCGGTGCGCGTGGGCAACCAAAAATCCGATTGGCAGCGTTTTGCGGTGGCCGATTGGAGCGACGGTTTGACTTTCGTCTATGTGGGCGATGTGCAGGACACGCTCAACGGCACGCTACGCGAAGAGTTTGCGCAGATTCAGCGGACTTTTTCGCCCGATTTTTGGCTGCTTGGCGGCGATATCATCGAGCGGCCGCACGACCGCTATTGGCACGAGTATTTCGATGCGGTGTCGGCTTTTTGCGGCTCTGTGCCGATGTTGGCCATTCCTGGCAATCACGAGTATCTGAAGGGCATCGACCGTAAATTGGAAGAGCGTTTTCACTGCGTGTTTCCCTATTTTTTGCACGACGGACAGCGGGTTGGTTTTGCAGCGTTGTTTGCGCTTAAAATGCCGCTTTTGTCGCTTTTTCTGCTCGATAGCAACAACGACCTTTGGACACTGCCGCGCCAGCGCGCTTGGCTCAAAAAACAGTTGCGGGAACGCACGGCGCAATGGAAAATTGCCGCCCTACACCACCCTGTCTATTCGGTGCATGGCCCTGTGAACAACCTGTTTGTGCGCTGGGCATTTGCCAAAATTTTCAATACCGAACCGCTCGATTTGGTGCTCGAAGGCCACGAACACGCCTACGCACGCCGCACGACCAACGGTTCGACGCCCGTCCACCTGATTTCGCAATGCTCGCCCAAGGACTACCACATCTCGTTCGATGCGGGCTACGATCGTTATGGCGTTGGGCAGCGTTTCTACCAAATTGTGCGCATCACGGGCGACACTTTGCGCCTGTCGGCCTACACCATCGGCGACGAACTCTACGACGAACTGCTGCTCATCAAAACTGCCACTGGCGTGCGCATTCTCGACCGTTTTGCCAAGCATCCCGAATACCTCGAACTTGATGCATCGCGCTACCGCAAAAGTGCTGACAAACAAGAAGTTTACCGCCGCGAAATGCGACTGCGCAAGTCGTTGAGACACCGACATTTCCGCCGATAAACAAAATGGGCAGCCTCGATTTCTGAAGCCGCCCATTTTTATCAGTTTCGCCGAAAAATCAGCGCAGTTTTGCGCCAAGTTTCTCTTCGAAATTCTTTATCAGTTTTTGCATGATAGCATCTATCTGACTGTCTTTCAGCGTTTTGTCGTTATCTTGCAGCGTAAAACTAACGGCATACGATTTTTTGCCCGCTTCCAGATTTTTGCCCTCGTACACATCGAACAGCGTGATATTGCGCAGCAGTTTGCGCTCGGTTTCGCGCGCAATGCGTTCGATTTCGGCGAACTCCACATTTTTGTCGATGAGCAGTGCCAAATCGCGCTTCACTTCGGGGAATTTGGCGATGTCGGTGTAAACAATTTTGTGTTTTGCCGACTCTTTGAGCAGCGTTTTCCACTGTAAATCAGCGTAATAAACAGGCATTGCAATGTCGAGCCGCTTGAGCGTGTCGGTAGCCACAATGCCAATTTCGGCCAGCAGTTTGCCCGATACGGTGCGCAGTGCCAACCCTTCGGCAATGAGGTCGTTGCTGAACTTTTCGGCCTGCACATTTTGCAGATTCACGCCGAGGCGTTTCAGCACATTCTGCACATGCGCTTTCAGTTCGAAAAACGACGATTTTTCTTCGCCACGGCTCCAAGTCGGCACATTGCGTTTGCCGCAAATCCACAGTCCGAGGTGCAATTCCTCGCTATAAGGCGACAACGCTTCGTCGGCGCGGCGATTTTCGGCATGAAAATGGTAGCAGTTGCCAAATTCGTAGAATTTCAGGTCGGCATTTTGGCGATTGGCGTTGTGCGCAATGCTCTCCAACCCGCCATACAGCAGCGTTTGGCGCATCACGCCGAGGTCGTTGCTCAATGCGTTGATCACGCGCACGCAGTTGGCAGCGGGATAGACGCCCTCGTCGCCGTAGTAACTGCTTTTGGTGAGCGAATTGTTCACTATTTCGTTGAATCCGCAGGCGGTGAGTTGCTCCGAAATCTGGCGTTGCAGTGCGGCACTGTTTGGGCGCGGCGAATAGGAGAGATTCGACCGCAGCGACGCGCTGATTTCGACATTGTTGTAGCCGTAAATGCGCAGAATGTCCTCAATCACATCGACATCGCGCTGCACATCGACGCGGTAGGCGGGCACTTGCAGCGTGTAGCCCGTGTCGGTCTTTTTCAAAATCTTGATTTCCAGACCTTTGAGTATCAATTCCACCATTTCGGCAGGAATCGCCTTGCCGATAAGCGTGTCGATTTTTTCGCGCGTAATTTCGACCGTGAAGTCGTCGATTTTTTTCGAATAAACATCGACAATATCGCTCGAAATGGTGCCGCCTGCCACCTCTTTGATGAGCATAGCCGCCAGTTTCAGCACATAAATAGTGTTGTTCGGGTCGATGCCGCGCTCGTAGCGGAAACTTGCGTCGGTATTCAGGCCGTGGCGGCGCGCTGTTTTGCGAATTGTTACAGGATTGAAATAGGCGCACTCGATAAAAATGTCGGTGGTGCTTTCGCTGATGCCCGAATCGAGGCCGCCAAACACGCCCGCCAAACACATCGGCTCTTCGGCGTTGCAAATCATCAAGTCGGCAGCCGAAAGCGTGCGTTCCACGCCGTCGAGCGTGGTAAATTTGGTGCCTTCGGCGCACTTTTTCACAACGATTTTGCCGCCTTTGATTTTTCTTGCATCGAAAGTATGAAGCGGCTGCCCGAAAGCGTGCAGAATGTAGTTCGCTGCATCGACCACATTGCTTATCGGGCGCAAACCGATGGCGTTCAAGCGGTCTTGCAGCCATTGCGGCGATTCGGCAATTTTCACGCCCGAAAGGGTAATGCCAGCATAGCGCGGGCAGTCGTCGACGGCCTCCACCTCCACAGGAATAGTCAGATTGTGGTTGTCGATTTTGAAATCATCGACACTGGGGCGCGTCAGGCTTACGGGCTGACCGTGTGCCACAAAGTAGGCAGCGGCATCGCGTGCCACGCCATAGTGCGAAATAGCGTCGGCGCGGTTGGGCGTGATATCCACCTCGATGACGGCATCGTCTTTCACACCATAATAATCTTTCGCCGCCATGCCCACTGGCGTATCGTCGGGCAGCGTGATAATGCCGTTGTGGCTTTTGCCAATGCCGATTTCGTCTTCGGCGCAAAGCATGCCAAACGACTCCACGCCGCGTATTTTCGAGCGTTTGATGGTAAAACTCTCGTTGCCACTGTAAAGCACTGTGCCGAGCGTGGCCACTACCACTTTTTGTCCAGCAGCCACATTGGGTGCACCGCACACGATTTGCAGCGGTTCGCCCTGCCCCACATCGACCGTGGTAACATGCAGATGGTCAGAATTTTCGTGCGGCACGCAAGTCAGCACGCGCCCCACCACAAGCCCTTCGAGCCCGCCTTTGATGGTCTGCACCGTTTCCACCGTCCCCACTTCCAACCCGATGGAAGTCAGTATTTTAGCCAATTCCTCGGGCGCAACATCGGTGTGCAGGTAATCCTTCAGCCAATTGTACGATATGTTCATATTCGATAATTTTTTGTCAATACAAATTCAACCTGCAAAGATACGAAAAAAGTGTGAAAGTTTATCAAGT
>CAVGYO010000012.1:4047-20893 GCA_963633255.1 Erysipelotrichaceae bacterium
GCGGTTTTGGTGGATTGGGGTGTTTTTGTATTTGGAAAGTGGGTTGTTCCGTCGATTGGTCGGGAAAAGTTTAAGGAGTTCAACCATATTCTTCATTTCCAACTAAAAAATCCGTTGCAATTTAGAAGTAGAATCTGCTGTGAAAAAGTTTTCTGCCAAAAATAGCGTCTGTCTGCCAAAAATGTTGTATTTTTGTAGGTTATAAGCAAAACAAACGCTATACAAATGAAAACAGACACCTTTTCGCACAGGCACATCGGCCTTACGGCGCACGATTTGCCACACATGCTCGAAACTATCGGCGTGAAATCGGTCGACGAACTCATCGACCAGACCATTCCAGCGGCTATTCGCCTGAAGAAACCGTTGCACCTGCCAGCCGCCATGAGCGAACACGAATTTGCAGCGCATATTCACGCCATTGCGCAAAAAAATCGGTTGGCCGACAACTACATCGGACTCGGCTACTACGGCACCACCACGCCCGCCGTGATACTGCGCAATGTGTTCGAAAATCCCGTTTGGTACACCTCGTACACGCCCTATCAGGCCGAAATATCGCAAGGGCGTTTGGAGGCGTTGCTCAATTTCCAAACCATGATTTCGGACCTGACTGCGCTGCCGCTGGCCAACTGCTCGTTGCTCGACGAAGCCACCGCTGCCGCCGAAGCCATGACGATGATGCACAACTTGCGCGACCGCGACCAAGTGAAAGCGGGCGTAAACACACTTTTTGTCGACAAAAAACTGTTCCCGCAAACCATCGATGTGTTGCGCACACGCAGTCTGCCACAAGGCATCGAACTGCTGATTGGCGACTGGGAAACATTCGATTTCACTACGCCTGTGTTTGGCGCAATCGTGCAATATCCAAACAGCGACGGCGTGATTTGCGACTACCGCACATTTGCCGAAAAATGCCACGCCAACGGCGCAAAAATCACCGTTGTAGCCGATATTTTGGCACTGACACTGCTCCTGCCGCCAGGCGAATGGGGCGCCGACATCGCCGTGGGCTCGACGCAACGCTTCGGAATGCCGCTCTATTTTGGCGGACCATCGGCAGGCTACATGGCCACACGCGACGAATACAAACGCTCGATGCCCGGACGCATTATCGGCATATCGAAAGATGCCAACGGCAAACCAGCGCTGCGTCTTGCGCTGCAAACACGCGAACAGCACATCAAACGCGAAAAAGCTACTTCGAACATCTGCACGGCACAAGCACTGCCCGCCATCATGGCTGGATTTTATGCCGCTTGGCACGGCAACGACGGTCTGCGCGAAATAGCGATGAACGCCCATGTGAAGGCCGCACTCACCGCCAACGAACTGACCAAACTCGGCTGTCGACAACTGAACGAAAACTATTTCGACACGCTGCGCATTGCACTGCCCGAAGGCGCATCGGTAGAGCGGCTGCGCAAACTTTCGGAGGCGAATCTGGTCAATTTCCGCTATTTCGACAACGGCAACATCGGCATCAGCACCGACGAAACCACCGACACCAACGGCATCGCAAAAATTGTGGCGCTGTTTGCAAATATCCTCGGCAAAGAGATGCCCACCTCGTTCGACGGCATAAAAAATGTGGCGATGCCCAAAGAGTTGCTGCGCCACACACCTGCGCTGCACCACGAAGTGTTCGAGCGTTACCACAGCGAAACCGAGATGATGCGCTACATCAAAAGTCTCGACCGCAAAGACATTTCGCTCACGCAATCGATGATTTCGCTCGGCTCGTGTACGATGAAACTGAATGCCGCCGCCGAAATGCTGCCGCTCAGTTGGCCCGAATTTACAGGCATACACCCTTTTGCACCGAAAGAGCAAACCGCTGGTTATCAGGAAATTATAAAAAATCTCTCCGATTATCTGTGCGAAATCACAGGATTGGCCGCCTGCACGCTGCAACCCAATTCGGGCGCCGCTGGCGAATACACTGGTTTGATGACCATTCGCCGCTATTTGGCTGCCAACGGCGGTGCAGAGCGCAACACCGTGTTGATTCCCGCTTCGGCACACGGCACAAACCCCGCCAGTGCAGTACAGGCAGGTTTCCAAGTGGTGGTTGTGGCTTGCGATGCGCAGGGCAATGTCGATGTGAACGACCTGAAAGCCAAGGCTGCCGAACACAAGGACGACCTTGCCGCACTGATGATAACCTACCCTTCGACACACGGCATTTTCGAGCCTGAAATCGTCGAAATTTGCAACACGATACACAGCGTGGGTGCGCAAGTCTACATGGACGGTGCCAACATGAATGCGCAAGTGGGACTCACTTCGCCCGGTGCGATTGGTGCCGATGTGTGCCACCTGAATCTGCACAAAACATTTGCCAGTCCACATGGCGGCGGCGGTCCCGGCGTAGGCCCTGTGTGCGTGGCGCAACATTTGGCCGACTATCTGCCGCACCACAATTTTACCGATGCTGCCAATCAGAACACAGCAGTGGCAGCGTCGCCGTGGGGAAGCGCAGGCATACTGCCAATCACCTACGCCTACATTCGCATGATGGGCGTACAAGGACTGACCGACGCCACCAAAATGGCCATTGTGAGTGCTAACTATTTGGCAAAACGCCTCGAAAACGATTACGGAATCGTCTATACGGGCAAAACGGGGCGCGTGGGACACGAGATGATTCTCGACTGCCGCCACTTCAAAGCCGAAACAGGCATCGACGAAAACGACATCGCCAAACGCCTGATGGACTTCGGGTTTCATGCACCGACGCTCTCGTTCCCCGTGCACGGCACTCTGATGATAGAGCCGACCGAAAGCGAGCCGCTGGCCGAACTCGACCGCTTTGTCGAGGCACTGCTCGTCATTCGCGACGAGATAGACGATGTGGCATTTGACCGTATCGACCGCAACGACAATCCGCTGAAAAATGCGCCGCACCCCGACTACACGCTCATGGCCGACGCTTGGGCGCACCCCTACGGACGCGAAAAAGCAGCGTTCCCACTGCCATGGGTGCGCGACAACAAGTTCCACCTTCCCGTGGCGCGCGTCGACAACGGCTGGGGCGACCGCAATCTGATAACCAACTGCGAGAAGTAATCGGGAGAACAGAAAATCCCATTTTTCAAACAAAAAACAGACAAATATGCAAGGACTTGTATTAAATTTGGAACAGTTTCATTTTCTGCTCTTCATCATGGTCGTCATGGCCGTGGCCGTGTTTGTGTCGCTCTATTTTGTAGAGGCTGGCTACGGCAAAATGATTTCGTCGAAGTGGGGACCCGCCATCAGCAACAAGGTGGCTTGGGTAGTGATGGAGTGTCCCGTTTTCTTTGTGCTGCTCTACTTTTGGATGAAGAGCGACCGCCAATACCAAACCGTGCCGCTCATCTTTTTCCTGCTGTTCGAGCTGCACTATTTCCAACGCTCGTTCATCTTTCCACTGATGCTCAAAGGGCATAGCAAAATGCCCATTGCCATAATGCTGATGGGCGTTGTGTTCAACACCGTGAACGGCTATATGCAGGGCGAATGGATATTTTTTCTCTCGCCAGCCGACCTCTACACCGACGCTTGGCTCACCACGCCGCAATTCATCGTCGGCACCGCCATCTTTTTCATCGGCATGGGCATAAACTGGGACTCCGACCATGTGATACGCCACCTGCGCAAGCCCGGCGACACCAAGCATTATCTGCCCAAGAAAGGCATGTACCGCTATGTAACCTCGGCCAACTATTTCGGCGAAATCGTAGAATGGACGGGCTTTGCCATTCTCACATGGAGCCTGCCAGGATTGGTATTTGTCATCTGGACCTGCGCCAACCTTGTACCACGCGCCAACAGCATCTACCTCAAATACGAAAAAGAGTTCCCCGACGAATTCGACCGCAAACGACTGAAAAGGATTTTTCCGTTCGTCTATTGATGCGTAGCATCATTTGAAGATTTGAAAATTTGAAAATTATGGCAACATTGAGCAATTTTGAGGAACTAGAAATTTGGAGAAAGGCTCGTAGTTTGTGTCAGAAAATCTACAGCATTACCAATTACGAAAGGTTTTCAAAAGATTATCGCTTTGTTGCACAAATTCGTGCATCCGCTGGATCAATTATGGACAATATTGCCGAAGGATTTGAACATGAAAACAATAGGGAGTTTATTAGATTTTTGTTTATTGCCAAAGGATCGTGCGGCGAAGTTAGAAGTCAATTAATTCGCGCCAACGATTGTCAATACATTTCCGACGAAGAATTAGCTGAGCTAAAAACTTCTGCTTTAGAACTTTCGGCGAACATCTCTAAATTCATTCAATACCTTCAAAAAAGTAGTATTACTGGAAACAAGCACAACAGCAAGTAACGCAAAAAATTTTCAAATTTTCAAATTTTCAAATTTTCAAATAAACAAAAAAAACTATGAACAAACTCTTCACCCCATACCAACTTGGCCCCATTACGCTGCGGAATCGGTTTATTCGGTCGGCAGCGTTCGAAAATATGGCGCGCAACAACCAACCCACACAGCAACTGCAAGACTACCATGTGAGCGTGGCGCGCGGCGGCGTGGGCATGACCACGGTGGCCTACTGCGCCGTCGATTTGAGCGGCGTATCGTTCGACGGACAACTCTATGTGCGCCCCGAAAGCCTGCAACCGCTGCGCCAACTGACCGACGCCATACACGCCGAAGGCGCAAAAGCCAGCATTCAACTCGGCCACTGCGGCAATATGACCCACTTCTACACCTGCCACTGTATGCCCGTAAGCGCATCAAACGGCTTCAATCTCTACTCGCCAACCATTCATCGCCGACTGAAAGTTGCTGAAATTCAACAACTTGTAAAAAAATTTGGCGAAGCCGTCGATTTTTGCCGCGAGGCAGGTTTCGACTGTGTCGAGATTCACGCAGGGCACGCCTACCTCATCTCGCAGTTCATCAGTCCGCGCACCAACCACCGCCACGACCAATATGGCGGCTCGTTCGAAAACCGCGTCCGTTTCCTAAACGAGGTACTCGACGAGGTGATGCTCCACGCCAAAGACGATATGGCGGTGGTGGTTAAAACCAACATGTGGGACGACTGCTGGCGCGGCAGCGACATTGCCGAAGGCATACGCGTAGCGAAAGAGATTGCCAAACACCGCGTACACGGCATTGTGCTTTCGGGCGGCACTGTGAGCCGTTCGCCCATGACCATTTTGGGCGGTGCCATGCCCTACAAAACCTTGGCGCACTACATGCCAACAAAATCGTTTTGGTGGCTCAAAGCCGCGCTCAACCTGCCTGGCGTCGCTCCCGTGATGATGCCCACATCGCCGTTCAAAGAACTCTATTTCATGGACAAAGCCAAAATTTTCCAGAAAGAGATAACCGATGTGCCACTCATCTATGTGGGCGGTGTGCAGTCGGGACGCAACTGCCAACAGATAATGGACGAAGGCTTCGAACTGTTTCAAATAGCCCATGTGCTGATAAAAGACCCCGAATTTGTACATCATGTGCAAGCCAATCCCGATTATCACGCAGGTTGCGGCCGCTCCAACTACTGCGTAGGGCGCATGTACACGCTCGAAATGAAGTGCCACGAATGCGTCGAACGCGACGGCGAATGCATTCCGCACCGCCTCAAAAAAGAGATAGCCAAACTCGAAGCCAACGCCAAGAAAAGCGTGGCAAAACAAGGGAAATAACATCTGCTATGAATGAAAATGACATCAATGTCGATAGTCTATGGATAATTCCAGAGAGGGACAAAAGCGGTAAACATGCCAATGTTTATCACGGAAATTTTGTTCCGCAAATTCCACATCAACTCATTCGACGCTACACGCAAGAAAACGATTGCGTTCTCGATCTGTTTATGGGAAGCGGCACTACGCTATTTGAGTGCGAAACCTTAAAACGAAATTTCATTGGATTCGACATCAACGATAAAATCATCTATTATGTACAGTCCAAAATGCTCGATTGTACAGACATTCAATTCTGTATTAACAATTGTGATGTAACAGATAGTAAAAATTTTGACGAACACATCAAAAAGAATTTTGAAACACTAAATACCACAAGTGTAGATTTTATTATAGCACATCCGCCCTATTTGGACATTGTGAAATTTACAGAGAACAGCGAAGATTTATCACACATTTCTGACCTGAATATCTTTATTGATAAATTTATCTCCGCAATGACAAACGCTCTGAAATACTTAAAGAAAAACAAGTACTTTGCTATTGTTATTGGCGATGTTTATAAAAAGAGTGAAGTTATACCACTTGGATTCTACTTGATGAACAGTATAAAACAGCATTTTAATGTTAAATTGAAAGGCATTATTGTAAAAAACATCGAGGGCAATAAGGGCAAATTGGGAACTTACAATATCTGGAAATACAGAGCATTAAAAAGCGACTATTTTCTATTTAAGCACGAGTATATTTTTGTATTCAAAAAGGAGTTTTAATTATGACAAAAAACGAGTTATTTATAGAATTGGCCAGACCCGATAACAATGGTAAAAGTAGGTGGGTGTCGGTAACTGAATTTAGGGGAAGATATAAGGAGCTTCAACTTGGTAATGGCGGAAGTTGGTGTAGAAAAAATTCAAGTTTGGCAAAAAAGTACAATGTTGAATTTGACAAAACAAAAACTTCTGGCAACTCTATAGATGCAATTCGATTGAATGGTTTTAATCGAAAAGACACTTTTTCTCAATCTATAAATCATAAAATTAAAGAGCATTTTAAGAATGCACGATGTGTAATGCTTGGAGTAAAAGGATTCTCCGAAAACACAAAAATAGAGATCGATCACAAAGATGGTAGAAAAAATAATAGTAGAGTTTCCGATATCTCGACTCAACGGATAGATGATTTTCAACCACTATGTAAGGCTGCAAATGATGTAAAAAGGCAGATTTGTAAAGAATGCAAATTGACAAATAAACGCTGGGACGCTAAAAATATCAAAGGTAACCCTTATTCGTTTTATGAGGGAACAGCTAATTATACCCAAAGTTTAGGCTGTGTTGGTTGCTATCAGTATGACCCAGTTGAATACAGAAAAGTTTCCGCAAAGCGTATAGCAAAAGATGCAAGCAAAAATACCACCGATTTTATTATGAAAAAATTATATGGAGAAGATTAAAAATGACCACACATGTTTTTATTGTAGATGATAATACATTCAAATATCACCTTGAATATCTGTTTGCAGGAACTGGCGCAAAAGACAAAAAGATTGATTTCAACAATTCGTCGGCAACAAAATTGTATGCTGGTAGAAAGTTTGCAGGCGAAAATTCTCTCGTTGGTATGATGGCTGATGGTTGCCGTGTTAGGAAAGATGATAATATCATTTTTTATCTGCAAGCAACACCTGAACATGAAGGAAGGTTTTATGGCGTTTTTAAGGCGGCAGACGATGGCATCTTTCTGGATAATTTTGACGAAGAACAATTTTTGAAAAAAGAACTAAATAAATCATTAACTTTCAGACTAAAGATCAAGCCGTATCAAGTTTATGAAAAGGGTGTAACAGAATGGGAAGCACTTGATGAAATAAAAAACATCTGTTCCCCTTATCAAATGCTCTGGAGTTTGATTTACAGAAAGTTGAAGGGGAATAGGGGTAATACAATGATTACCTGTTATGAAGCAAATAGATTGATTGCACTGATAAGGAACAAAAATCAAAACAAGGAGATTGATTTTTCTGACTATACTTTTGGAGATACAAAAATTATTCAAAGTCAATCGCATAACGAATACTTAGGCAGACAAGAAACCATCGACATATTACCTCGTTTACTCGAAAAAATCAAAAGGAATCAAGCCTTTGAAGCACACCTACAAATGTACATAACTCAAAATGTCGGAAAAGGAACAAACAAATCGCTTGATGAAGTTTTAGAGATAAAAGAAAATGTTGAATGGATCGGAAATGAAGTTTCTTGTGGCGTTGGTATGCAAAGAATAGATGTGATGATTTCTAAAACGGTAAATGAAAACCAAAAAATCGTTATGCCAATAGAATTAAAGGCGGGTTCTGCTTCTTCTAACAATACAAAACAATTAACTCGTTATGTCGAATGGATAAAACAATACTATGTTCCAAATTCACCAGAAAGCGACATTCAACCAGTTTTAATTTGTAAAAGCGGCACACAACTTTCAGATAAACTAAAACAAGTATTTCGCAAATTCAATGAATCGAATGGAACAATGCCTCTGAAATACATCGAATATGAGATTAAAAATGACGATTTATTTTTCTATTGTGTGGAGTATTAAGATATGAATTACATTGGTTCAAAACTAAAGCTTTGTCAGAGTTTTATCCCGTCAACAATAAAGGCTGTTTGTGGCGAGGATTTATCTCAAAAGGTGTTCTGTGATATTTTTGCAGGGACAGGAATTGTTGGTAGGACTTTTAAGACATCAGTAAAAAAAGTAATATCAAACGATGTTGAGTATTATAGTTATGTGTTGAACAAAAACTATATCGAAAACCATCTTGAATTGGAGAATAAGCAGAAATTTCTTGACAAATTAAATTCTTTGCCACTTATTAATGATGGTTTTATTTATCAAAATTATTGTTTGGGTGGTAGTGGTGAAAGACAGTATTTTTCCGATGAAAATGGGAAGCGCATAGATACTATTCGTACAAAAATTACTGAATGGAAAAAAAATGGAATAATTACCGAAAATATGTATTATTTCCTACTTTGCAGCCTTTTGGAAAGTGCCGACAAAGTTGCGAATACGGCTTCTGTATATGGTGCTTATTTGAAACATCTGAAAAAGTCAGCACAAAAGCCATTGTTTGTAGAACCTGCCGAGTACGAAATAAATAACAACATCCACCAAGTTTACAACGAGGATGCCAACCAACTTATTAACAAAATTGAGGGTGATATTTTATATCTCGACCCACCATACAACACTCGTCAATATGGTGCTAATTATCACTTACTCAATACAATAGCGGAATACAAACCATTTATTCCACAAGGAAAAACTGGTTTAAGAAAATATGTTCGTTCCAAGTATTGCACGGCAAATATTGTAAAAAGTGAGTTTGAAACACTCATTAAAAATGCAAGATTCAAATATATCTTTTTATCATATAACAACGAAGGGTTGATGTCTATTGAAGATGTTAAGCATATTATGTCAAAGTATGGACATTATGACTTGGTACAAACAGATTATCAAAGATTTAAGGCTGATTCCAATCGCCTCAACAAGGCCGATAGTACCATTGAATATCTACACATTTTAGAAAAATAATCCACCCGCATTAGCACTCACTAAAAGAGCATGGGGCTGCACTGCGCCACACAACTGTACAAATTGACTAAACAAAAAAACAACCATGAGCACACAAGAAGCCATCAGTAAAATTCTGCAAGAAAACGGCAATCGCCCAATGCACTATCGCGAAATTACCCAACAGGCAATGGCAAAAGGCTACTACCAAACTACTGGGAAAACGCCCGAAAGTTCGGTGGGGGCGGTGCTGGCAACCAAGACCGATATTTTTGAAAAATGCGAAACGAACGGCGCTGGGTATTATAGTTTGAAAAACTACAAAACACCTGAAAAAACTGCACCTGCGCACGACAAAGGCTTTGTTTACATTCTCACCAACCCAAGTTTTCGCGAAGATTGGGTGAAAATCGGCAAAAGCGCACGCCCTGTCGATGTGCGTTCGAAGGAACTGGACAACACCGCTGTGCCGCTGCCTTTCGAGATTTATGCCACGCTCAAAACGGAGAAATACGAGAAGGTCGAAAAACTTGTGCACAAAACCATCGACCGACTTACCGACCTGCGCATTCGCAAAAACCGCGAATTTTTCAATGTGAAACCCGACAAGGCGTTGGAGATTTTGAAAGATATTGCCGAAACTATCGATGATGCCGAAATCGACGAGGTGTACCTGCACAAAAACGACTGGCGCACGAACGATGTGGCGCACGAGGCGACACCAACCTACGAGAAAAGCCCTACCGAACCCGCAAAACATCAACGCCCACCATTCAAATTTAGCATGGTGAATATCGCCGTTGGAAGCATAGTAACTTTTGTGCCAACAAACACCAATGTGCGCGTGGCAAGCGACAACCAAATAGAATACAACGGCAAATTGTACAAACTTTCGGCATTTACACGCGACTTTATACCCGCCGACAAACGCAACGAATCGGGCGCATACCAAGGCGCAAAGTATTTCAGTTACAACGACAAAATTCTCGACGACCTACGCACGGAGGTGGAAAATAATTTAATGATTTAATAACTTAATAACTTAATAACTTAACAATCAAGTAATTAAAACAATTTACCGAGAAAATTCTTAATTCAAATAACCAATAACTTAATAACTGAAGTTGGGTAAATGATTTTATCAACGACTCAAAATTATCAAAAAAAAACGCTTCCAAATTTTAATTAAATAATTGGAAGTCAGATAATTACATAATTAAAATCACTGCTCACTTCTCACTACTAACTTCTCACTAAACCATGTTAGCACTCGTTACAGGAGCATCGTCGGGCATTGGGCTGCACTACGCCACGCAACTGGCGCGCGACTACCACACCGACCTACTGCTCGTCAGCAATCAGCAACAGGAATTGAACGAGGTTACTGCCCATTTGGCGGCCACCTACGGCGTGAAAACCACGGCACACTATGCCGACTTGAGTCTGCCCGACGCCGCCGAACAACTGCATGCATTCTGCACCAGCAACGGCTTGCAAGTCGATATTCTGATAAACAACGCTGGCGTCTTTTTTTTCAATCCATACACCGAAACCGATATGCGCCGCATCGAATTGATGCTGAATCTGCACATGATAACGGTGGCGAAACTCTGCCGACTCTTCGGCGAGGAGATGTGCCGCCGCGGCAATGGCTACATCTTGAATATGTCGTCGATGAGCGCGTGGATGGCCATGCCGGGCATTCAGACCTACAACGCCACCAAAGCGTTTATCTACAACTTGAGCAAATCGCTGTGGTACGAGTTCAAACCCAAAGGCGTGGGCATCACTGTAATGACACCGGGAGCGGTCGATACGGCACTGTTCGGCTTGAGCGACTACTGGCGACGCGTGGCAGTGCGCCTCACCGTGAGCATTCCGCCCGAAAAATTGGTGCGCCGCGCCCTAAAAAAGATGTTCAAAAAGAAAAAAACGGACATGCCCGGCGTCATCAACCACCTCTGCACGCCGCTACTCAAGCACACGCCCGACTGGCTAGTGTTTTGGGCAATAAAACTGGTCGGAAAATATCAGAAATAAACTGTTGATTTGATGATTTGTGGAAGCGATTATTATTTCTAATTTCTGGTTGATCGGTTGATGAAAAGATTATTTCTAATTTCTAGATTTCTAGATTTCAAAATTCATTTGATTTTTGCTACGCTCGGCAAAACAAACAAGTTTGATTTTGCTCTCGCTAATCGCAAAAATTCTGGTTTCTAGTTTTCGGTATCAAAAAAGTCGCAATTATTATTCATTATTCATTGCCTTACTCGTAGCCCCCTTTCCCGTTTCCCCCGAAGGGGGAAAAGCCTTCGTTTAATTATGAGTTATGAATTTAGAATTATGAATTTTTGCGCTCCGAAACGCCTCAATTTTCAAATCTTCAAATAATTATCAATTATCAATTAAAAACTCCTCACTCCTAATTCCTCACTCCTAATTCACTAAACCATGTTTGCACTCATTACAGGAGCATCGTCGGGCATTGGGCTGCACTACGCCACGCAACTGGCGCGCGACTATCGCTACGACCTTTTCTTGGTGTCGAACCAAGAGCAAGAGTTGAACGAGGTGGCTTGTCGGTTGGCGGAACAATATGGCGTGAAAACGGTTGCGCTCTTTGCCGACCTGAGTCTGCCCGATGCTGCCGAAATGGTTTTTCGGTGTGCGTGCGACAACCATATCGAGGTCGATGTGCTGATAAACAACGCTGGCGTGCTGCTCTTCCGCCCGCTCTGCGCCACACCGATACCGAAAATCGAAACGCTGCTCGCGCTCCATGTGCTGACACTCACCAAACTCTGCCGCCTATTTGGCGAAGCAATGTGCCAACGCAGACGCGGCTACATTCTGAATATGGCCTCGATGACCGCTTGGATGTCCATGCCCGGCATTCAGTGCTACAACGCCAGCAAAGCCTATGTGCTGAACTTTTCGAAAGCGATTTGGTACGAATTTGCGCGCAAAGGTGTGCGTGTGCTGGCCGTTACACCAGGCACTATCAACACACCGCTGCTCGGTTTGCCCGACAAACAGCGCAAACGCCTGCTCGCTCTCGGCATTTCGATGCAACCCGAAACGCTGGCGCACAAAGCGTTGCGGAAATTGTTCAAATCGAAGCGGAAAACATATCTGCCCGGCGCGTGGAACTTTGTCATCGTGCCGATAATCAGCCACCTGCCCGACTGGCTCGTCTTTGGCGTGATGAAACGGCTTAAACTTTTTTCACAGTAGGCGGAAACGGTCATTTTGTCGCCTTGTCGCAGCAGTCGGACAGCGGACAGCCAGCGCAACCACCGCTACTATGCTCGTTGCAAACGGAGTTTTTGTGGCGAAAACGCTTGACCACACGCCAAACAACCACGCCCACCGAAACGGCCAAGATGCAATATGCCAAAATTTCCTGAAGCATATACTAATTAGGGTGCAAATATAGTGCCAAACAGTGCAACTTGCTACGCAATTTTTGTGTAATTTTGTGGCGTTTTTCAAAATCATCAAGATGAGCAGCAAAAAATCCATCGTTTTGGGCTATGTGGCGGGCGTGCTTACGGGCGTTACCTACGGACTGAACCCGCTGTTTGCCATGCCGCTCATCAAATACGGCATTTCGGTCGATGCGATACTCTTTTTTCGCTATCTGCTGGCAGCGTGCCTTCTCGGCCTTATGCTGGCGGTGCACCACACCGATTTCCGTGTGAATCGGACGCAATGCAAATGGTTGGTGCTGCTGGGACTGCTCTTTTCGTCGAGCAGCCTGTTTCTGTTCGAGGCCTACAACTACATTCCATCGGGTATTGCCACCACCATCATCTTTCTCTACCCGATTTTGGTAGCGTTGCTCATGGTGTTTTTGCGTGTCTATCCCACATGGCAAATTTGGTTATCGATAGCCGCCACATTTGTTGGTGTGCTGTTTTTGTGCCACAGCGAAGGCGCGCAACCGTGGCCGTGGCAGGGTTTTGTACTCACTTTTGCGGCGGCGTTGGTCTATGCCATTTTCATCGTCATCATCAATCGCAACCACGCCATAGCGCATGTTTCCGATTCGCTGCTGACTTTCTATGTGTTGGTTACGGGAACGGTGGTTTTTCTGGCGCACATGCTGCAACAAGGCACTTCGCTGCCCACCGAAATAGCCAAGTTTGCCGCCGAGCCGCAAGCCTGCCTCAATATCGTTGGGTTGGCGGTGTTTCCCACCATCATCTCGACCGCCACGCTGGCCGCTGCCACCAAACGCATCGGTGCCACCAAAGCCTCGGTCATGGGCGTGTTCGAACCCATCACCGCCGTGTTAGTGGGTGCGTGGGCCTTCGGCGAAGCCATCACAATTCATGTCGTCATCGGCATTGCCATCATTATTGCTGCCATTGCATTTATGATTCTCACAGGGAAAAAAGAGTAAGGACTTTTTTGTTATTTGAAGATTTGAAAATTTGAAGATTTGAAGATTATTTCGCTTCGCGCATTTTTCTCCGTTCGGACTTTCAACTTTACAAACTTTCACACCTTCACACTTTCAAACTTTCACACTTTTATACCTTCACACTTTCAAACTAAAAAACTATGTTACTGCAAACTCCCGACATTACCCAAGCCATTATGCAGCCCGACTCGCTGCGGACGGTAACCGAAACCATCATACACAAGGCGCAAGAAAATCCAAGTGTTTTTTGGACAGATTTAGGACAGAGTGCGCTGCTTTTCGGCGTGAAAGTGCTGGTTGCCATCATCATCTACCTTATCGGGGCGTGGCTCATCGGGCGCGTAAAACGGTTGATTGGGCGCATCTTTGCGCGGCGTAAGACCGAACGCACGCTGGCATCGTTCGTTTCGTCGCTCGTTTCTATTTCGCTCACGGTGCTGCTCGTCATTGTTACCGTAGGCACGCTTGGAGTCGATACCACCTCGCTGGCGGCGTTGTTGGCGGCTGGCGGCATGGCCATCGGTATGGCGTTGAGCGGCACAGTGCAAAATTTCGCTGGCGGCATTATGTTGCTGGTTTTCAAGCCGTTCAAGGCGGGCGATTTTATCACAGCGCAAGGATTTAGCGGCACTGTAACCGATGTGAGCATCGTCAGCACCAAAATTCTGACCATCGACAACCACATTGTGGTAATTCCCAACGGCGCACTGTCGAACACAAATATCGACAACTTTTCGGCACAACCGCTGCGCCGCATCGACCTCGAAGTGTCGGTGGCCTACGGTGCCGATGTCGATGAGTTTACCGCCGCCGCCATCGACATTATCAAGCAGGACAGCCGCACGCTCGATGCCAAAACATGCGGCGCTGCCGACCCGTTCGTTGCGCTGAACAGCCTCAACGCCAACGACATCACCTTCGTAGTGCGTGTGTGGGTGAAAACGACCGACTACTGGGCGGCGCGCTTCGACCTGAACAAACGCCTCTACACGCAACTGCCACAGCGCGGATTCGAGTTCGCCTACCCACACATGGATGTAACCATTGTCGGCAATAAATAGACAAAAACCGCCCGTTTGTCGAATTTTTGCTCGCCTCACGCGCTTTTTCCGCCCAAAATTTGCCCAAACAAAAAATAGTTAGTAATTTTGTAGGTTATTACCTTATCACTAGTAGCTAGTAGCTAGTAGCTAGTAGCTAGTAGCAAGTAGCAAGTAGCAAGTAGCAAGTAGCAAGTAGCAAGAGAGTGAGGAGTTAGGAGTTAGGAGTTAGGAATTAGGAGTGAGGAGTGATGCGGCAATGACAGATTTCAAATTTCAGATTTCAAATTTCAAATTGTCGGATTAGCCTCCAAACCAAATGCCCCAAATAGCCAAATCAACAAATAACCAATCAACTAGAAATCTAGATTTTTTTCGACAAGTGAGAGCAGAGCCAAACTTGTTTGAACTCTGCCGAGCGGAGAAAAAATGCGCGAAGCGAAACTAGAAATTAGAAATAAGAAATCTAGAAATCTATAAAAATGCCAACGCGTTAAACTGATCAACCAAATTGAATCTGTACCATGAAAAAGATAATTTTTTCTCTGCTTTTCCTTTGTGCCGCATTGGTTGTGTGGGCGGGCATCGATATGCAAGCGCATGTGGCTTCGGACGAGGGGCAAGCCGCCTACAGCGACTACAAAGCCAAACAGGCGGCCTACTACACGGGTTCGTATGTTTACACCACGCTCATTGGACAGATGGGCGACGCGCTCTTCGGTTCGCTCAATACACTGATGGGCAACACTAGCCAAATTGGCAACAGCTCGTTTTCGTATAACACACTGCGCAACAACTATGTGAAAGTGGATCGCGACTTGAATGCCAGCGGCAAAATAATCGGCTACTACGACGGCAAACAACTGAACGGTGAATGGGGCAGCGGCTACAACCGCGAACACACTTGGCCGCAGTCGAAAGGCGCAGACAAATCGACCCCAATGGGGCACGATATGCAGTCGGTGCGCCCCACAAACACCGCCGTAAATAGCGACCGTGGCAACGATGCATACGGCGAATCGAGCGGCTACTACGACCCCGACGATATAGAGATCGACAATACCTACTACAAAAAAACGAACCTCGGTACCTACCGTGGCGACTGCGCTCGTGTGATTTTGTACGACTATGTGGTGTACGGTCAGGCTGGCAGTTACAAAAACAGCCTCTACCTTGGCAATGCGCAACTGCTCAACAAACTGGGTTCGAATGGCGTATTCGAGTCGCTGGCGGTGCTGCTCAAATGGCACATGCAAGACCCGCCATCGCTCACCGAAATGGTGCGCAACGACGGTGCACAGGACTACCAAGGCAATCGCAATCCGTTTATCGACTACCCCGAACTGGCCATCAGTATGCTGAAAGACGAATCGGGCGTAACCACCTACAATGTAGTAAAAAACACCACTGCCACAGTCAATCCCAACTATACCTACACCACATCGGCTGGGTTTATCAGTTACTTAACTTTTGGCGATGGCACACACCCAGCGGCCGAAAATCTGACCGTAACTGGCGGCACATACACCTACGACGCTTCGCTCGGGCGGCTCATCGTATCGAAAGCCAGCGGCAAAGTTACAATCGCCACCGAAAGCGACCCAGTGTTGGCTATCGAAGCCTCCAAAGTGCTGCCCGACATCATCTGCTACGCCACAGGGCAAAACAGATTTTGTGTGAGCAACCTGCCCGAACAGGCGCAAATAACGATTTTCGACTGCGCTGGTCGCCCACTGGAACTGCGCCACAACTGCGCCACAAGCGAAACATTCACCGCCCCAAAAGGCATCTACCTTGTACGCATACAAGCCAACAACCAACAACGCACACTGAAAATAGCGAATTGACAGATTAGTAGCAAGTAGCAAGAGAGTGAGGAGTTAGGAATTAGGAGTGAGGAGTGTTTTTTGAGAACATAGAAGATAGAACATAGAGCATAGACTTTTTTAATTGACAATTGATAATTGACAATTGACAATTATTTGGAATTTTGAAAATTCTAGCAGCGTTTAGGAGCGCAAAAATTCTTAATTCTAAATTATTAACTCTTAATTGGATGCGTGGCGTTCCCCCTTTCGGGGGAAACGGGAAAGGGGGCTACGAGTAAGGCAATGAATAATGAACAATGA
>CAVGYO010000013.1:0-20858 GCA_963633255.1 Erysipelotrichaceae bacterium
ACCAAATCTGAAATGAAACGCCTTACACTATTCGCCATAATTGCGGCATTGATTGCGGCATCGTGCACTATTTCGTACAAGTTCAACGGCGCCAGCATCGACTATTCGAAGGTGAAGAGCATCACCGTGGCCGACTTTACCAACCAAGCCACGCTCGTCAATCCGTCGCTCGTCAACACCTTCAACGATGCGCTGAAAGACGCTTACAGCCGCCAAACACGCCTCGAACAGACGCGCCGCGGCGGCGATCTGCAAGTCGAAGGCGAAATCACCACCTATTCGCTCACGCCGCTCTCGATTGGTGCCGACGCCTACGCCGCCGAAACACGCTTGACCATAGGCGTGCGCGTGCGCTACACCAACAACACCAACAACGAAGAGGATTTTGAGCGCACTTTCTCGGCCAACCGCACATTCCCAAGCACCTCCACACTCGAAGATGTACAGGATCAACTGTGCGAAGAGATGGTCGAAGAGATTGTCGATCAGATTTTTAACGCCACTGTTGCAAATTGGTAAGCGGTTGAAAATCAACAAAATAAAAATCTGCACGCATTTTTAATGCCGAAAAAATTGGCAGAACCAAAAAAAAGCCGTACCTTTGCCGACCGAAAAATCGTTTGACGAAAAACAGATAATGCTATGTATTTGCTTTTGACAATTCTCGCTGTAATAGCATCGGTTATCTTGGTGCTGATTGTGTTGGTACAAAACTCCAAAGGCGGTGGTTTGGCCTCGAGTTTTTCGAGTTCGAACCAGATAATGGGCGTACGCAAAACGACCGATTTTCTTGAGAAAACCACTTGGACGCTGATTGCGTTCATCGTTGTTTGCTGCATATTCGCCACAGGAGTGCACAAAGGCAGCGGCGTTAGCGCCACATCGGAAGTAGCCGAAGAGGCCGTCAACCTGCAGCACGAAGCCGCAACCGCTGCACCATTCGACGAGGCAGCGCCAGCCGAATAACAAAGTCGGGTACGACCCAACTTTCGGGCAGTTACCAGAGTGGCCAAATGGGGCAGACTGTAAATCTGCTGGTTTTTACCTTCGGTGGTTCGAATCCATCACTGCCCACAAAATCCCGAACCGAGATGTTCGGGGTTTTTCTTGTGTAAAAAAAATCGCCATTTGTTTTTGTCGAAAGAAAAGATTACCTTTGCATATTGCTTTTGTGCGAAAAAAGATGGAAAAAGTACGCGTGCAAATAGTTGGCTTGAGCGAGGCAAAAGTAGCAAACGACACCTACTGGTTGCTGTTCAAAGAGGCGAATGGCGACCGCCATGTGCCCATTCTCATTGGCAAATCCGAAGCACAATCCATCACCGTGAGCCTGCAAAATGTGAAACTGCCTGTGAAGTTGACGCACCAACTTTTTAGCGAAATCACAACCCAATACGGCATTCGGCTGCAAGAGGTGTGGATAACCAGCGACGATGACCAGATATTCGCCGCCAAACTCTTGTGGGACAACGGCAACGACCGCTACAGCACCGAATCGCGCGCCTCCGACGGTGTGGCGTTGGCATTATGCTGCGACACGCCAATTTACATAAGCGACGATGTTTTCGAAAAATTCGGTCGTGTGGTAACAAAAGACGCAAGCGAAGTCGCGGGCGAACTCACCGACGACGATTTGCAAACGCTTTTGGCACAAGCCGTAGCCGACGAAAACTACGAACAAGCCGCAAAACTACGCGACGAAATCAGAAAAAGAAGAGTACAGACGAACGACGAATAGTATGAAAGTGTATGATGCTGAAAGTTTTCTGTTGAATTGTTGAACTGTTGAATCATTGATAACTCATTTAATTTGAATTTTTGCGATTAGCGAGAGCAGAGCCAAACTTGTTTGAGCTATGCCGAGCGTAGCAAAAATCAAACGAAGTTTGAAATAAAAACACAACCTTAAATACTTAAATACCATGAACATGAAACTGCGTTTAATCGTAATGAACTTTCTCCAGTATGGCATCTGGGGATCGTATCTTATCTGCCTTGGGCAACTGCTTGGCAACATCGGCATTGGACAACACACATCGTGGTTCTACGCCGTGCAAGGCATCGTTTCTATCTTTATGCCAGCCATTATTGGCGCTATTGCCGACCGTAAAATTGCAGCGCAAAAACTGCTTGGCATCTGCCACCTGTTGGCGGCTGGATTTATGCTGTGTGCTGGCGTTATGGCTATGCACGCCATGCAAACAGAGACAAGCGTAGCCTTTGCGCCATTCTTTACGCTCTACACACTGAGTGTGGCGTTCTACATGCCGACCATTGCGCTGTCGAACACTGTGGCCTACGACCTGCTCGAACAAAAAGGGCTCGACACCATCAAAGATTTTCCGCCAATTCGCGTTTTCGGCACTGTTGGTTTCATTTGCGCCGAACTGTTTGTGAATTTTGCCATTATCGATGGACTGAATTTCCAAACATCGTATTGGCAACTCTACACCTGCGCCACACTGGGACTCGCACTAGGACTTTATGCATTCAGTCTGCCGCAATGCCGCATTGGCAAGGCTGGCGAACACTTCTCGTTGCGCGATATGTTCGGCATTGATGCTTTTGCGCTGTTCAAACAGAAAAAAATGGCCATCTTCTTCATCTTTTCGATGTTGCTTGGCGTTTCGTTGCAGATAACCAACGCCTTTGCCACGCCGTTCATTTCGAGTTTCAAAGGCACATTCCCCGAATCGTGGGTAGCAAACAACTCCACGGCACTGGTTTCGATTTCGCAAATGGCCGAAGCCGTCTGCATATTGCTGATTCCGTTCTTCCTCAAACGCTTTGGCATTAAAAATGTAATGCTCATCGCTATGGGCGCATGGGTACTGCGTTTTGGCTGCTTTGGTTTGGGCAACCCCAACGAGGGCGCATGGCTGTTTGTCGTTTCGTGCCTCGTTTATGGCGTCGCATTCGACTTTTTCAATGTGTCGGGCTCGCTCTTTGTGAACCAAGAGACTCACCCCGAAATTCGTGGTGCGGCACAAGGACTCTTTATGCTGATGACCAACGGCATCGGTGCCACAGTTGGCACATTGGCAGCAGGCGAAATCATCAACAAACACTGCACATGGCAAAATGGTCTGCTCATCGGCAACGAGCCCGCCAGTTGGGAAACTTGTTGGTTTATATTCGCCGCCTATGCGCTGGTAGTAGCCGTAATGTTTGCCATCTTGTTCAAATACAAACACGACCCGAACGCAGTGGGAGAAATTCGGCATTGATAACATTTGCGGTGGTGCGACCAATCGTGCCACCGCAAAATTTTTGCTAACGCTCGCATCTTATCAGCGAGTTTTCTTTCGTTCGTCAAAAGAGATAAACGAAAAAATTTGCTTACGAAACTCAACTCATTGAGTTATTAAGTTATTAAGTTATTGAGTTATTAAGTCATTAAGTCATTTTTTTGATGGAAAACTTGGGCATGGTGCTTCGCACCGAACATTTGGTGAAAACCTACGGCAAACGCACCGTAGTGAACGATGTGTCGATAGAGGTACGGCAAGGCGAAATTGTCGGGTTGCTCGGCCCAAACGGCGCAGGCAAAACCACCACATTCTACATGACCACGGGCTTGACCACGCCCAACCAAGGCAAAATTTTTCTGAACGACACAGAGATAACCAACTATCCCGTGTACAAACGCGCCCGCGCTGGCATCGGCTATTTGGCGCAAGAAGCCTCGGTATTTCGCAAAATGACGGTAGAAAACAACATACTTTCGGTGCTGGAACTGACCGACAAAACGCGCGACGAACAGCACGAAAAACTCGAAAGTCTGATTGCCGAATTCCGTCTGCAAAAAGTGCGCAAAAACATCGGCGACCGCCTGTCGGGTGGTGAGCGGCGACGCACCGAAATAGCCCGCTGCTTGGCCATTGAGCCAAGTTTCATCATGCTCGACGAACCATTTGCAGGCGTCGACCCGATAGCCGTGCAGGACATTCAAGACATTGTTTGGCATCTGAAAGACCGCAACATCGGCATTCTGATAACCGACCACAATGTGGACGAAACGCTCTCGATTACCGACCGCGCCTACCTGCTGTTCGAAGGCACAATTCTGTTTCACGGCACCCCCGAAGAGTTGGCCGCCAACCCTGTGGTACGCGAGCGCTACCTCGGCCGCGACTTCGTGCTAAAAAAGAAAACACGCGTAGAAATTTAATTCTGGGACAGCGTTTGGTGCTGCCATTTAATTGACAATGAACAGATGTAGAGCCGCCACACTGTGACGGCTCTACTTATTTGCAGATTTTATTTGCTTCGACAAAAAATGTGGACTGCGTGTGCCAATCAATCGCTTTTGTGTTCGGTTGCATTAATGCTATCGATATAATCCAATAGAGCCTCGCGACCGTCGCCGCGCTCCGACGAGGTTACAAAAATAGGCGGCAACTCTTCCCAAGTTTCTAACAATTTTGCTTTGTAGGCCGCCACATTGGCAGCGATGCGCGTAGGCGACTGCTTGTCGGCTTTGGTAAAGACGATGGCAAACGGCACGCCATTTTCGCCCAGCCACTGCATAAATTCGAGATCGATGCGCTGCGGCTCTAAACGGCTGTCTATCAGCACAAAAAGCGATGTCAGTTCGGCACGATGCAGCGCATAACCCTCGACCATGGCACGCAGCGCAGCACGCTGTTCGCGGCTAGCACGCGCATAACCGTAACCCGGCAAATCGACCAAATGCCACGCATCGTTTATCAGAAAATGGTTGATTAACAGCGTTTTTCCTGGCTTCGACGAAGTTTTGGCAAGACCGCTGCGTTGCGTCAAGCAGTTGATAAGACTCGATTTGCCCACATTCGAACGCCCGATAAAGGCATATTCGGGCAGCAGCGAGGCTGGACATTTGCGCCAGTCGCTATTCGACACAACAAATTCGGCCGAAACGATATTCATTGCAATTCTCTTTTTTGTTCGTCTGCAAAGGTACGAAATTAGTACGAAAATGCGAACCTTGGAACGCACTGCGTGTGTTCGAAGGTTTTACCAAAAGTTGCATTTCATTTACGGATTTACAAATTTTCGCCAAAATCAACCGTAACAGTCCAACGATAGTTTCCTCTTTCTACTATCTCAACGCCGCATTTTCGGCTTGGCGAATCTGTTTTTCGCAGGTTTCGGCTTGCGTTTCGAGTAGGCGAATGGCTTTTTCTATCGACAGAATGTCGTTGGCGAGGGCGGTGCACTCGTAAGCGGTGTCGGTCAGCATTGCCGGTGGGCTTAAGTTGAGAGTGGGGAGATAGAGATGTCTGACTTGTAAAATATCGCAATTTGTCGGGCAAAAGTGTGTAATTTATCGAAATAAAGGACTTACCATTCGTATCGTACCCGCTACGCATTGGCTGTTAGGTGGTTCATGAGTTTATGCGTGGTTTAATGGGTCGAAAGGGTTAATGTTGGGGATAGTTGTATGTGAGACTAACGGCTTCCCGTTTTTTTTTGCAGGAATCTTCTGCATCGAAACTTGTTCATGCTCTTTGTCGTCAAAAACACTACTTAGATACGAAATTACTTGCTGCAACCAATTTGTTTTCATACTTTTGCGGTGTTTCTAAAAAAAATATCGCGTATGAAAAAAATTCTATTTTTGTCAGTTGCCGTACTTACGGCACTCAACATGGCAGCGCAACCGCCTGCCGACACATCGTCCAAGTATCCGCAAGGCGCAACCTATTCGCTTTCGGACGGATCGGTCGTTACCAAGACCGACGAGGAACTGTCCTGCAGCACGCAGTACTACAATGTGGTGCAGGTGTCGAAAGGGACGCTCACACTCACCAACTGCACTCTTGCCAAGACAGGCAGCGGCAGCAATGGCGACAACTCGTCGTTCTATGGCAACAATTCGACTATCTACGCTGGTGCCGCCAGCTCGTCGAACTACGAAAGTACAACGGCAGGTGCTAATGCCAAAATCATTGTTAGTGGCGGTAGCGTAACCAGTTCTTCGGAAGGTGCCAACGCTGTCATCGCTACCAATGGCGCAACGGTTGAGGTAGATGGGTTGAGTGTCGTAAATAACAGCAATGTATCGCGCGGACTGCATGCCACTTTCGGCGGCATCATCAACGCCTACAATGTGGACATTACCACCAATGGTGCCACCTCGTCGACCATAGCCACCGACCGTGGTGGCGGTACAGTAACTGTGGATGGTGGTTCGGCAACCGCCAACGGAGCAAAGTCTGCTGTGGTTTATTCTACAGGCACTATGACAGTGTCGAACCTCACTGGCACATCTGCCCAAGGCGAGATAGCCGTCATAGAAGGAGATAACTCCATCACGCTCACCAACTGCACTATGACAAGCGGTTCTTCGGAACGCGGGCTGCTGATGATGCAATCGGGGTCGGGCGACGCATCTGGCGTTAATCCCGTGATGACTATCACAGGCACTTCGCTCACAATGACCGATACAAGCGCACCGCTACTCGAGGTAGCAACCTGCGTTACCGCCACTTGCACACTCGACAACTGCACCGTTACCGTACCGAGCGGCATACTGATGTATGTGATGGACGACGACCAATGGTCAACCGATGGTGCAACGGGCAATCTCGTACTCTCGAATGGCTCGTACAGCGGTATCGTGAAATACGACAGCGGCTACACAGCGAATGTAACAGTCAACAGCGGCGCTGTATGGAATTTGACAGCCAACACCGCTATCTCGACACTCGTCAATAATGGTACTATCAACTGCAACGGCTACACCCTTACTTATACAAGCAAGAGCGGTAGCGGCATCATCAACGCAGACGCTTCTGCCTTGCATGATGTGGTCGACACAAACGCACAGTCGCCGAAATTTATTCGTAATGGGCAGGTGCTTATTCGCAAGGGCGACAAAACCTACAATGTTTTTGGCGTAGAGGTTAAGGAATAGATAATTAGTCGCAAGACAATTAACAAAGTAGAGCCGCCACACTGTGACGGCTCTACATATTTACACATTTACGGATTTACAAATTTTCGCCAAAATCAACCATAACAGTCCAACGATAGTTTCCTCTTTCTACTATCTCAACGCCGCATTTTCGGCTTGGCGAATCTGTTTTTCGCAGGTTTCGGCTTGCGTTTCGAGTAGGCGAATGGCTTTTTCTATCGACAGAATGTCGTTGGCGAGGGCGGTACGCTCGTAAGCGGTGTCGGTCAGTTGCCATAGTTCGCGCTTGGCTTGCAGCGTAAAACGCTTTTGCGTCAGTTGCAGTTGCAGTGCTTGTAGGCGGTCGCACGCGGCACGCGCTTCGTCGCTTTTGAAATCGCTTGCAGCGGTATAAATGGTGGTGTCGTTCACCACAAAACGCCACTGGGTTGTGTGCTGCGGTAGTTCGTCGGTAGGAAGTGGCTCTTGTGGCGCATTGGCATGTCTGAAGCGTTGCATTTTGGCGGCAGCGCGCCGTTCGTCGTCGCTGCTGTCGTGCAGAATTATTCGCTGCATATTGGGTTTGAACCGATAGACCACCACGCTGTCGTCGGTGCGGAAGCGGTCGGTAACAAACCAGCCGATGCTCGCCAGTTCGTCGAACGCCATCATGTAGTCGTTGCCCGTGGAGTTGAACGGCATTCCCACATTTTGCGGCGGCATATAGTCGTTGCGTTCGCTGTTGTAGCGCGACAGAAAAATATCGTAGCCGCCCAAACCGTCGTGTCCTTCGGAGCCAAAATAGATGGTGATGCCGTCGGCGGCGACAAAGGGAAAATTCTCGTTGCGGTCGGAGTTCAGCACAGCCGAGAGCGGTCGCGGTGCGCTCCATTCGCCCATCAGATTGTCGCACAGCCAGAGGTCGGTCTGCCCGTTTTGGACCAATGTAAGGTAGCGACGGTCTTTTCGCCCCGACTCGAAGCCAACAAGTCCATCGCCCGAAGCAAAAAATGCGCCCATCTCGTGCGGAATGGTCAGCAGTGCCAAAAATTCCGATTTTGATGCTATCGTGCTGTCAATCAGTGCGATATCTTCGACGCGTTGCAACAGTTGTGCGCCTAGTTGAGCCTGCCGCAACCGCTCGGTGTAGTGCATGCGCGCTGTTTCGTCCATCTCGCCACTGTCCAACCACTGTGCGTAAGCCTCGGCGGCCTCGGCAAAAAAATAGTCATCGAAATGCATATCGCCAAGATAGCAAAAGGCTTTTGCAAAACCGTTATCGGCAGCCTTTTGCAGATGTTCGAGTGCATCGCTTTTCTGATTGAGTTCTATCAGGCAGCGCGCCAAACGAAAGTGAATCAGCCCATCGTTGGGCTTTTTTTTCAGCAACTGGCGATTTATTTCGGCGGCTTCGGCGTAGCGACCTTCGTCGAAAAGTCGTGTGGCATCGATCGCCTTTTGCGCTTGCAGTGCCGTGGCAAGCAGACACATCAATATACTGAAAATGAGTCGTTTCATGATAGAAATCCTCTGTATCAAAATTCAATTTTCAGTCCATCGGAGGCAGCGATAGTGTTTGGAAATATGTTGCGCGCCTCGTCGAGAAACGGTGCAATATCGCGGTGGCGTGCCGAGTAGTGCCCAATGACAAGCCGCCCGACCTGCGCCATGCGTGCAATGGTGGCGGCTTGTGCGGCAGTGCTATGGAGCGTGGCTTGGCTGCGTGCCGTGTCTTCGGCCAAAAAAGTGGCTTCGTGGTAGAGGCAATCGATGCCCGTAATCATCGGCACAATTTTTTCGAGATAGGCGGTATCCGAAATGTAGGCAAATCGGCGTGGCGGCGTGGCGGGCGTGGTCAAACGGTCGTTTGGCACGGTCTGTCCGTCGGGCGTAACAAAGTCGGCTCCCGCTTTTATCGCCTTGAATTGGCACACGGGAACGCCGTAGGCATCGGCCATGGCGCGAACAAGGTGGCGTTCGGTGGGCTTCTCTTCGAACAGAAAACCAGCGCACGGCACGCGGTGTTTCAGCGGAATGGTGGTTACGGTCAGACTGCGGTCGTCGTAGATAACCGCCGATTTATACGGATTGAACGGGTGAAAATTGATGTGAAACGGGAATTCGCTGCAAAAATAGTCGATTTGCGGGCGCAACAGCCGCTCCAAATCGGGTTGCGCATGAATTTCGATATCGCTGGTGCGCCCCAACATTCCGAAGGTCGAAATCAGCCCCATCAGCCCAAAACAGTGGTCGCCGTGCAGGTGCGAAATAAAAATGTGATTGAGGCGTGCAGCGTGTATTCCGTTCTGTATCAAGCGGTTTTGTGTGCCTTCGCCGCAATCGATCAGGAATTGTTTGTTGCGCATCTCTAACAGTTGCGCCGTGTGGAAACGCTGCGGCGTGGGCATGGCCGAACCCGACCCAAGTATGGTGAGTTTCACCGTTTCCATGCGATTCAGAGCCTATTTTTTCTGCACCAGCACCCACGCATCGGCAAACTGCGACTTGATGTCGTTTATCTTCTGCTTGGCCGAGGCGTAGTCGTCGTACGAGGCGAGTAGCACGCGGTACATGCCATGCTCATTGATGACGATAATCGGCTTGTAGTCGGGGCGCATGCGCGCTTGTAGGCGTTTGGCGTTGTCCTGATTTTTGAAACTGCCAATCACCACATGGTAGGTTTTCAAATCGCTGTCCGATTCGCCCTCGACCACGCTGAATACCTCGGTGCGCGTAACCTCTTTTTCGGGTTCAACCACGGCAGGAGCCGCCTCTTTTTCGGGTTCAACAGCGGGAGTCTCTTCGACTACCGTCACTTCGGCAGGTTTGGGCGTTTCGGCAGGTTTGGGTTCCTCTTTTTTGACCAATGTTGTTTTGGCGGGGCGGTCGCCTTCGGCAGGAATATATGCGCCAGGCGCGTTCTGTACTTTACACGAGCAGAATGCCAGCAAAAGGCAGGCTATCAGGGCGTTGAGTGCGTGTGTCGATTTCATAGTCAATCGGTTTTTTATCGTTTCTGTTCTAAAAGGCAAAGGTACGCAAAAAAAATGACGCAACAAAATTCGGCTTTTTTTGTATCTTTGCAGAAATTAAACAAGCCTTGAAAAAGAGCCTCGAAACACAATCGGGCGTGAAACTCTAACAAAAAAAACGAGCAAAATGGAACAAATAACCGTTATTGTTGAGCGTGGGAGCGACGGCATATTTACTGCCGTGCCACAACACAACTACAAAGTAGGTTTCTTTGGAAGTGGCAAAACAGTCGAAGCCGCCCGAAAAGACCTTGACAATTCGTGGCACGAAGCCAAGGCGTATCTGCCCGAACTGCCCGAATTTGAGTACAATTTCAAGTACGATACAGCCAGTTTTCTGCAACTCTACAGCCGCTATCTGACACTGACTGGCTTGCAAGAAATAACAGGCGTAAACCATCGGCAGTTGAGCCGCTACCTGACTGGGCGCAGCAAACCCACACGCCAAACCGCTGAGCGCATACAACACGGCGTTTCAAATTTTACCACACGCATGAGCCAAACAGCATTTGTGTAGCGACTTTTGCCACACACGAAAAGTTTATCGTTTATAGAGTTTGTTGGAAATTCGGCTACCAAAAACCCAAAAAAAACAACACCAATGCATTCAACTTTTCGATTCAAAATTGCATTTTTGAAAAACTTTTACTACATTTGCAGCAATAAAAGATTGTTCAACTCTTAAAATTTGAATGTTATGATTTGGCCTGATGTTGGATTGTGGGCGTTGCCTATTCTGATTTTTTGCATTGTCTATGCTTACAAGCACAGAGGTAAATAAGAACTCTTAAAATTTGAATGTTACGCCTGCATTTGCTGATGCTTTGGGACTCCCACTTTTGATTCTCGCTTTTATAATAGCCTACAAAACCCACCACAAGTGAGTATATTGGCTACTGTTAAAAAGGCGCATTTCGGTGCCTCTTTTTTTTGTGCGGTGGTGTGTCTATTTTTGCCGCAAATAGATTGAATTACTATGGCAAATTATCAGGACAAAGTAACTATTGAGACCACCGTGAACGGTCAGCAAGCCGAGGACGAACTGAAAAAACTGCGCCAACAGGCTATTGAGTTGAAGGAGAAGATAGCCGAAGTGTATAAAACGCAGGGCAAATCGGGCACCTACGATAGTCTGAACAAAGAATTGAACAAAACCAAGCGCAACATTGTAGAGGTGCAAAAACAGATGTACGATGTGAACCGCACCCTGAACAACCTGTCGAGTGCCAGCGTGCGCGACCTGCGGCGTGCTTCGGCTTTGTGTTTGACCGCTGCAATGCTCTTTGGCAAGCCCACTTTTTTTGTACTTTCAACTTTCAACTAAATTTCGTACCTTTGCAGGTTGATGTTTTAGTACAAAAATGCTTTTTGCCGACATCATAGGACACGAAGATGTGAAAGAACGCCTGCGGCAGTCGGTGCGCGAGGGGCGTATTCCGCATGCGCAGTTGCTGTGCGGCGTCGAAGGCACGGGCAAACTGCCGCTGGCATTGGCCTATGCGCAGTATGTTTGCTGCGAACACCGCACCGCCACCGATGCGTGTGGAAAGTGTCCGTCGTGCGTGCAGTTTTCTAAGTTGGCGCACCCCGATTTGCACTTGGTTTTCCCCATTGTGAAGACCGACAGCCGCACGCTGTGCGACCACTATCTGCCCGAGTTTCGCGAGGTGATGACCGCCAACCCCTACGCCACACTCAACCAATGGCTGGCGCGTATCGGTGAGAACAAAAAAGGGCTTATCTATGCTGCCGAAGGCGACGAAATAATCCGCAAACTGAATCTGAAAGCCTACGAATCGGAATACAAGGTGATGCTGGTGTGGCACCCCGAAAAACTGCACGAAACCTGCGCCAATCACCTGCTGAAAATCATCGAAGAGCCGCCCGAGAACACGCTTTTTCTGCTTGTAACCGACAAACCCGACGAGATTATCGGCACCATTCTCTCGCGTGTGCAGCGTGTGCCAGTGCCGCCACTCGACAATGCCGATTTGGTACGCGCCGCCCAAACACGCTACAACCTGCCCACCGACGACCTGCAACTATTGGCACGCATGGCGCAAGGCAGTTGGTCGCGGCTGTGCGAACTGGCCGAACAGAGCAGCGAGCAACAGCGTCATTTCGACTGGTTCACACGCATGATGCGGCTGTCGTGGACGCTGAATGTGAAAGAGATTTTTGTTTGGACAGCCGAACTGAAAGCCGCTGGGCGCGAAGCCGTACGCAATTACCTGCAATATGCACAACGCATGCTGCGCGAAAATTTTGTATTGCGCATTGCACAGCCCACCCTCAACTATATGAACGCACAAGAACAGGCGTTTGCGCAGAAGTTTGCGCCCTTTATCAACGAGCGCAACATCGCCGCCATTGCCGACGAACTGGCACTGGCCGAAGCACAAATCGAACAAAACGGCAACTCCGACATCATTCTGCTCGACCTCTGCGCAAAACTTTATCGCTGTTTGAGAAAATAGAGTGTTTTATTTGAAAATTTGAGAATTGCTTTCCCAAACAAACGCTTCAACAATTCAACAGTTCAACGATTAAACAAAAAAAAGAACTTTATAACTTTACGAACTTTCAAACTCTTTTTATGAAATACACGCTTGACAACGGCTGTTGCAATCCTGGACACATGGCTTTTTGTGGCAATTCGCGCCAAAAACTGCCTGTGGTCGATTGGCTGGCCGACATACCCGAAGCACAACTGGCCACCGATTTGGTGGAGGTGCAGTTCAAAAATACACGCAAAGGCTACTACCTGAACAGCAACAAATTGGAACTGAAAAAAGGCGACCTTGTTACGGTCGAAGCCTCGCCCGGACACGACATTGGCACGGTGTCGCTCACGGGGCAACTGGTGCTGGCGCAAATCAAAAAGAACAACATTTCGCTCGAACGCTACGAGACAAAGCGCGTTTATCGCATCGCCCGCCAAACCGACATCGACAAGTGGGAGGAGTCGAAAGCCAAAGAGCAAGAGACGATGATTCGCTCGCGGCAGATTGCCAAAGACCTCGATTTGCAGATGAAAATAGGCGATGTAGAGTACCAAGCCGACGGCACAAAAGCCATTTTCTACTACATTGCCGATGGGCGCGTCGATTTTCGGGAACTGATAAAAGTGCTGGCCGCCACATTCCATGTACGCATCGAGATGAAACAGATAGGCGCACGCCAAGAGGCAGGGCGCATCGGCGGCATCGGTCCGTGCGGACGCGAACTCTGCTGCGCCACATTCATGAGCAATTTTGTGTCGGTTTCGACCAGCGCAGCACGCATTCAAGATTTGGCTGCCAATCCGCTGAAACTGGCGGGACAATGCGCCAAAATCAAGTGCTGCATGAACTACGAAGTGGCAACCTACTACGATGCGAAAAAAGATTTTCCGCGCACCGATATTCCGCTCGAAACCACCGAAGCCACCTACTATCACTTCAAGAGCGATGTGTTCAACCACCTGCTCACCTACTCTACCGACAAACATGTGGCAGCCAATTTGGTTACCATCTCGACGGAGCGCGCCAAAGAGGTGCTGGCCGCCAACCGCCGTGGCGAAAAGGTGGACGCGCTGGTCGACAAGGCCGCTGCGCCCAAAGCCGAACCCGTTATCGACTACCAAAATGTGGTGGGACAGGACAGCCTCACGCGTTTCGACCGCGACAAAAACCGCCACCGCAACAATCGCAACTTCCGAAATAACAACCGCAACCGCCGTCGCGACAACAACGGTGGTCAGCAAAACCGTCGCCCCGAATGAAACGCCTCGGACTGAAAAAGTGCGCCATTGTGGTCGTGTGCGCCTGCGCACTGCTGGCGTGCGAACGGGTGGTTTACAGCGACTGCCGCTCCCTGCCCAACGGCTGGGACAAGGACTCGGTGTTGGCGTTTCCATTCACCATCGACGATGTGGACGGACTCTATCAAACGCAACTAATCGTCAGAAACACAGACGATTACAAGAACCAAAATCTCTGGCTTTTTGTAGAACAATCGACGCCCAACGGCACAACAACGCGCGACACAGTGCAGTACTTTTTGGCCGACGAATTTGGTCGCTGGTGCGGCGCAGGCATCGGCTCGATCCGCGAAAATGTGTGCATCTACCAGCCACGCGTGCGCTATCGCACAGCAGGCACCTACACGCTGCGTGTGGCACACGGCATGCGCTACAACAACCTCGACGGCATCAGCGAACTGGGCGTAAAAATCGTGAAATTGGAACAATGAAATGTAAAAATATGTAAATTTGCACTTGATTTTCAAGACAAAAACTTTTGACGAAGAGATTTTTTTAGTATGAAAGTTTATCAAGTTTGTAAAGTTTATCAAGTTGAAAGTTCGAACACTTCAATGCTTCATCAAATAACCAAATAACCAATTCAACGATTCAACAGCTCAACAATTTGAAATTTGAATTTTTGCGACAAGCGAGAGCAGAGTCAAACTCGTTTGAACTATGCCGAGCGTAGCAAAAATCAAATGAAATTTGAAATCCATAAATCCGCCAATCAACTAATTCAAAACACACAATATGGCAGAAAAAAAATTAAATCTTTTGGCCGATTTTCCGCCCATCTCCACGCAGGAGTGGTTGGATAAAATCACGGTCGACCTCAAAGGAGCCGATTTCAACAAGAAGCTCGTTTGGCGTACCACAGAAGGCTTCAATGTGCAGCCTTTCTACCGTGCGGAAGACCTCGAAGGGCTGCAAACGCCCGATTCCGCACCGGGAAAATATCCTTTTGTGCGCGGCACGAAAGTGGACAACATTTGGCATGTGCGGCAAGACATCGACGCGCACGACGCTGCGGCCGCCAACACCAAAGCACTCGATGTGCTGAACAAAGGCATCGACGCACTCGGGTTCAAACTCGACAAGAGCCAACTCGGCGCCGACTACATTGCCACGCTGCTCAAAGGCATTTGCGCCGACTGCATCGAACTGAATTTCACCGTTTGCGTGCGTCGCGCTGCCGATTTGGTAGGGCTGCTGGCCGACTATTTCAAAAAAGCGGGCTACGACCTCGCCACGCTGCACGGCTCTATCAACTTCGACCCAATGAACCGTATGTTGCTGAAAGGCAAACGCCTCGACAAACAGATGGTGGCCGACTTGGCAAAAGGCGTGGTCGAAGCGGCGGCAGTGCTGCCAAAATACCGCGTTATCGGTGTAAATTCGGTGAGTCTGAACCACGCTGGCGCCTATTGCGCACAAGAACTCGGCTATGCGCTGGCTTGGGGCAATCAGTATATGGAGATGCTCACCGACGCTGGCGTTGATGCTGCCACAGCGGCACGCGCCATCAAATTCAACATGGGCGTGGGCGGCAACTACTTTATGGAAATCGCCAAATTCCGCGCTGCACGCCTGCTCTGGGCGAAGATAGTACGCGCATTCGAGCCTATCTGCAACTGCGGCGACGACTGCTCCTGCGAAAAAGTCGATGGCAAATACTGCCCTTGCGCTATGAAAATGCACATTCACGCCGAAACATCGCTCTTCAACAAGACGATTTACGACGCGCATGTCAATCTGCTGCGCTCCGAAACCGAAGCGATGAGCGCAGTGCTTGGCGGTGTCGATTCGCTCACAGTCAATCCGTTCGATGTTACCTACAAACATTCCGACGATTTTTCGGAACGCATCGCACGCAACCAGCAATTGCTGCTCAAAGAGGAGTCGCACTTCGACAAGGTGGTCGATCCAGCCGCTGGCTCGTACTATATCGAAACACTCACGGCCAACATTGCCGAACAGGCGTGGAAACTATTTTTGGAAATAGAAGACAACGGCGGATTTTTTGCAGCCGTAACCAACGGCAAAGTGCAAGAAGACATGAAAGCCACCGCTGCCAAACGCCTGAAAGATGTGTCGGCACGCAAAGAGGTGCTGCTCGGCACCAACCAGTTCCCGAATTTCAACGAGAAAGCCGCCGACAAAATTGTGCTTGAACAGGGCGAATGCCGTTGCGCTTGCGCTACCGAGGGCGGTTTGGAAACTCTGCCACATGTGCGTGCAGCGCAGGAGTTCGAAGCTTTGCGCCTCGCCACCGAGCGTTCGGGCAAACGCCCCAAAGCGTTCATGCTCACCATCGGCAATTTGGCCATGCGCTTGGCACGCGCGCAGTTCTCGTGCAACTTTTTTGCTTGCGCTGGCTACGAAGTCATCGACAACCTCGGGTTCGACACCGTAGAAGATGGCGTAGCGGCTGCCCGCAAGGCTGGTGCCGACATCATTGTGCTCTGCTCGAGCGACGACGAATACGCCGAACTTGCCCCTGCAGCCTACAAAGCCATCGGCAACGGCAACGAGATTTTCGTTGTGGCTGGCGCACCCGCCTGCATGGAAGACCTGCAAAAACTCGGCATCGAAAACTTCATTCATGTACGAGCAAATGTTCTTGATACGCTGAAAAAGTTTAATGGACAATTGTTAGACACAAGTAACAAGTAGCAAGTAGCAAGACTTTTGAGGCAATGATACACAACTTTAAGGATTTGAAAGTGTGGCAAAAAGCCATGATTTTGGTAAGAGAGATTTATTTGCAAACCACAAATTTTCCAAAAGCCGAAATCTATGGCATCGCATCGCAAATTCAGCGGGCAGCCGTTTCGATCCCTGCCAATATCGCTGAAGGCGCAGGACGCGATAGCGACAAAGAATTTTCCCGTTTTCTAGACATTGCCAATGGGTCTGCGTTTGAACTTGAAACTCTATTGTTATTGTCTGTTGATTTACAATTTCTTACAGAAGAGGTACACTTGTGCTTGTCGAAAGACATTGTAGAAATTCAGAGAATGATTTACGGACTGAAACAAAAACTTAATTTGAATTAGCAAAACACAAATTGCACTATTGTCCTTTCACAGGGCGAATTCTTGCGACTTGCTACTTGCTACTCATATCTAAAAAATTATGAAACCAAATTTCAAAGATATTGACATCAAACAGGTTCCCGCTTCGGAGGCGAAGGCGGCGAATACCGAAAATTGGCTCACACCAGAACAGATTCCCGTGAAGCCGATCTACACCAAAGAGGACCTCGAAGGTCTTGAACATCTGAACTATGCGGCTGGTCTGCCACCATTCTTGCGCGGTCCATATAGCGGCATGTATCCCATGCGCCCGTGGACTATCCGCCAGTATGCTGGTTTCTCCACCGCCGAAGAGTCGAACGCATTCTACCGCCGCAACTTGGCGAGCGGACAAAAAGGCCTTTCGGTAGCATTCGACTTGGCCACACACCGCGGCTACGATGCCGACCACGAACGCGTGGTGGGCGATGTGGGCAAAGCGGGCGTTTCTATCTGCTCGGTCGAGGACATGAAAGTGCTGTTCGACGGCATTCCGCTGAACAAAATGTCGGTATCGATGACGATGAACGGTGCCGTGCTGCCCATTTTGGCGTTCTACATCAACGCTGGACTGGAACAGGGCGCAAAACTCGAAGAGATGGCTGGCACCATTCAAAACGATATTCTCAAAGAGTTTATGGTGCGTAATACCTACATCTATCCGCCCAAATTCTCGATGAAAATTATCGCCGACATTTTCGAATACACTTCGAAAAATATGCCGAAGTTCAACTCTATTTCGATTTCGGGCTACCACATGCAAGAAGCGGGCGCCACAGCCGACATCGAGTTGGCCTACACGCTGGCCGATGGGCTCGAATACCTGCGCACTGGCGTGAACGCTGGCATGGATGTCGATGCGTTTGCTCCGCGCCTGTCGTTCTTCTGGGCCATCGGTACCAACCACTTTATGGAGATTGCCAAAATGCGCGCTGGTCGTCTGCTTTGGGCAAAAATTGTGAAGAGTTTCGGTGCAAAGAACCCGAAATCGCTGGCGCTGCGCACGCACTGCCAAACATCGGGCTGGTCGCTCACCGAGCAGGATCCGTTCAACAATGTAGGGCGCACCTGTATCGAAGCGATGGGCGCAGCGCTCGGACACACACAGTCGCTCCACACCAACGCCCTCGACGAGGCCATTGCACTGCCGACCGATTTTTCGGCGCGTATTGCCCGTAACACACAGATTTACATTCAGGAAGAGACCAAAATCTGCAAGCAGATCGACCCGTGGGCTGGTTCGTACTACATCGAAGCACTCACCAACGAGTTGGCCGAAAAGGCGTGGGATCACATTCAAGAGATCGAAAAATTGGGCGGTATGGCTGCTGCCATCGAAACAGGCATTCCAAAGATGCGCATCGAAGAGGCCGCCGCACGCACCCAAGCACGCATCGACTCGGGCGTACAGAAAATTATCGGTGTGAACGAGTACCGTTTGGAACACGAAGACCCGATCGATATTCTCGAAATCGACAACACCGCCGTGCGCGAACAGCAGATTGCGCGCCTGAAAGAGTTGCGCGCACACCGCGACGAAAAAGCCGTGCGCGAAGCCTTGGCCGCCATCACCGCGTGTGTCAAAGAGTTCAACGAAGGCCGCAAGAGCAACGAAAACCTGCTCGATTTGGCGGTAAAAGCCGCCAGTGTGCGCGCCACATTGGGCGAAATTTCCGATGCCTGCGAAGCCATCGTAGGTCGTTATAAAGCAACCATTAGAACAATTTCAGGAGTGTATAGTGCAGGAACCAAAAACGACGCAGAGTTCAAAAAAGCCTGCGAAATGACTGCGGCATTTGCCAAACGCGAAGGCCGCCAACCGCGTATTATGATTGCCAAAATGGGACAGGACGGCCACGACCGCGGCGCCAAAGTGGTTGCCACAGGCTATGCCGACTGCGGATTCGATGTGGATATGGGACCGCTGTTCCAAACGCCAGCCGAAGCCGCCAAGCAGGCCGTCGAAAACGATGTGCATATCTTGGGTGTGTCGTCGCTGGCGGCGGGCCACAAGACGCTCATTCCGCAGGTAATAGCCGAACTGAAAAAACTCGGCCGCGAGGACATTATCGTAACCGCTGGCGGTGTTATTCCCGCGCAGGACTACGACTTCCTCTACCGTGCTGGCGTGGCGGCCATCTTCGGTCCTGGCACGCGTATCCCCTACTCGGCCATCAAGATGATGGAAATTCTGAACGCCGAGTAATCGTCTGGAATCTCTACCGATTCCAACGCAAGCGGACTCCCAAAACTGAGAGTCCGCTTTTATTTGTGCCAAGTTGTTCGCTGGCAAAACGGCTATTATCCAAAAGCAACTCACCGAAAAACGATGCCAAACACAGCACGCCTGCCGATGGCAGCGTTCATTTTTTCGATGAGCGAGGTGCGCTGCATAAATAGGTCGTTGCGCAACATGGGCGAGGTGATATGCACATACAACATGCCGTCGCGCAGTTCTAGACCTGTGCTATAGTCGGCCAACGAGCCAAGCACCGTGCGCCACGCCTCAATCACGGCATTTTCGGTGAAATGCGCCGCGACTGCGTTTTCGGCATCGCCCATGCAGAGGGCTTTTTTTATCATATCGGTCGATAACCGCTCGGGAATGGTTCGTTTCATAAATTTTGGTTACAATAGGCGTTTCACAAAACGGAATAGCGAATAGGGCATATAACGGAACGGCACATCGATCCATGTGGGCGACGAAACCACCGCACGCCGGTGCGAAAACACGCGAAAACTCTCCACACCGTGGTAAGCCGACATCCCCGACTGCCCCACGCCGCCAAACGGCAGGTTGGCGTTGGCAATGTGCATAATGGTGTCGTTGATGCAAGCGCCGCCCGACGAAGTGTGCCGCAACACACAGTCGCCATTTTTGCCGAAATAGTAGAGCGCCAACGGCTTTTCGCGCGCATTGACAAACTGCACCGCTTCGTCGAGCGTGCCGAAGGTCTGAATTGGGAATATGGGACCAAAAATCTCTTCGCACATCACGGGCGAATCGGGCGAAACATGGTCTAAAATCGTCGGGGCAAAATAACGCTCCGCAGCGTCGGTAGTGCCACCAAAAACGATTTCGCCATCGTTCAGATAACTGCGCAAACGGGCAAAAGCCTTGTCGTTCACAATGCGCGCATAGTGCTGCGATTCGTGCGGATTGGCACCAAGTAAATCGACAAACGCCTGCTTCAACGCCTCGACAAACGGTGCTTTCACACTTTCGTGCAACAGCAGATAGTCGGGCGCAATGCAGGTCTGCCCAGCATTCAACGCCTTGCCCCACGCCACACGCCGAGCCGCCAGAGCAAGGTCGGCATCAGCATCGACAATGCACGGACTTTTTCCGCCTAGTTCCAACACTACGGGCGTCAGATTTTTGGCAGCAGCGGCCATCACAATTTTTCCCAGCGCAGGACTGCCCGTAAAAAACAGCAAATCGTAGCGTTGTTCCAGCAGTGCAGCATTCACCGTGCGGTCGCCTTGCACCAGAGCCACATACCGTTCGTCGAACGCCTCCGCCACTATCTGTTCCAACACTTGCGCCACATGCGGTACATACGGCGACGGTTTCAGCACAGCGGTACAGCCCGCCGAAATCGCGCCCACAAGCGGACTCAACAGCAGTTGCACAGGATAGTTCCACGGCGCAATAATCAGAGCCGTGCCGAGCGGTTCGTACAGCACTTTGCTCCGCGACGGAAAAACGCTCATGGTCGGTGCCACACGCTGCGGTCGCGCCCAACTGCGCACACATTGCAGATGTTTTTTGATTTCGGCATACACCAAGCCTATCTCGGTCAAATAGGCCTCTTCGTACGACTTGTGCAAGTCGGCCCACAGAGCCTCGGCAAGCGATTTTTCGTGGTTTCGGAGAGCCGCCTCCAACCGCTGCAACGCCTGCTTACGAAAGGCGATGTCGCGCGTAGCATGCGTCGCAAAAAACTCCTTTTGCGCACTCACCGTTGCCGCAATATGTTCCGCTGGTGTGTTCATATATCAGTGTGAAGGTTTTTTGTTTAATTGTTGAAGCGTTGAATCGTTAAATTGATTTTTGGTTGATCGGTTGATTGGTTGATTGGTTGATT
>CAVGYO010000014.1:0-20203 GCA_963633255.1 Erysipelotrichaceae bacterium
CACTTCTCACTTAATACTGCTCCTGTTCGTTGGGGAAGTCGCACGATTTTACATCGCTGATGTAGTGGTGTACGGCTTCGCTCATCACGGCGTTGAGGTCGGCGTAGCGGCGCAAGAAACGCGGTGTGAATCCTTGCGTGAGTCCGAGCATATCGTGCAGCACAAGCACCTGCCCATCGACTGCACCGCCCGCACCAATGCCGATAACGGGAATGGTCAATTCTTGTGCCACGCGCGCGGCCAGTTTGGCGGGAATTTTTTCAAGTACAAGGGCAAAACAGCCCGCCTCTTCGAGCAGTTTGGCGTCGGACACAAGTTTTTCGGCCTCCTCTTCGTCTTTGGCGCGAACCGTGTAAGTGCCGTATTTGTTTATCGATTGCGGCATCAGCCCGAGGTGTCCCATGATAGGAATGCCTGCGGCAAGAATTTTTTTCACCGCATCGATTATTTCGGCGCCGCCTTCGAGTTTCAGTGCGTCGGCGTGCGTTATTTTCATCACTTTTATGGCGTTCTGCACGGCTTCGACATCGCTGGTTTGGTAGGTGCCAAACGGCATATCCACCACCACAAGCGCGCGTTTCACGGCACGAACTACCGATTTGCCGTGGTAAATCATCTGGTCGAGTGTGATGGGCAGCGTGGTTACATTGCCAGCCACCACATTCGAGGCCGAATCGCCCACAAGTATCACATCGATGCCAGCCTTGTCCACAATTTCGGCCATCGTGTAGTCGTACGAGGTGAGCATACTTATTTTTTCGCCGCGCTGTTTCATCTCGCACAAACGGCGAGTGGTAACTTTGCGCGCATCTTCGGGAGTGTGTACGGACATTGTTATTTTGAATTGTTGATTTGGTTATTTGATGAAGCGTTGAAAATCAATCTTCAAATCTTCAAATCTTCAAATCTTCAAATCTTCAAATAATTGACTAATTGAGTAATTGAATAATTGAATAATTAAACAAAATGGCACACTTGTGTCGATGCGCCATTTGTCTGTTTTTGTTCGATTGCGTTGTGCTGCATCACGATTCTTGGTCGAATGCTTTTATCTGCGCCACCACTTTATCGTACTGTTTTTTCAGTTGCTCGATTTTTTTGTTCATCTGTTCCACCATCGAATTGGCGGCTTTGGTGTTGGCAAAAAATCCGATATTGTTTTCGTAAGTGGCGATTTCCGATTTCAGACGGTCGTACTCTTTGAGCAGTTTGCTGCGTTCGTTCGACGGCTTGCCATCGCGCTTGCCACGCAGCAGTTCGGCGTGTTTGTCGGTGGCGGCTTTGAACGCTTTGAACAGTTTGTCCTTGTCGCGATACGGCACAAAACCAATTTTGTTGTACTCTTCGATCATGGCGTTGAGTGCGGCCGCATCTTGCTTGTTGTCGCCTGTTGGTGTGTAGGCAGCAATTTTTTCGACGATGGCTTTTTTGGCTTTTAGGTGCGCTACCTCTTCGGCATACTTGTCGTTGCAGTTGGCGGCTTTCTGCTCAAAAAAGTAGTCGCACGCGCCGACAAAGCGTTTCCAGATGGCGTCGGACTGTTTGCGTGCCGTTGGACCCAGTTTTTTCCACTCTTTTTGCAGTTCTACAAATTTTTCGGCGGTCTCTTTCCACTCGGTGCTGTCTTTCAAGGCTTCGGCCTGTTCGCAAAGGGCTTTTTTGGCATCGAGATTTTTCGAGAGTTCGCCTTTCACATTTTTGTAGAACGCCTTTTTCTCGTTGAAAAATTTGTCGCAAGCCGCACGGAAGCGTCGGAACGCTTTGACGGCCGCTTTGTACGATGGCACACCGCCGATGGCTTTCCATTTTGCCTGAATATCAATCACTTCCTTGGTTTTTTCTTCCCATTGTTTGAAAGTTTTCAGGGCGGTGTAGTCGATATTTTCGATGAGTTCGCAGAGGGCGGCTTTTTCGGCCACAAATTTTTCTTCTTGCTCTTTGATGCTCTCGAAATAGGCTTGGTGGTGTTTGTTCACCGCAGTCGATGCGGCTTTGAAGCGGTTCCAAATCTCTTCGCGCATTTCGCGTGCCACAGGGCCTATTTCGCGCCAGTCGTCGTGCAGTTTTTGCAGGCGTTTGAAGGCTTCCACGGCATCTTCTTGTTCGGCCAACTGCTCGGCTTGTTCGCAGAGTGCGGTTTTGGCTTCGAGATTTTTCTTGAAATCGTAGTCGCGCAGGTCGTTGTTTATCTTTATCAGGTCGTAGAATTTCTCCTGATATGCGCTGTAGGCTTTCCAGAGTTCGGTAACTTTTGGTGCTGGCACTTGCCCGATGGCTTTCCAGTCCTGTTGCAGTTTGCGGAAGGCGGGAATCACCGACGAGAGGTCGTCCGACGAGTTGGTCAGTTTTTCCAATTCGTCGAGAATGCGCTGTTTGGCAGCGAGATTGGCCTCGTGTTCGGCTTCGGCGGCAGCGTTTTCGGCGGCTTTCAGTTCGCGGTATTTGGCCAGCAGTTCTTTGAAAGTTGCCTCCGATTTGTCGGCCTCGGCGGGCGCGCTTTCGGGTTGCACTTCGCCGTCGGCGGGTTCGCTCAGTTTGGCTTCCATTTCGGCTTTCAGTTTGCGATAGAAGTTCTGTTTGAGGCTATCGACCTGCTCTTTTGCGTCGGTTATCGGCTTGGTATTCAGCAGTTCACGCAGTTTTTCTATCATCTCCTCGCGTGTGAGGTTGTAGAATTTGTTGGCGTGCTGCGCCACTGTTTCGATAACTTCGGCCAGTTTCTCGGTTGCTGGCTGCTCGACCGTTTTGTTTACTTCTGGTTCTTCCATAATTGCTCCAAAAAGTTACGCGGATTTGCTTGCGCACGAACTCCGCACGAAAAAATTTTTACAAATGTAGCAACTTTTTCTCGAATGTGCCAAATAAAAAAGCGAAAAAATTGCCTATTTGTGCGTTTTTGTGCGCATTATTTCCATTTTATGCTCTTTTTTCGTCCGAAAATGAACAAAAATAGCGTGATGAGTGGCAAAAAAATGTCGAAAATCGGAATGGTGAGATAGAAATGCCGCTCGCCGAGTTGTGTTGCCGTTTTGTTGATGATGATTTCTTGAAAAAGTAGGCGCAGTAGATACAAACCGATGGTGCAACCCATTGCAAACCAGCCAGATAGACAGCAAAGAGCCACCACCAAGGCGTAGAACAAGCCGCGTGTGGCAGGTTCTGCGCCCACCATGCGCCTACTTTGTGGGCTGTAGAATGGTGCAGCGGTCAAATGGCGGCTTTTTTGCTGACACCAGCGCACAAACGCCGTTTTTGGTATCGATTGCGTGCTGCTTTGGGCAGTGGTAACGATGCGTGTGTTTGCACCGTTGGCCAGTTTGTTCACCAGCAGGTCGTCGTCGCCCGAGGCGATGTGGAGCAGCCCCGCAAACCCTTTGTGCGCAAAAAACGAACTGCGGCGGTAGGCCAAATTGCGCCCAACGCCCATGTAGGGCTTGCCGCGGTAGGCAAATCCGAAGTATTGCATGGCAATGGTGAGCGTGTCGTACGAGATGAGGCGGCTCAATAGCGTGTTTTGCGGAATGTAGCCGCCGTAGCCAAGCACAAACTCTGTGCTGTCGTCGAACGGGGCGACCATCTCGGCAATCCACTGCGCCGAAACGGGGCGGCAATCGGCATCGGTAAAGAGCAGAATCTCGTTTTGTGCCGATTTTATGCCGATAGTCAGCCCCAACTTTTTGCGCGACACCACATCGGTGGACTCGGGCGTGTAGGTGTGGCGCAGTTGCGGATAGGTGCGCTCCAGTTGCGCCAGTAGCATTTCGGTCTCTTCCGATGCGCCGTCGTTCACCACAATCACCTCGTAGTTGGGATAGTTCTGTTCCAAAATCAGAGGCAGAAATTGTTCCAAATTTTCCGTCTCGTTGCGGGCGCAAATTATCACCGACACAGGCGGCTGGTGGCGACTTTCGGGGCGTTTCGGGCGGTTGTGCCTAAGCACGCCCGTGTAGTAGTAGGCGTAGATGAACAGTTGCACGCAAAACACCACCAAAAGCAGTGCCAACAAAATCCACTCTACAAGCGTGGTTTGCGCTATCAGTTGCTGAAAATCTATCATTTGGCGCGAATGGTTTGTGTCAGAAACCACAAAATTACATCTATTTTGTGAATTTTTGCGACAAAAAAGGCAGAAGTTATCAACAAAAACGCTATCTTTGCACTGACTAATGTAGCAGAGCGATGGTCGTTTTTCCGAACGCAAAAATCAATTTGGGACTGAATGTGGTGGCGCGCCGTGCCGACGGTTATCACAACATCGAGACCGTTTTCTACCCGATAACGCTGTGCGATGTACTCGAGGTGCTGCCTGCCGATGCGCTGTCGCTGCAATTTTTTGGAATGTCTGTGCCAGGCGCGTGCGACGACAATCTGGTAGTGCGTGCTTTTCGCCTGTTGCAGCGCGATTTTTCGCTGCCCGAAGTGGCGATTTCGCTGCTCAAAAAAATCCCGATGGGCGCAGGGCTGGGCGGCGGTTCGAGCGATGCGGCGTTTATGCTCTCGCTACTCAATCGGCAGTTCGGTCTTGGGCTATCCGACGACGCACTCGAACGCTATGCCGCACAGTTGGGTGCCGATTGCGCCTTTTTTGTGCGCAACCGACCTGTTTTTGCCGAGGGCATCGGCAACGAATTTTCCGATATTGCGCTCTCGCTCGCTGGTTGGCACATTTTGGTGGTGCTAAAACCCGATGTGCATGTGGCCACGGCCGAAGCCTACGCACACATCACCTGCCAGCGGTGGGCCATGCCGCTGCGCGAGGCTCTGCAACGCCCCGTAGAAGCGTGGTGCGACTGCCTTTTCAACGATTTCGAGGCGAGCGTTTTTGCGCAACACCCTGTGTTGGCCGAGATCAAACAGCAATTGTACGACAGCGGTGCGGTGTATGCTGCCATGTCGGGCAGCGGAAGCGCCATCTACGGCCTCTTTCCGCCCCACGCCATGCCGCCCGCCAACATCGGCGACCACTTTGGCGGTTGCCGCCTATATAATATGGTGTTGCGGTAACGCCCCAACGACAAACTTTTTGTAAAACAATTTTAACCAAAACAGACAAAAACAGAAACAACTTAATCTAACATATTCATAAACTGAGCTTTACGCTCTTATTCTCAGAAAGATAAATCCGCCAAATTTTACGACGAGAGAATAAGTAGGCAAAGGTTTATGCCGTTGTGGCATGAACTATTTTGTACTTATTTATCGTCGGCGGTTTTTGGCGGAACCATTCCTTCTTAAATGAGTAACTCACAAAATAGCCAGTGCCTTTTTTGTGTGCTAAAATTTTGATATATGGGTCTAAAATTTTGAAACAAAATTAAATTTTTATGACGCGAATAAATTACATTATTTCGGAAATAAAAGATCAATACTTAATTGATGATAATTGGCGGCCTTGGATAATTGGTTTTAGCGGAGGCAAGGATTCTACTGCTTTGTTGCAGTTAGTTTGGCTCGCTGTAAGTGAAATACCTTCAGAAATGCGTAAACGAGAAATACATGTTGTTTGTAATGATACTCTTGTCGAAAATCCTGTTATTCAAGAATATGTTAAGGAAGTGCTGAACAAAATTAAAGAAGCCGCTGTACAACAGGATATGCCAGTAACCGTAAATATGACTATTCCTCGTTTAGAGGATAGTTTTTGGGTTAATGTTATTGGGCGTGGTTATCCTGTACCAAATAATACTTTTCGCTGGTGTACTGATAGAATGAAAATTAAGCCAACCTCGCGTTTTATCCTTGAACAAGTCGCCGCAAATGGCGAAGCAATCATTTTGATTGGTACGCGTAGTGCCGAAAGTGCGACGAGAGCTCGCTCTATAAAAAGGCACGAGGTCAGAGGAAAACGGCTATCTAAACATCCTCACCACTATAATACATTTGTTTATGCACCAATAAAAGATTTGATGTTAGAAGAAGTTTGGTATATCATAAATACTATGACATCTCCTTGGGGAGCGGATAATTCTAAACTATTTCAGATTTATTTAGATGCTAGTGCTGACGATTACGAATGCCCTACTATGGTTACCGATAAAAGCCATGGCGCATGTGGTCAGAGCCGTTTTGGCTGTTGGACTTGTACGGTCGTAAAAGAGGATAAATCGTTGACGGGTTTAATAGAAAAAGGACAAAATTGGTTAAAACCGCTGCTCGACTTGCGGACGAGTATGTTTGATGAACGAAATGTTTCTGATAATCGTCTGCAAACGCGACGCAATGGTCAAAAGGCTGTTACAGATGATGGGCATAATCAAGGAAATTACACACACGAGTATCGTGAACGATTGTTGGAAAAGTTGTTGCAAGCACAATTTACAATTCAACAGACACACCCAAATATTGAACTAATTAGTAATCAAGAACTTATTGCTATTCAAGTAATTTGGCGGCGCGATTTTGCAATGTCTGGTAAAAAAAAGAAAGAACTACTGTCTTATTCTACAGTTTCAGAAATTTACAATAAAATTTATAATAAAGAATTGGATATGAAAGAGTTAACTCAAAAGATGCAGAAAGAGATTGAATTACTCAAGTCTGTCTGTCCTGCAGATAGTCAAGATTTCGATTTAATTCAGGAATTGCTTGATTTGCAAAAGCAAAAGGCTCTCCTTAATCGTAAGCGTGGGCTGAAAGACGAAATGGAACAAGTTATTGAAAAGTATTTGTAAAGGTAGGAGAAAAAACAATGTATATCAACGAAATAGAACTTTGTAATTTTCGCATCTACAAGGGTGTTAATTGTATTCGCTTAACCCCTAAAGATGAAAAAAACATTGTCATTGTAAGCGGCCAAAATGGTTTTGGTAAAACAACTTTTTTGATGTCGCTGGTTTGGTGCCTGTATGGGAAAAATATGGGGCAGGTCGATTCAATATACAAAAAGGAAATTGAAGAAAAGGGGAATTATACGCGGTATATGTCGGATAGTTTGAATCGTAATGCTGCAGAAAATGGCGAATATGCGTTTTATGTAAAAACCTCTTTTTCGGGAGTCAATGTGCAGGGCGTGTTTTGTGATGTTTCCATAAAACGAAGTTACGATACATTCAATGGCGTTGAAAAAATCGAAGTGTTGTTAGATGGTTATACGCAGGAATTGATAGAAAGTCTTTCACAAGACAATCAACGCGGAGAGGAAATTTTTATTCGGGATTATATTTTGCCGATCGCTATAGCAAAGTTTTTCTTTTTTGACGCAGAAAAAATTACTGCGCTTGCTGAAAATAATAATCTTAGAGAACAGCGAAGGAATTTGAGTCAAGCATATTCAGAGGTACTCGGAATTCAAAAATATGAGATGTTGAAAGATACTCTCGAAGAGAAACAAGATGAATATCGCAAAAAATCGGCACAAGTGTCCGATGAGCAGCACCTTAATCAACTCGAGACAGATATAAAAAACGCAGATTTAGCAATACAAGCGAAGGAAAATGAAATCCAAAATATAGAGGAGGAAGTCGCCCAAAAAAAACGAGAATCAGAAGAGATTTCTGTAAAACTTGTTAAGTCTGGAGATAAAATGACCTTGGAAGAATTGTCTCAACTTAACGAGGAAAAAGAGAATTTGGAACAACGCAAAAGAAATTTGCAAAATGAATTGAAAGATAATTTTAATTACATTCCTTTTGCTTTGGCTGGTGAAACGCTTGCTAATATATCTGAACAAGTTGAGAACGAGCGACTTTTGTCGGAACAAAAATTTAAGCAAGAAGATGTTAAAGAAAAAATTGAAAAAATCAAGCAAGATATTGAGGATGCAAAAATCAATTTGGGTTTTCCTGCAAATATACAAACCGCAGAATTTTATACACAACAAATTGAAAAATTAATCAAAAAATATTTTTGTTCTGATGTAAAAAATGTTGATGAGAATTTGAAACCATTACATGACTTTTCAGCAAATCAAAACAACGAACTTCAGCAATTAATCTCGTCAATTAAGAATAATTTTAGATATAACTTTGAAAAACTTAATACGGAATTTTCTAAAACTAAAAATCAAATCGCTGTCATTGGACGAAAAATTCGTGATGCTGAACAAAATGCACAAGATAGCCACATAAAAGATTTAAGGGACAAAAAAGATTATCTTGAGGGCTTGATAAGTGACCAAAATCAACAAATAGGTGCATTGAAACAAGAAATTGAAGGACTGAAAGAAAACCTAAAAAAATATCGTCAAGAACAGGCTTCGCTTCGGAAAAAAATAGATGACTCGATACAGTATTCGGAGAAAGCGCAAAAAACGAAACAACTTATTGATGAACTTGCCGATTTTATTACAAAGTTTAAGAAACAGAAGAAAGAATCTTTACAAGTAAAAATGTTGGAATCGCTCACGCAATTGATGCACAAAAAGGCTTTTGTTAAGCGTATAGATGTTGATATAATGTCGAGCGAAGATATTGACATTGTTTTGTATGGAGCGAATGATAAAGTGATAGACAAAAGTGGCTTGTCTATGGGCGAAAGACAACTATATGCCTCTGCGTTGTTAAATTCACTAGTATCGGAATCTGAAATAGATTTTCCCGTGTTTATCGATTCGCCTATGCAGAAATTCGACAAACAACATGCAGAGAATATTATTCGGTATTTCTACCCTAATGTTTCAAAGCAGGTGGTTTTGTATCCTCTATTGTACAAGGAATTGACTGAAGATGAATATCGTTTGCTGCAGCCAAATGTTTGTCGAACATATTTGATTAAAAACACAGCGACTGATTGTTCAGAATTCGTTGAAACATCTCCATCTAATTTATTCACAACCTATAATCAAATTGACCATGCAAATCAATATTAAAACATCGGAGGCGAGTTTGGAAATAATACGCCGGCTTACGCCAAAATTGGGAGAGAATACTCCCGAAAATGTAATTGCTCGTATAGCATTGGCCTATTCCTTACAAAATGGGAATAAGTTTAATGTTAATGATGCCGCAGATTCAAAAGGAAAGGAATACAAAGATCATGTCTTGTTTGAATCTCAATACCGAGATTTTTATATAGCCTTAATTTGCCAGTATTATGGCATATACAAGACAGATGAAAATATCCCAAAGTATATTAAAATGCACATCGATGATGGGCTAGCCCTTTTGGACAGAATTTTTGAGCGTAACGATTTTACTTTTTTTGATTTCTTGAATGAGTACATAGAAAAGGGTACTCAGTATTTGGTAAATGTGGAGGTTTCTACGGAACATGTAAAAAATAACAACCAAAGCATAGAAAAAAATTATTTTTCAAATCTTATCAAACTCGAAATAGGTCATGCGATTGACACAAATGAACCTGTTTGGCTAAGCATGAATGATAGTACTCGCTACAACAATTGTCATATTGCCGTCGCAGGAAATTCTGGTACGGGAAAAACTGAATTTGCAAAAGACTTGATTTCGCAACTTTATGACAAATCGAATGGTCATGTGAATTACATCTATTTGGACTTTAAGGGATTAAAGCAAGATGATATAAAAAATTACGAGAAATTTTTTGCCGACACAAAAACAGAATTTGTAGATGTTCCTAAAACGCCATTCCCTATAAATCCACTCACTTTTATTGATAGTGTGAATGAACAAAACAAAAACATGGGAATAGATAAATTTGTGGATATTATTTGCAAATACTCTAATTTGGGGATTAAACAAAAAGGAAAACTGCGCGAAGCAACCGTTGAGGCTTTTTTGGAACAGCGCAATGGAATGTATCCTACAATTTCGCACATAAGTGAAAAATTGCAAGAATTATATGATAAACAAGATAGTTTAACTGAAATAATGAACGATTTGAGTCGTTATAAAATCTTTTTAGACGATCAAAAAAATACCTCTAATTTTTTGAATAAAAATATATATCTTTCTTTGTCTGGCGATCTCCCAACTTCTGTTCGTTTTACTTCTTTGTTTTTGATAATCAATTATTTATACAATGTTTTTATGAATATGGACAATACACCAACAGAAAACGATATAAAAGCATTGCGATATGTAATATTGATAGACGAAGCGCATGTGCTGTTTAAGGAGCGAAAGTATGAGGAAATCTTAGAGAAAATGCTTCGTGAAATTCGTTCAAAGGGCGTTTCTATTGTGTTGCTATCTCAGGGTATTGGCGAATACGATCAGAAAGGATTTGACTTTTCTTCCATGTGCGAAATTGCATTTTTGCTTGACATTAAAGACAAAAACAACGCCAAGTCAATAAATAAATTTTTGGGATTGACGGAAAAAGATGGTATAAAAGCATATCGTAGTTTAGAAAAGATTCAGAAAGGGCAAGCAATTTCTAACATAAAGGAAATTCCCAAAGGCGAACTGTTTTGGGTGAGTCAGTATTGGAAAAGGGGAAAGCCGCAATAAACCCCATTCGTTACACCACTGCCAATATCAGACTGTGTCTATTCGTTGTTCAATGTGGGGAGAGGGGAAGCCCAATTCGCAACGAAAGTTTATCGTTTATAGCACATAGACTGTAAAACCGTCACACTGTGGCGGACAAATTTTTCGTTTTGTGTCCGTTTTGTTGGGACACAGATTTTTGGCTGTTGTGCCAGCAAAAAAGGTCGCTCACTAGTGTGAACGACCCTTTTTTTGTTCGTATTCTGGTCGAATTATTTGGCGTAACTTACGGCGCGTGTTTCGCGTATCACGGTGATTTTCACCTGTCCGGGATAGGTCATCTCGTCCTGAATTTTCTTGGCGATGTCGTACGAAAGCGTCTCCACAGCCTTGTCGTCCACGCGGTCGGCTCCCACGATTACACGCAGTTCGCGTCCCGCTTGTATGGCGTAAGTTTTTACCACGCCGGGGTAGGAGAGTGCCAGTTTTTCGAGGTCGTTCAGGCGTTTGATGTAGGCTTCTACAATCTCGCGGCGTGCGCCAGGGCGTGCGCCCGATATGGCGTCGCATATCTGCACGATTGGCGCGATGAGCGAAGTCATCTCCACTTCGTCGTGGTGCGCCCCGATGGCGTTGCAAATGTCAGGTTTCTCTTTGTATTTCTCCGCCAGATTCATGCCCAAAATAGCGTGTGGCAGTTCGGGTTGGTCGTCGGGCACTTTGCCGATGTCGTGCAGCAGGCCAGCGCGTTTGGCTTTCTGCGGATTCAGCCCGAGTTCCGAGGCCATCACTGCGCAGAGATTGGCGGTTTCGCGGGCGTGTTGCAGCAGATTTTGTCCGTACGACGAGCGGTATTTCATCTTACCAATCAAGCGAATCAGGTCGGGGTGCAGGCCGTGTATGCCAAGGTCGATGGCGGTGCGTTTGCCCACTTCGGCTATTTCGTCTTCCACCTGTTTGCGTGTTTTGGCCACCACCTCTTCGATGCGTGCTGGGTGAATGCGGCCGTCTTGCACCAGTTGGTGCAGTGCCAAGCGCGCTATCTCGCGGCGCACGGGATCGAAGCCCGAAAGCACGATAGCGTCGGGCGTATCGTCCACAATGATTTCGACGCCTGTGGCGGCCTCCAAAGCGCGAATGTTGCGCCCTTCGCGACCGATGATGCGCCCTTTCACCTCGTCCGAATCGAGATGGAAAACGGTTACCGAATTTTCGATGGCCGTTTCGGTAGCAACACGCTGAATCGTCTGTATGATAATGCGTTTAGCCTCTTTGCCAGCGGTCATTTTGGCCTCTTCCATCATCTCGTTCACATACGCCATCGCATCGGTTTTGGCTTCGTCTTTGATGTTTTCGATGAGTTGCGCTTTGGCTTGTTCTGCCGAAAGTCCCGATATGGCCGATAGTTTTTCGGTGGCTTGAAAATGCAGTTTTTCGAGTTCCTGTTTCTTTTCGTCCACGAGTTGCAGTTGCTTGTCGAGATTCTCTTTGATGGCGTCGATTTCGTTGTTGCGGCGCTGCAATTCGCCTTGGCGTTGGTTCAGTTCGTTTTGGCGTTGGTTCAGGCTCTGTTCGCGCTGTTGCATACGCGTTTCGGTCTGTTTGGCGCGATTTTCTATCTCCTGCACTTTGGCGTTGCGGTCGGCCACCTCTTTTTCGAAATCCGATTTCAGATTCAAAAATTTCTCTTTGGCTTCGAGCAGTTTGTTGCGTTTCAACTCTTCGGCGTCTTTTTCGGCCTGTTTCAGGGTTCGCTGCACGCGGCTTTTCACGCTTATGTGCGTGATGAACCAGCCGAGTGCTCCGCCGCCCGCTAGCGCGGCTGCAGCGATGATAATAAATAGTGTGGTACTCATGATTTTTTCGTTTTTTGTTATTTTAATAGTGTGTGTTTACTTTTTTTTGCACAAAAAGTGTGCCGCGAACATTTTCCGTTCGCTGCAAAATGCCGAAACCAGCGGTGCAATGCGCCTTGTGGTCGGTGCAGAAAATTGTGGCGAAGTTGTCTGGTGCAGAGCGATTATTCGTCGGCGAGTACGCGGTCGATTAGTCCCGACCACTCGTTTATTTTGCTTCTCAAAGGCAGATTTTCGTCGTTGCCGAGCCCTTTTTCGCAGTCGATGGCTTTTTCGAGTGCAGCCACCGTGAGAATCGAGGCGTAGTCGGCCTTTGGGTATGCTTTGTACAAATAATCTATTCGGTTGCTCAATTTTCGCGCCGCTTCGCGAAAGGCGAACTCATCGTCGCGGTCTATCGTCAGGTGCATGCTGCGTCCTGCTATCGATAGCGTTATCTGAAGTTTGTCGCCATACATCATGGGTGCGTCAATCGTTAAGCAATTCCAAACAACTGTCAATTTTCCGCATGAAACCCGACACGCGGCGGTAGGCTTTTTTCTTGTCCTCTTCCGAGAATCCGACCATACGCGCCATTTTCAGGTTTTCGTATTTTGCGCGGAGTTCGACAATTTCGCGGTGCGCTTCCATCAGTTGGTCGTTGGCCTCGTCGAGTGCGTTTTGCAACTTGTCGGCGCGGCTTTTGGTGGTCTCGAACAGGAATATGAGCCGCTCTAGTTTTGCCTCAAATTCTGCCGTTACTTGCTGATGTTCGCTGTTCATTTGTCGAACTGAAAATATTCGTACAAAGGTACGCATTTGTTTTGAAAATGCCAAATGGTGTTGAAAAAAAATATTTTTTGCGTTTCGTTTGCGTGTTTGCCGAAAATCGACTACCTTTGTATTTTATTTTGAGCCGCTGCGTGTGGCTATTGCAAAGAGAAATTTTTTAACTACTAATTAACTTAAAAACAGACTTTTTTATGACTTGGTTGACAAACTCTTCCATCGGAAGAAAAGTTGTGATGAGCGTAACGGGTGCTTGTTTGGTGCTTTTTCTGCTCTTTCACGGCACGATGAATCTCGTGGCCATCATCTCCGAATCGGGCTACGACGCGATTTGCGAGTTCCTTGGTGCGAACTGGTACGCCTTGCTTGGCACGCTGGGATTGGCATTTTTGGCGGTAGTGCATATTCTCTATGCATTTGCGCTGACGGTGCAGAACTACCGCGCGCGCGGCCGCGAACGCTACGCCGTTACCGCTCGTCAGGAGCAGGTGGAGTGGGCATCGAAAAACATGCTGGTGCTCGGTTTCATCATTCTCTGCGGCTTGGCACTGCACCTGTTCAACTTTTGGGCAAAAATGCAGTTGGTCGAAATTCTTGGTCAAGAGCCCCAAAGTGGTGTGGAACTGATTAAGTACACCTTTTCGAAGTGGTACTATGTGGTGCTTTATCTGCTGTGGCTCGGCGCGCTGTGGTATCATTTGACGCACGGCGTTTGGAGCGCACTGCACACTTTGGGTTGGAACAACGATGTGTGGATGCCGCGCATCAAGTGCATTGGCAACATTGTGGCTACGCTCATCGTGCTGATGTTTGCCGCTGTGGTGGTTTACTATTTTGGTTATTCGCTCGGCGCATGCTGCGCACTCTAATTTTGAAGGGATTTTCCATAAATTTCCCGTTTTGTAACAAAGTTTAACAAATAATGGATTTCTGAACACTTTTGTGCGCTTTCTGTTTTTGGACTGCATCTCGTTGCACTATTCCAAAATCAAAAATCACTACAAAGAAATTTATAGAAATCCCCTTAACCGATTAAAAACTTGACTGAGATATGGCAAAGAAAAATGAAACTGTTGTCGAAACCGCCAAGGCTGCTGCCGAAAAAGTGGTGAAGACCGTGCGCAAGAAAGTGGCGAAAGTCATTGCCGACGATGCCACACAAGAGGCCGTGAAAGCGACCAAAGTTGCTGCCGAAAAAGTGGTACACGCCGCCAAAAAAGCCGTCGAAACGGCAGTCGAAGGCGACTATGTTACCGCCAAAATACCCGAAGGTCCGCTGGCCGAAAAGTGGACCAACTACAAAGCCCACCAAAAACTGGTGAACCCCGCCAACAAACGCCGCCTCGACATCATCGTGGTAGGCACGGGACTGGCTGGCGCATCGGCCGCCGCCTCGCTGGGCGAACTGGGTTTCAATGTGCTGAACTTCTGCATTCAGGATTCACCGCGCCGCGCACACTCTATCGCTGCGCAGGGCGGTATCAATGCAGCCAAAAACTACCAAAACGACGGCGACTCGATCTATCGCCTCTACTACGACACCATCAAAGGCGGCGACTATCGCGCTCGCGAAGCCAATGTGTATCGCTTGGCCGAGGTGTCGAACAATATCATCGACCAATGCGTGGCGCAAGGCGTGCCTTTTGCGCGCGAATACGGCGGCTTGCTCGACAACCGCTCGTTTGGCGGCGCACAGGTGTCGCGCACATTCTACGCCAAAGGTCAAACGGGTCAGCAACTGCTGCTCGGTGCCTACTCGGCGTTGAGTCGCCAAATTAAAAAGGGTACGGTGAAGATGTACACACGCCACGAAATGTTAGATGTGGTGATAATCGATGGTCGCGCTCGCGGCATCATCGCCCGCAATTTGATTACGGGCAAAATCGAACGCTTCTTTGCACACGCTGTGGTGGTCGGTTCGGGTGGCTACGGCAACACCTTCTTCCTTTCGACCAACGCCATGGCCTCGAACGGCTCGGCAGCGATGCAGATGTACCGCAAAGGCGCCTATTTTGCAAATCCTTGCTTTGCGCAGATTCACCCCACCTGCATTCCGAAGCACGGCGAATTCCAGTCGAAACTGACGCTGATGTCGGAATCGCTGCGTAACGACGGCCGCATTTGGGTGCCGAAAAAGAAAGAAGATGCCGAAGCAATCCGCGCTGGCAAACTGAAACCGACCGACATCCCCGACGAAGATCGCGACTTCTACTTGGAGCGCCGCTATCCCGCTTTCGGCAACTTGGTGCCACGCGATGTGGCTTCGCGCGCTGCCAAAGAGCGTTGCGACGCAGGTTTTGGCGTGAACTCGACGGGCTTGGCCGTTTATCTCGATTTCAAATACGCTATCGAACGCCTTGGCAAAAAGGTGGTCGAACAGAAATATGGCAACCTGTTCCAGATGTACGAAAAAATCGTCGACGACAATCCGTACGAAACGCCGATGATGATTTTCCCCGCCATTCACTACACGATGGGCGGCATTTGGGTCGATTACGAACTGCAAACCTCGATTAAAGGTCTGTTCTGCATTGGCGAGGCCAACTTCTCCGACCACGGCGCCAACCGTTTGGGTGCATCGGCACTGATGCAGGGCTTGGCCGACGGCTATTTTGTGCTGCCATACACCATTCAAAACTATTTGGCCGACCAGATTCAGGTGCCGCGCATGAGCGTGGAACTGCCCGAATTTGTCGAAGCCGAAAAAGCCGTGAACGACAAAATCGACCGCCTGATGGCCATTCAAGGCGATCGCTCGGTAGACAGCATTCACCGCGAACTCGGTTTGGTGATGTGGGAATTTGTTGGTATGGGACGCACCGCCGAAGGTCTGAAAACGGCTCTCGACAAAATCAAAGCGTTGAAAAAAGTGTTCTGGACGGAGGTTTACATTCCCGGCTCGCGCAACGACTTGAATGTCGAACTCGAAAAAGCCTTGCGCCTGTCCGATTTCTTGGAAATTGGCGAACTGATGGCTCGCGACGCATTGAACCGCGAAGAGTCGTGCGGCGGCCACTTCCGCGAAGAGTACCAAACGCCCGAAGGCGAAGCCTTGCGCCAAGACGACAAATTCTCGTATGTTTCGTGCTGGAAATATATGGGCGAAAATCAAGAACCGAAACTGCTCAAAGAACGGCTCGACTACGAATTTACCGAAAGAAAGACCAGAAACTATAAAAATTAAGCGGCAATGGAAAAGACAATAAATATCAAAGTAAAAGTTTGGCGTCAGGCTGGCCCGAAAGCCAAAGGTTCGTTCGAAGTGTACGACCTGAAAAACATTTCGACCGATAGTTCGTTTCTCGAAATGCTCGATGTGCTGAACGAACAACTCGTTAGCGAGCGCAAAGAGCCTATTGCATTCGACCACGATTGCCGCGAAGGCATCTGCGGTATGTGTTCGCTCTACATCAATGGCCACCCGCACGGTCCCGATGGCGGCGTAACCACTTGCCAACTGCACATGCGCAAATTCCACGATGGCGAAACCATTACGGTAGAGCCGTGGCGTTCGCATGCGTTCCCCGTTATCAAAGATTTGATGGTCGATCGTGGCGCGTACGACAAGATAATGCAGGCTGGTGGCTATGTTTCGGTCAATACGGGCGTAAGCACCGATGCCAACGCCATTCCGATTCCGAAAGCCGTGGCCGACGAAGCGATGGATGCTGCCTCGTGCATCGGTTGCGGTGCGTGTGCTGCCGCTTGCAAAAACGGTTCGGCCATGCTGTTTGTGGCGGCCAAAGTGAGTCAGTTGGCACTGTTGCCGCAGGGCAAGGTAGAGGCCGCTGCACGCGCCAAAGCCATGCTCTCGAAAATGGACGAACTCGGTTTTGGCAACTGCACCAACACAGGTGCTTGCGCCGCCGAATGCCCCAAAGGCGTTTCGCTGACGCACATCGCTCGCCTGAATCGCGAATTTATCTGCGCAAAACTGAAAGACTGATTTTTCAGCAAATAACAGCAAAAAATCTGCCCTACCTTTTGGTGGGGCAAATTTTTTGTTTGGCGAACACTCTTTTGGCTCTTTTCGGGAGTAAAAAAAAGACTTTGGAGCGGCATTTTCGAAAAAATGAAATGTGAAAATATGCCGAGAATGCTTCGATCGGGTGATTTTGTGTTTTGTAATATACATTTTTTATATAGAATTGTTCTTTTGAAAATACATTTTTTGTATCTTTGCAGCGTGAAATAAAGGCAGCACGAAGTATGAGAGAACTATTTTCGCTTTTTTATCGTCGTTTGGCGCACACAGAGTTGCGTTTTGAACGGTATTTGGCAAAAGAGATTAACTGGGCTGCCCGCATGGTTGGTATTACGGGCGCTCGAGGTGCTGGCAAAACGACTCTTTTGTTGCAGCATATTTTGCGTGAATTTGGGAAAACACCAAGTATTGTGCTTTATGTCAGTTTGGATCATCTCTATTTCACTACTCACACACTGCTCGATTTGGCCGAAGATTTTTACAAAAATGGCGGCTTATACCTTTACCTTGACGAGGTGCATCGATATGCCAATTGGTCGGCCGAACTTAAGCAGATTTACGACAATTATCCTGATATGAAAATTGTTTTCACAGGCTCTTCTTTGCTTCAGATAGAAACTGGCGACGCCGATTTGTCGCGGCGTGCTACGATGTATCACCTTTATGGAATGAGTTTCAGAGAGTTTTTGGAGATGGAAAATGGTCTTGTGCTTCCATCGTACGACTTAGAGACGATTTTGAAAAACCATGTGGCTATTGTTGCAGATATTGTACAGCGTGTGCGTCCGTTGCCAGCTTTTCAAAACTATCTGATATACGGCTATTATCCATTTTTTATCGAAGATAAAGAGGCTTATCCGCAGAAATTGCTTGCAACATTCAATCAGATTATTGAACAGGATCTTCCTGCAGTGGTCGACATTGAATATACTACCACGCAGCGTATTAAAAAACTTTTTGCTTTGATTGCGGAGTTGGTGTCGCTTGTGCCAAACATTTCGGCGCTTAGCCGCGATTTGAATACGACAAGGGTTTCTCTGCTTAATTATTTGTACTATCTGTGGCGGGCGAGGGCCATTCTGATGATTGATAAACAGTCGGTTGGGCTTAAACCGATGGCAAAACCCGAAAAGATATATTTGGGTAATACCAATTATGCGTACGCATTTGCAGGGGAGAAAACTAATATCGGTAATGTGCGTGAAACATTCTTCGTCGGTCAGTTGGAAGTGAAATACAAGGTGGCGTATTCTCAAACTCGATCCGATTTCCTGATTGATGAACGCTATACTTTCGAGGTCGGAGGCGCAAGTAAGACGACCGAACAAATTAAAGGAACTCCCGACTCATTCCTCGCTTTAGACAATCTGGAACAGGGTTTCGGAAGGGAAATTCCGTTGTGGCTCTTTGGGTTTTTATACTAATTTTGTATTTTACAAAATACACTTTTTATCTAAAATTGTATTTTCAAATATACAATTTTCCGATTGGGGAGTGATGTAAAAGAAATTTTTCGATTCAAAATGATGAAGGCTCTTTTTCTCTGGTATAAGCGTTCCCGTGGCATCCTCGAAGGAGGCGGTCAGGCAAGTCGAAAAAACTACGATATGCTCCGTTCTATTGTAGGCGACGATATAAAATGGCACATAATTTGTAGTAACTAATACAATAGTATGTAAATTCGGCATAAATAAGACATTTCAAATACCATTGTATGAATTTGCTTTATACTTTTGATACCGAGACAGAACAGGATATTCTGCAATATATGGCAGAGCAACTGCGGCAACGGCGATTGGAACGCACCCTTTCGCGGGAGGCACTCTCGATGATGAGCGGTGTACCTGTGCCGACCATCGCCAAGTTCGAGACGAAGCACACCATTTCGCTGCGGCAGTACGCTGCCCTTTGCAAGGCATTGGGCTACAAAGAGTTGTTGAAACAGGTGATGGCAGAGCCAGTTTACAAGACGATGGAGGAGTTGGAAACCATCAACAATAACAAGAATCGCAAACATGGTCGAAATCAGTTCGGTAAATAAACTGACGGTGGTTTATCACAACCGCTGCGTGGGAACTCTATCCGCCACCGCCGATGGAAGGCGTTGCACCTTCCAGTACAATAAGGACTGGCTGCACGATGGATTCTCTATCTCGCCGTTAGACTTGCCGCTCAAGCCCGACTTATTTATTGCTCAACCGACACCTTTCTACGGCAATTTCGGCATATTCGAGGACAGTCTGCCTGACGGGTACGGACGGTATCTGCTCAACCGTATGTTGCGCAACCATGGCGTGGACGATATGACACTCACGCCCCTGCAACGGCTTAGCATTGTAGGCTGCACAGGCATGGGAGCGTTGTGCTACATTCCCGAGCAAACTCTGAACGGCAATCGTACGCTGCCCGAACTGCAAACCTTGCAGCAGTTGGCATTGGAAGTATTCGAAGAGCGAAATACTCAGAACGCAGATGTACTCTATTTCAACAGCGGCAACAGCGGAGGGTGCCGCCCCAAATGTCTGCTGACCGATGCATCGGGACATTGGTTGGTAAAATTCCGGCATACATACGATCCACAGAATATGGGACAAGAGGAGTATCGCTACAACACATTGGCACAGGCGTGCGGCATCCAAGTCCCCGACTACCGACTGATAGAGGGACAGTTCTTTGCCTCCCGTCGCTTTGATATATCGCCAAGCGGCGAAAGGCTCCACATAGCCACTGCCGCAGCCTTGCTCAACGAGTCCATCACCCCGCCCAAAACGGACTACAAGACGCTTCTGGCTCTGACTGGCTACTTGACACAAGACACTGCACAGGTGGAACAGATGTTTCGGCGCATGGTGTTCAATGTGCTCATTGGCAACAAGGACGACCACGCCAAGAACTTCAGTTTTATCTGCTACGAGGACAAGTGGGCGTTGGCTCCTGCGTATGATTTGACCCGCTGCGAGCAAGGCTACAATGGCGAACATGCCACCTCGGTGATGGGCAAAGGCAACCCGACCTCCGAAGACATGATAACCGCTGCGCAGTCTATCCGCATTCCACGCAAGACTGCCGAAGAGATAATCCAGTCTATCACGGCAGTGTTGCAGACCAGTAATGATCCAAAGTAAACGAACAGAAAATCAACTTAAAAAACTCACATCCCTATGCCCTCCGTTCTTTTTATCTGGTACAAGCGTTCCCGTGGCATCCTCGAAGGTGGCGGTCAGGCAAGCAAGCGCAACTTCGAGTTA
>CAVGYO010000015.1:0-19978 GCA_963633255.1 Erysipelotrichaceae bacterium
TGGTTGATTGGTTGATCGGTTGATTATTGTGCAAATGATTTTGGACACCGACAATCTTCAAATTTTCAAATTTTCAAATAATAAATTTTCAAATGAAAATAAATGGCTATTGTTACCTTCGATTAAGCCTCGGATTTCCGCTGCAAAGTAAATATAAAAATTTCTGATTACGATCGTAAAAATTGGTTCTTATTAGTCCTTTTGAAATGGGAACTCTTGAAACTGCCAGAAAATCAACCAGTTATACACCATTAAACTATCATATACGACAACGGCAATACAAAAGTGGCTGAAATAGACAAGGAAAGAACTCCCATTTTTTCAAAAAAATCTGTTCGTTTTTTGCTGATAACAAAAAAAGCGTTACCTTTGCGGCTGATTTAATAAACCTATTAAATAGACCTATTAAAATATAACTTGTTGAAAATCAGCAACGATGAAACGATACAGCATTGGAATTGACATCGGTTCGACGACGCTAAAAATAGCCGTTTTGGACGAGCAAGGCGCGCTACTCCACTCCGACTACCGCCGACACAACGCCGACATTCGCCAAGCGGGCTACGCCACTGCCAAACGGCTGCACGACGCACTCGGCGACTGCACGCTCGATATTGTGCTGACGGGTTCGGTGGGCATGGGGTTTGCCGAGCGGTTGGACTACGCTTTTGTGCAGGAGGTGGTGGCTGCCGCCGAAACTATCAAACAGTGCTATCCCGAGGTGCGCACCTTTGTCGATATGGGCGGCGAGGACTCGAAAATGATATTTTTCGACGAAGGAAAAGCCCCCGACATTCGCATGAACGGCAGTTGCGCTGGCGGCACAGGCGCATTCATCGACCAAACGGCATCGCTCTTTGGCATCGAGACTAGCGCACTGAACGCACTGGCGGCCGAGGCACACACTATTTATCCTATCGCCTCGCGGTGCGGTGTGTTTTCGAAAACCGACATTCAAAATTTGGCGGCACGCAATGTCAGTCGCGCCGACATCGCTGCTTCGGTGTTCAATGCGGTGGCTATGCAGGTGTTGGCTTCGTTGGCACGCGGACGCGATATTGTGCCGAAACTCTTTCTGTGCGGCGGTCCGTTCGCTTTTCTGCCCGAACTGAAAAAGAGTTTTCTCAACGCATTCGGTTTGACCGAAGACGATTGCATTGCGCCCGAACACGCGCAACTGATTCCTGCCATCGGCTGCGCACTGCTGGCCAAAACGCACGCCAAACGCTCGGTGCGCTTGGCAGAAATTATTGCGATGTTGCGCTCGGAGAAAAATGCTACAACGGTCATCAATATGGAACATCGGTTGCCACCGCTGTTCGCCTCGAAAACCGACTACGACGAATGGTTTCGGCGCAAGCAAGGGCACGATGTGCCGCGTGCAAAATTCGACACAAGCACGCCGAACGCCTATTTTCTCGGCATCGATTCGGGCAGCACAACCACCAAAATCGTGCTGCTCAACGCCGATGGCAAGGTGGTTTACACCGACTATCGCCACAACAACGGCGACAGTTTCAAAACCTTTTCGGAGGCATTGCAAAAACTCCACGCTAGCGCCACAACGCCCGAAAATGTCGCCATTGTAGCAAGTTGCGCCACAGGCTACGGCGAAAATCTGTTGCGTACGGCTTTCGGACTCGATTTCGGCATAGTAGAAACGATGGCGCACTTTTTGGCCGCCAAAAAGATTGAGCCGCAGGTGTCGTTTGTACTCGACATTGGCGGTCAGGACATGAAAGCCATTTTTGTGGAACACGGCTCTATCAGGCGCATCGAGATAAACGAAGCCTGCTCGTCGGGCTGCGGCTCGTTCATCGAAACATTTGCCAATATGCTGGGCTACAGCGTTTCAGACTTTGCGCAGATGGCCGTTACCGCGCCACACCCCTACGACCTCGGCACACGCTGCACCGTTTTTATGAATTCGAAGGTGAAGCAAGCCATGCGCGAAGGCGTTGCAGTGGCCGATATTGCCGCTGGATTCAGTTATTCGGTGGTGAAAAACTGCCTATTCAAAGTGCTGAAACTGAAACACACCGACGAACTCGGGAAGAAAATTGTGGTTCAGGGCGGCACATTCCGCAACCACTCGATTGCGCGCGCACTCGAACTGCAAACTGGTTGCAATGTGTCGTTTTGCGACCTGCCAGAACTGATGGGCGCATACGGCGCAGCACTCTATGCCAAACGACAATACGAAAAAAAGACGCTATGAACCTGAACGACCTACTCACAACAAGCGCATACAAAACAGATTTTGAAACTTGCAGCGGCTGCGAAAACCACTGCCATGTCAAACTGTTTCGCTTTGCCAACGGACACACCTACGCTTCGGGCAACAACTGCGAAAAAGTCTATTCGAACGCCCAAAAATCGGCACAAAAAGGCGCAAATATGTTCGCCGAAAAGTACCGACTGCTGTTCAACCGCAAGCCGCTGCCGCTCGACACAACACGGCGCAACTGCGTTATCGGCATTCCGCGCGGACTCGGCATCTACGAGAATTTTCCGTTTTGGCACGCTCTGTTCACAGCCTGCGGATTCGAGGTGGTGCTGTCGCGTCCATCGACCACCAAACTCTACGAAAGTGGTTTGCGCACAGTGATGGCCGACAACATCTGCTTTCCCGCCAAACTGATGCATGGCCATGTCGAAGATTTGGCAGCGCGTCGTGTCGATCGGATTTTCTACCCGTGGGTGGTTTACGAGCGCAAAGAGAACGAACACGCCAAAAATAGTTTCAACTGCCCCATCGTGAGCGGCTACAGCGATGTGCTGAAAAGTGCCATCGACACGCAAAAACGCTACAACATTCCGTTCGATGCGCCTGTGGTGTCGTTCAACGATGCAAAACTGCTCGAAAAATCGTGTGTGGAGTATCTGCAAACGCTCGGCGTGCCGAAATCGCTGGCGCGAAAGGCGGTGGCGGTGGCACAAAAGGCGCAAAACGACTATTTGGCACAACTCACGCAGCGCAATCACGAGATTTTGGCGCGCGCCACTGCCGAAGGACGCACCGTCATTCTGCTGGCGGGTCGCCCCTACCACACCGATCCGCTGGTCGAACACAAAATAGCGCAATCCATCGCCGACATGGGCATCGATGTGATTACCGAACATATCGCTTCGGACGACAGCAGCGATGTTTTCGGTCAACTGAACGCACTCAGCCAGTGGGCGTATCCCAACCGTTTGTTCAAGGCGGCAAATTTTGCTGCGCAATGGAAAAATCGGAACTTGCAATTTGTAGAACTGACGAGTTTCGGCTGCGGCCCCGATGCGTTCATTTTGGACGAAGTGAACACCATTCTGCACCGCCACGGCAAAAATCTCACCGTGCTAAAAATCGACGATGTGAACAGCATTGGCTCGCTGCAACTGCGCATTCGCTCGTTGGTAGAATCGACCAAAGAGATTCCACAAGACGAGAAAACGGACGAAAAACCTTACATCACCACTAAAATTTTCGACTACGAAGACCGTCGTCGCACGCTCGTAGCGCCCTACTTCGCAGAAGGTTACTCCGAATTTTTGCCGCCGATATTCCAACTCGCTGGCTACCGACTGGTCAATCTGCCAATGGCCAACCAAGCCGATGCCGAAACGGGTTTGCGCTACGCCAACAACGACATCTGCTACCCTGCCACACTGGTGGTTGGCAGCATTGTCAATGCGCTGCAAAGCGGACAATTTCGCCGCGACGAAACTGCCATAATCATCACGCAAACAGGCGGTCAGTGCCGCGCTAGCAACTATTATGCGCTCATCAAAAATGCGCTAGTGGCGGCTGGTTACAGCGATATTCCTGTGGTTTCGTTGGCTACGGGCGAAGGGCTAAACAATGTGCAGCCCGGATTCGAAATTGCATGGCGAAAAATAGCGAAAACGATCGCCGCTACGCTCTTCTACGCCGACAGCATCGCCAAACTCTACTACGCCACGGTCGTGCGCGAAACACAAACTGGTGCCGCCCGCAAGTTGCGCGACGGCTACATCGAAGCGGCACTGCCAATCGTGGCGCGTGGCGACGCAAAAGCGTTGTACGCCCTGCTACAAAAGGCCGCCGACGATTTCACCGCCGTTACCGATGCACAAAAACGCACGCCTGTGGTCGGGTTGGTGGGCGAAATCTATGTGAAATACAACAGTTTCAGCCACAAGTGCGTTGTCGATTGGCTGGTGCAACAGGGCGTGGAGGTGGTGCCGCCCGCCATTTCGGGCTTTTTCTCTACCTCGTTTGCCAACAAGCACATCAACCGACGGCTCAACATCAAACGCGAAAAACAGCCGCTGTGGCTCACCGACCTGATTTACCGCTACATCGACAAGTGTGCCAAAAAGTGCGACAAAATCTGCGCCCAACACCCCTTTTACCGACCGTTTGTCAGCATTTTCGACTACGAAAAACTCTCGGAACAGGTGATTTGTGGCGCTGCCGACTTTGGCGAAGGGTGGTTTCTGCCCGGCGAAATATGCCATTTGGCCGAAAACGGCGTGCAGAATGTTATCAGTTTGCAGCCGTTTGGCTGCATCGCCAACCACATCATTTCGAAAGGCATCGAAAAGCGCATCAAGCAGGTCTATCCGCAGTTGAGCCTGCTCTTTCTCGACTTCGACAGCAGCACTTCGGAGGCCAATATCTACAACCGATTGCATTTTATTGTCGAAAATTGCAAAAATCAACTAAAAAATGCATAACTTTACCCGTCAAATTATACCACTATGAATAGAGAAACTTCGCTCGAAGAGCAGATCTTAGCCGCCGCCGAAGAACTTTTTATCGAAAACGGATTTGCTGGCACATCGACCACCGACATCGCACGCAAAGTGGGTTGCAACCAAGCGTTGGTGCACTACTATTTCAGGACAAAAGACAATCTGTTTGAACAAGTTTTTCTGAAAAAAATGGAGTTTTCGCTCTCGTGCGCCGATAGATATCGTTACACATTCAATGGCGATTTCAAAGAACTGCTTTCGGAACTTATCACGCAGTATTTCAATATGTTAGGCGAAAATCGTCGGTTGCCGTTTTTCATTTTGAGCGAACTCATCATCAACGACAAACGGCGCGAATTTATCCGCCAGCACATCATCGAAAACGAGCATCGGCAGACGATTTACTACACTTTCGACAAGTTGGTGCAGAGCGAGGTGGCTCAAGGCAATATCCGTCCCATCGACACGCTCGACCTGCTGTTGAACATCATTTCGCTCACGGTTTCGACTTTCATTGTGCTGCCTATTTACGCCGATTGGCTGCAAAAAAGCGAGGAGGAACAATGCGCTTTTGTCGAACACCGCAAAGAGGCAATTATTGCGATGGTTATGTCCGACCTTACGCCGCAGCCAAAATAGAAGCGACACCGCCTTTTCCCGACGATGTCGCTCCAAATAGCAATAGTTGCGGTCTATTCCACAATTTTTGCCTCTTCGATATCGAACTCTTTGAGTCGCTCGTTGAAGTATTTGTGTATGCTCCGCAGACGGAAGGCGATGTAGCACATATCGATGCCCGCCACCAACAAAGCGCAACCCGTAAGCACTATCACCACCGATGTGCCGATGGCAAAAGGCTTTATCAGAATCAGAATGGACAAGATGAGCAGCAACACGCCGCCGAAAATAGTCCAACCGCTGCCTGGCACACGAAAAGTGCTCAAATCGCTAGCAAAACCGATGACCATAAAACTGTGGTACATCAGCCAAAAGCCCAGCACAAACGGCAAGACGAGCAGCGTAACATCGGGTTGGCAGCAGAGAAAAATGCCCAGCAGCAAATCGACAATACCGCCCACAACCACATAGCCGCGCGTCAGGAAATAGTTGCGGCTACTAGTAGCCAACACCAACTGCACCACGCCCGAAACCAGCATGGCTACACCAAACAAAAGGCTCAACGCCACATAACTCTCTGCAGGATAGCAGAATACAACGACGCCAGCAGCCACCAAAAGCAGCCCTGCCAGCAAGAGCAACCACCAATTTTTCACAGCGCGGCGCGCTTTGTCGGCCGCATGCATCAAAATGTTTCGCATAGTTTTAGTTTTGTTTTAAGAGTTTAACATTTCTATCCGAATAACTGCAATATCCGTGCCAAACATCGCCCTCCGAAACAAAAATCCAATGCGAACTATTTTTTCACTGGTTTTACCTTGTAGCCTGCTCGGCGCAACAGGGCGATGAGTCCGTTTTCGCCCGCTAAATGCAGTGCGCCCACCGCTACAAAACAGGGGCGATCGTGCATCAGTTGCGGCAGGCGGCGCGCCCAAGCGTCGTTGCGCTCGTCGAGCATACCGAATTTTTCCTGTTGTGTTGGGGCATATTGGGTGGTGTCGCTATTGTATAATGCCAAAAGTCCGTCCAAATCGCCCTGCCGATAGAGGCGGTTCAGTTCTGCCATTTCGGCAGCCGCATCGGCCGCCTGCTCTACCGCTCCCACCAGCAGAAACGCCTGACGCTGAAGCGTTTGTGCATTGTAGAGCAACGCAATTTGCTCATCGACAGTTTCTAATCCGACTATCGGAATGTTTTTTTGTGCCGCCACCTGCTGAAAAAACGAATCGAGTTGCCAATCGTCGCTCTGCTGGGGCAACTGCCGCCGATAGAGTTCCAGCGCATACAAGTTCGAAATCATGGCAGGTTTGAGCCCCGCCAGTTCGGTCAAGCCCATGCCAAGCACGCTGCGCAACGCCGAATCGACGCGCTGGTAGTCGCTCTCCGAAAAAAGTTCGCGCATGGTGATGTAGTTTGGCATACGCGCGCCGTCGGTCATCTTTTTGAGCAGCGTGGGGTCGTCCACCGCCACTTCGCACACCACCGCACGGCAAGCATTGAACGCCCGATAGACGCCATGCACCGAATCGAGATAGGACGCCGACATCAAGTGGTGCGTGCCAAACAGATACGATTTGTAGGGCAAACCATTGCCCGAAACCTCCCACAGCAACTGCGCACTCGCACAGCACCACACGCACACCGCAACAAAAAACAACGCCAAACGCCTCATTGCACAATAATCCTTTGCGCAAAGGTAGCACATTTTTTCGGGGTACACAAATTGCGATTTAGTAGTGTTCTTGAGTTAGGAGTGAGGAATTAGGAGTGAGGAGTGATGCGGCAAAGCCGCAATTTGAAAATTTGAAGATTTGAAGATTTGAAGATTGTCGGTGCCCAAAATCATTTGCACAATAATCAACCAATCAACCGATCAACAGATCAACCAAAAATCAATTCAACGATTCAACAATTCAACGCTTCAACAAAACTTTATAACTTTACGAACTTTACGAACTTTATGAACTTGATAAACTTTCGCACTTTCACACTTTCGCACTTTCATACTTTCAAACTAATTTCGTACCTTTGCACAACAAAATTTTGAGAAGTAATGACAGAGAGAAAAGTCCGCGTGCGTTTTGCACCATCGCCTACGGGCGCGCTACACATCGGCGGCGTACGCACCGCATTGTACAACTACCTTTTCGCCAAACAGCACGGTGGCGAACTCATTTTCCGTATCGAAGATACCGACAGCCACCGTTTTGTGCCAGGTGCCGAAGAGTACATTTTGGAGTCGTTCCGCTGGCTTGGCATTCAGTTCGACGAGGGCGTTTCGTTTGGCGGCAACTACGGTCCGTACCGCCAAAGCGAGCGGCGCGACATCTACAAAAAGTATGTGCAGCAGCTGCTCGATAGCAACAAAGCCTACATCGCATTCGATACGCCCGAAGAGTTGGAGACTAAACGCACCGAAATTCCCAACTTTCAATACGATGCCTCGACACGATTGCAGATGCGTAACTCACTGACAATGAACGCTGAAGAGGTCGAACGCCGCATTGCCGATGGCGAACAATATGTGGTGCGTTTCAAAATTGAACCAGGCGAAGCAATCACCGTTCACGACCTCATTCGTGGCGATGTACATGTCAATTCGAGCATTCTCGACGACAAAGTGCTCTACAAATCGGCCGACTGCCTGCCCACTTACCATTTGGCCAACATTGTGGACGACCATCTGATGGAAATTTCGCATGTCATTCGTGGCGAAGAGTGGCTGCCGAGCGCACCGCTCCATGTGCTACTCTACCGCGCTTTTGGCTGGGAAGAGACCATGCCGCAATTTGCGCACCTGTCGCTGCTGCTCAAACCCGACGGCAACGGCAAATTGAGCAAACGCGACGGCGACCGCCTCGGTTTTCCTGTCTTTCCGCTCGAATGGCACGACCCCAAAACGGGCGAAGTGTCGAGCGGCTACCGCGAGAGCGGCTATCTGCCCGAAGCCGTCATCAATTTCTTGGCACTGCTTGGTTGGAACCCTGGCAACGACGAAGAGGTGATGTCGATGGACGACCTGATACGCCTGTTCGACCTTACGCGTTGCAGCAAGAGCGGTGCAAAATTCGACTACGAAAAAGGCAAACATTTCAACCATATCTATCTGCAAAAGCGGTCGGACAAAGAACTTGCGCCCATCGTTCAGAGCAAACTCGACGCACTCGGCATCGCTGCCGACAGCGCAAAAGTAGAGATGGCCATTGCGGCAATGAAAGAGCGCGCCACACTCACTAACGACCTGTGGGATTTGTGCCGATTTTTCTTCGTTGCACCGACAGAATTCAACGAAAAAGATGTGCAGAAACGCTGGAAAGACGACACGCACACGCTGCTTTCGGAACTGCTCTGCGAGATAGAAAAACTGCCCAGTTTCGACGATGCCGAAGCGTGCGAAGAACAGATAAAAGCGTGGTGCGCCGCCAAAGGTTACGGTCTCGGCAATGTGATGAACCCATTCCGCCTGACGCTTGTTGGCGAAATGCGCGGTCCACAAATGTTTGTCATCACCCGAATACTCGGCAAAGACGAAGTGCTGAAACGCCTGAAATTTGCGCTGGCAACCATCAAATAACGCAAAAAAACAGCGATTTGCATTTTCCGAATTTTTGTCGTAACTTTGCAGGTTGAAAACTACACTCGTCGTTTACGAGCCAACTTTCAAACTTTTACACTTACAGTTTCAAACCTTCACACTAATCTATGGCTTCACAAGAAGAGGTTTTCAAAAAATTGGTCGCCCACTGCAAGGAATACGGTTTTGTGTTCCCATCGAGCGAAATCTACGACGGATTGGCAGCCGTGTATGACTACGGACAAAACGGCGTAGAACTGAAAAACAACATCAAACGCTATTGGTGGGACAGCATGATTCTGCTACACGAAAACATTGTGGGCATCGACGCTGCCATTTTTATGCACCCAACCACTTGGAAAGCCTCGGGGCATGTCGATGCGTTCAACGACCCGCTCATCGACAATCGCGACAGCAAAAAACGCTACCGCGCCGATGTGCTGATCGAAGACCAGATAGCCAAATACGACGAAAAGATAGAAAAAGAGGTAGCAAAAGCGCGCAAGCGTTTCGGCGAACAGTTCGACGAAGAAAAATACCGTGCCACCAGTGCCAATGTGCTTGAACACCAGCGCAAACGCAATGCGCTGCACGAACGCTACTCCCAAGCCATGAACGCCATGGACTTGGCCGAATTGAAGCAAATCATTGTCGACGAGGAGATTGTCTGCCCCATAAGCGGCACCAAAAACTGGACAGATGTGCGCCAATTCAACCTGATGTTCACCACCGAAATGGGTTCCACAGCCGACGGTGCGATGAAAATCTACCTCCGCCCCGAAACAGCGCAAGGCATTTTTGTCAATTACCTGAATGTGCAGAAAACGGGACGCATGAAAATTCCGTTTGGCATTGCACAAATCGGCAAAGCATTTAGAAATGAGATAGTTGCGCGGCAATTCATATTCCGTATGCGCGAATTTGAGCAGATGGAGATGCAATTTTTTGTGAAACCCGGCACCGAAATGGAGTGGTTCGAACACTGGAAAGCGTTCCGCCTGAAATGGCACAAAGCACTCGGTCTTGGCGACCACAAATACCGCTACCACGACCACGAAAAACTGGCGCACTACGCCAACGCTGCCACCGACATCGAGTTCGAAATGCCGTTTGGATTCAAAGAGGTAGAGGGCATTCATAGCCGCACCAACTTCGATTTGAGCCAACACGCCAAATTTTCGGGAAAAAAAATCGAGTATTTCGACCCCGAAACCAACCAATCGTACACGCCGTATGTTATCGAAACATCGATTGGTGTCGATCGTATGTTCCTCTCGATAATGTCGGCGGCCTACTGCGAAGAGGCGCTCGAAGGCGGCGACACACGCGTTGTGTTGCGGCTGCCCGAGGTGCTTGCGCCCGTCAAAGCCTGCGTAATGCCGCTAGTGAAAAAAGACGGACTGCCCGAAAAAGCGCGCGAAATAATGAACGAACTCAAATTCGATTTCAAGTGCGCCTACGACGAGAAAGACTCTATCGGCAAACGCTATCGCCGACAAGATGCCATCGGTACGCCGTTCTGCATCACGGTCGATCACGATACGCTCACCGACAACTGCGTTACCGTGCGTTTCCGCGACACAATGCAGCAACAGCGCGTTCCCATCGACTCGCTACACAAGATGATTGGCGACGCCGTGAACATGAAAAACTTATTTAAGAAAATCGTTTCATAGTTTGTTTTGAGAATGCTGTTTCGCTTCGGCGAGGCGGCATTTTTTTTCTCAATGAATAATGAACAATTAACAATGAATAATAGTTGAGAGGTTAGAGGATTTCCAAAATCTGCAAATTCAACAGTTCAACGCTGTAACAGAAACTTTCACACCATTTATATCATGAAAATCGTAAATTTTGCCGACCAAAATTCGCTATTGAACAACTTTATGAAAGAGTTGCGCGATGTCGAGATTCAGAAAGATTCGATGCGTTTTCGCCGCAATATCGAGCGCATCGGCGAGGTGATGGCCTACGAGATTAGTCGTGATTTGACCTACACCACCGAGCAAGTACGCACGCCGCTGGGCGTTGCTCCTACCAATGTGGTGGCCGACCAAGTGGTGCTGGCGTGCATCATGCGTGCCGCTCTGCCCTTTCACAACGGTATGCTCAACTATTTCGACACAGCCGAAAACGCTTTCATATCGGCCTATCGCGAATATACCGACGAGCACCACGATGCTTTCCGTGTGCATGTGGAGTATCTGGCGTCGCCAAGTATCGAGGGCAAAACGCTCATTCTGTGCGACCCGATGTTGGCCACTGGCGGCTCGATGGAATTGGCTTTCGAAGCACTGAAATCGAAAGGCACGCCCGCCAAAATTCACATTGCCAGCGTCATTGCCAGCAAGCAAGCCGTGGAGCATATCCAAAAAATTTTCCCAGCCGACAGAACCACCATTTGGATTGCCGCCATCGACCCCAAACTGAACGAACACTCGTACATCGTTCCTGGCCTTGGCGACGCAGGCGACCTCTGCTTCGGCGAAAAAATCTAGGTTCTATATTTTGGGGGTTGATCGGTTGATTAACCCCTCCGCTGCGCTTGTCCCCTTGCAAAAGGGACAGGTTCGTAACCAACCGCACCGCCAAAAATAATTCTTTCTATGCCGATGTGTGATAGAATTTTGCTAAAGATACCGGATCCGCCACTGCTGCGGGTAGAGGTTGTTGCAGCGGTTGCCGATATTTTTTACCCAACCAATCGGCACTTTTTGGTAGTTCAACACCAAAAATCCTTTGGGAGCATCGGGCAGAACGATGGCTTCGCAGCGGAGAAAACGCAACGCTGTTTCCAAATCGACTTCGACGGTTGCAAAAGCCGCCTCGTTGAACGCCTTGCTCAACGCCAAACCAGCCTGCGGAATCAAATCTTTGCCTTTCTGTTCGACCAACGGCACGCCAAAATGCAGCACATTCAGCCGTTCGAGGCACGCTTGCAACAAATCGGCATGCTGTTGCGGAAAAGCAAAATGGCAATTTCGGAGCGCAAAAAGCGCGTATTCATCGGCATTTTTTAGATAATCGGCAAAAACAGATTGTGCCAACGATTTGGTTCTGTTTTTGTTGCGCATTTTTGCGCCATTTTCGTCCGTTGTTTTGCGCAAAACGGTCATAAATAGTCCCTCGCCACGCGTGCGGTGCAGGTAAAAGTGGTAACCTTCGGGCGTTTCGGCAATGCGCCACGCCGCTTCCGTCGGAATCCGCAGAATTTCGGCGCCAAACTGCCGACAAATCCACTGCACATTCTCCTCGTTTTCGAGCCGATTGTAGGTGCAAGTGCTGTAAATCAGCACGCCATCGGTTTTCAGGCAGCGCCACGCTGCTTCCAAAATTTCGCGTTGGCGCACCACACAGTTGCGTACATTTGACAGCGACCACTCGGCGATGGCGTTCGTATCTTTGCGAAACATACCCTCGCCCGAACAGGGTGCATCGACCAAAATGGCATCGAAAACGCCGATAAAATCGGAAAAATCGCTCGGTGCGTTGTTGGTTACAACCACACTGGCACTGCCCCACTTCTGTACATTTTCCGACAAAATATGCGCTCGCAAACGCACAAACTCGTTGGCAACCAGCACGCCGCCGTCCAAATAGTGCGCTATGAGCGTCGATTTGCCGCCTGGTGCTGCGCACATATCGAGCATTTTCGCCTTTTTATCGACAAAATTTGCCAACGCCTGCTGCAAAAACATCGACGCAGCCTCCTGCACATAGTAAGCCCCAGCGTGAAAAAGTGGGTCGCGCGTGAAATTCGGTCGCTCGGGCAGATAAAACCCGTCGGCGCACCACGCCACTTGCTCTAAATCAGAAAATTGCGGAAGTGCCGTTTTGTTGTTCAACCGCACACTCACCGACGGGCTTTGTGCAAGTGCCGCCTCGAAATCGCCCATTTCATCGGCAAAAATCGGCGCAACAAGTTCTATAAAATCGTGTGGAAGCACTGCCCTATTCGAGTTTGTCCCAATACATGGTCAGCCCTAGCAGCGACACGCCCCAATAGCCGCGTACACGCAGTGTCGAGTCGTTCTCGAAGCGCAAATATGAGCGATAAAACCGACCATTTTGCGGATTATACACCTCGCCATTTTGCCACTCTTTTTCGGCGGCGTTGTAGGTAAGGTTGCGCATCATCACCACGCGGTTGCAGGGCGTATTGCGCAAGGCAGGATTGGGATTGTTCACATCTAAACGGGGCGTGCCGTCGGGGTTGTTCGGTTGGTTCATCCAAACAACCTGCGCCTCGTAGGTATTCTGTGCGGTGCGATAGATGCGGATTTTGCACTGTTCGCCCGAGGTAAACTTATCGACCACATAGTAAAGACCGCAAATTTTGTCGGCTTCGGATTCGGCCAACAGCAACGCAGCGTTGAACAACGCCGCTGCCAAAACTATTTTACGCTTCATTTCTACAACGATTTATTTCTACGGTCAAAACAGCCGCATTTGCCCCGTGATTTCGTCAATCACATCGTCGTCGGAGGCGGTGTTGTCGGTTTGTTTGGTTGTATCTACCGTAACTATTTCGATATTTTCGGCGGTTTCATCGCCATTTTTTGTGGTGTCGATGGTAACAATTTCGGGCATTTCGTCCTGCGGCACAGCACTATTTTCGTTGGACAAAACGGTGGGCGTTTCGCCATCGGCACTTTCGTCGGAGAACGCATTTTCGGCGTTTTCATCGGTGTTTTTTGGCGGTTCGGGGAAACGCAGCGGCTCTAACTCCTCCACCGCCTCCACATTCCAAGTGGTGATGCGTTTGCCTTTGGCTTTGTAGCCTTTCACCGCAATGAAACTCTCGACATCGACCTCGAACGGGTCGCGGAACGAATCACCACCGCCAAGCATAACCTTGAAACGCGGATAGACTTGGTCGGAGAGGGCGAAAAGGCGCGAAAATTTGCTCTCGCCGATGAACGATGTGCGGTTTTTCTGCGGCTCGAACAGGAAGCGTTTGATGTAGGCAAATCCCTGCTCGGCATCGTAGAGTGCAGCCGACCACACCTTGTTGGCATCGAACTTTTCGATGCGCTGCACATCGTCGTCGTAGTGGTTGTTGAGGTCGAAATTGGTGGTGTAGTATTCGCCGTTTTTGGTGATGACCAAAATTTGGTCGCCATTGAAAAATTCGCCGATAAATTGGCCTCTTTTGTCGATATTGAGCCGCAGCACATCGGCATCGAACCAAATGGGTGTACCGCCAAGCGTGGAGCCGCCCTTCTGTTTGAGCAGAATTTTATGCACATCGAATTTGGTGAGTATGTTGCCCATCGATTGGCGACCTTTGATGGCAATTTCCGAAAAATCTTTCTCGAAAACGAGGTTTTTCATGCGGTGCGAAGTCGGGCGCAGCGTTACTTTCACCGTTTCGGCTTCGCCATTCGGATTGGCCGAAAAATAGACCACTTTCGAGCCGTCGGTGCCTTGCGTCAGGTCGTACTCTTTGTCGCGTGTAACGCCGTTCACCGCAAAACGCTTGATGTAGTAGTAGCCCGCGCGCCCATCGCGGTAGATGGCGTTGTAGATGGTGCGGCGGTCGTTTTTGACAAACACGGCCACATGAATGATGCCTTTGCCCACATAGAGTTTGTCGGCCACGCGCACCACCTTGTATTTGCCATCTTTGAAAAAGACGATGATGTCGTCGATGTCGGAACAGTTGCTCACCAACTCCACATTTTCGTCCTTTTTCAGCCCTGTGCCAATGAAGCCTTCGCTGCGATTGACATAGAGTTTTTGGTTGGCTTCCACCACTTTGGCGGCCTGAATGGTCTCGAAATTGCGCACTTCGGTGAGGCGCGGAAATTTCTGTCCGTACTTCTCTTTCAGATGTTTGAACCAGTCGATGGTGTAGTCGATGATATGGTCGAGATTGTACTGCACACGCTTCATCTGCTCTTCGATGTCGGCAATTTCTTCTTCGGCTTTTTTGATGTCGAATTTCGAAATTTTGCGCACAGGTTTATCGCAGAGTTTCAGCACATCGTCGCGCACAATTTCGCGGCGGAAAAGTTTGCGGTAGGGGTCGAATTCGCGCTCGATTTGCGTTACTTGGTCGTCCCAAGTTTTGAAATCGTGTTCCAAAACTTTGTAGATGCGTTTTTCGAAGAAGAGTTTTTCGAGCGAAGTCCAGTGCCAACGGTCTTCCAGTTCGCCCATTGCAATGTTCAACTCTTGCGTGAGCAGTTTGACAGTCTGCGCTGTATTGCGCCGCAACACCTCGCTTACGGTGATGAAACAGGGTTTGTTGTCGTCCACCACACAGCAATTTGGTGAGTAACTCACCTCGCATTTGGTGAAGGCGTAGAGTGCGTCGATGGTCTTGTCCGACGAGGTTTTGGCTTCGAGATGCACCAAAATTTCGACATTGGCGGCGGTGTTGTCCTCCACCTTTTTTATGTTGATTTTGCCCTTGTCGTTGGCAGCGATGATGGTCTCGATGAGCGTGCCAGTGGTCATGCCGTAGGGAATGTCGCGAATGACGAGCGTGCGGTTGTCCAACTTTTCGATGTGCGACCGAATTTTTACCACACCACCGCGTTCGCCATCGTTGTAGCGGCTTGCGTCGATGAGTCCGCCTGTGGGAAAATCGGGCAACAGTTGGAACGGTTCGTTGCGCAAAATGGCGATAGATGCGTCGAGCAACTCGTTGAAGTTGTGCGGCATAATTTTCGAGTTCAAGCCCAGTCCGATGCCCTCGCAACCTTGCGCCAGCAGCAGCGGGAACTTCACTGGCAAGAAAATCGGCTCTTGGTTGCGCCCGTCGTACGATGGTTTCCACGGCGTTGTTTTGGGATTGAACACCGTTTCGAGCGCAAATTTCGACAGTCGCGCCTCGATGTAACGGGGTGCCGCCGCCTCGTCGCCCGTGAAAATGTTGCCCCAGTTACCTTGGCAGTCGATAAGCAGATTTTTCTGACCGAGATTGACCAACGCCGTGTAGATAGAGGCGTCGCCGTGTGGGTGGTAGTGCATGGTGTCGCCCACAATGGCAGCCACCTTGTTGTAGCGACCATCGTCGGCGCGGCGCATGGCGTGCAGCACGCGGCGTTGCACAGGCTTCAGACCGTCGTTGATGTGCGGAATGGCACGGTCGAGGTTCACATACGAGGCGTAGTCGAGAAACCACATCTGGTACATGCCCGACAGATGGCGTTTGGCCTCCTCGTCTTGCAGGTCGGGGCGTTTGTAGTCGGAATGTCGCTGTGGTGCGTTGTCGTCGGGCTGTGCGGTAGGCAAGTCGGCTGCTTCAGTTTCTTGAATGTTATCGGTATCTTCGGCCATTTTGGTGTACTATTAGCGCATTAAACACGCAAAAATACACAAAATCGGTCAATCCGCAAAATAAAGTTTTCAACAATTTTTTAGTAGCAAGAAGCAAGACGATCGACAAATTGACAAAGTAGAGCCGTCATGGTGTGGCGGCTCTACTGTCTCTGTTCTATTTTCTCGAAGAAAAATCCTAATTTGTCGTGCTACTAATGCTGTCCATCGCGACTTGCTCTACGGCATCGGTGGCGTGGTGAAATGGCAGTCCGACGCACGCCAGCAGGTCGGTGAAGTATAGCACAGCCAGCAGCACCACGATGATGGCCAGCACGGTGTAAAGCACTTTGCGCCATGTTGGCATACCGCGTTTTACAAACGGGTCTTTCAGATTGAGTTTTGGGAAAGCCGCTGTTTTGGTGAGTGTTGCCCCGAAGAGTATGTTCACAGGCACATTCGAGTTCACTGCCCAGCCGTTGGCGTTGAGTAGCGGTGCCAGATTGCGGCGACGCAGTTTGAGCCATGCCATAATCATCGACGGTCCCGAAATGAGCAGCATGATGGCAATCAGTGCGAGCGGCATTTGCCACCAAGCGAGGGCGAGAAAACCCGTAACGCACGACACCAAAAATCCGCCGATATAGCCCAACGCCATGCCGATGGCGGCAAAAATACCACAGAATTTGGCGATGTCGAACGCCTGCGTTTTCTTGTCGGCGGGCGGCGTGGCTGCCACATCGGCTGTCGCCATTTTTTCGGTCGATTCGGAGATTTTTTCCGTAACTTCGCCCGTGAGTTTGTTGTCTTTTTCGGCGGCGAACTTGTTGATTTGCTCTTCGATGAATTTGCCAAATTTGCGGTAGGGCGACCAGAACGCTTGCCCGATGCTTATCGGGTTATCGATAATTTTGGTTACTGTAGCGTCCCAATCGAGGCCATCGCGGTCGTAGAAAACGGCGTTTTTGCCCACGGTCAGATTGTTTATGTCGCCGCTGGTCATCACCGCTACAATGCTCATTGTCTGGTCTTTTTGCTTCGAATAGCAGTCGCAATAAATCAGAAACATGCCGCTGGCAGCCGCCATTGTGTTGTGCCGCCCCATGTCTGCCACTTTTAGGCACAAATCGCAACTGCGTTGGTCGATATAGAGCGTGCCAGCCTGAAAAATGGCTTTTTTGTTTGTGTCGCGCACATAAAAATCGGCAAATGTTACAAAATTCCGCAGCAGTGTGTAGAAATCGCGGCACAAGTGCAGCAGTTTGTCCACCAATTCGATGGCATCGGCATCGCCTTCGAACGCCTTGTCTTTCTCGACCAGCGCGAGCAAATCGGCTTTTTTGTCTTGTTTCAGCAGTTCCGCCACCGCATCGAGTCCGAGCGGCTCCACGGCATCGCCTTTTTGGGCGGCTTTCCAAGCAATGTAAGGCGCAAATTTGTCGGTTACTTGCTGCCATTCGGCTTCACCGATGGCTTTTGCGTGCGGAAAATCGACATCGAAAACCAACTGTTTCAGTGCAGCGAATGCGCTTTCCCACGCAGGATTGATACCGCCATCGAGCGGCAGTCCAGCGGTGGCGATGCGTGCCAACGGCAGTGCAGCAATCTCGTCCATGCAGGCGGTCAGATTTTTTTCGTTGGCGTTTTCGATCCGCTCCAGCGACACATCGAGCGTGGCCAGTGCCGCAGTGTTGAACGCCGCCAATTTACAGCGCACAAAGTAGTCGTCGATCTTCTCTTTCAGTGCATTGTAGGCCGACAGAGCGGCTTCGGTATTGTCGCTATATGGCAAGGCGCAGCGGCTGGCGTTCCATGCGGCGTAGTCGGCGAGTGCGGCGTAAAAAGCCTCGATTTGTTCGGCAGTTACGCCATCGATTCCGCTGCGGTCGGGCGTAGCACCGATGGTCTGAATGCAGGCGGCAATAGCCTTTTGCGCGGCTTCGTCGTCGGTCGATTGTGCGGTGATAACGCCGTCGCCATTGAATTGTGTTTTGGCAAAAATGGCGGTGCGGTCGGCGATGTCGGCAAGGCTGATGTCCTCTTTCTCTTTTCCTAAATTTTTCAGAATCTCTTTGGCCGAATGGTAGATTTTTTTGCCGTCGTCGCTCTTTTGACTGATGTCGGTCAGTCGCAGCGTGCCGTTCTGTTTCAGCAACAAATCGGGATTGACAAGCACCGATGTAAGCCATTGAGACGCAGCAATAACCTCGTACACACGAATTTTGCCGTCGTGGTCGCAGTCCATAAGTTCGAGCGTGCGCTCATCGATTTCGAGACCTTTCACGGGACAACTCAACACTGTCCACATTTTTTGGTCGAGTTCGCCCAGATGGGCAATATCGCTGCCCGTCTCTATTCTGACACGCGGCACACCGCCCACTTGCGAAAATTTCCAGTCGTATTTTTTCATATTGTTGTTTTTTGTTGATCAACTTTTTAAGAAAAAATTTCTTCCGAAATTTTTTCGGTGGCACCGACATGTTTTCTGACATATTCGCCAGCGCGTTTTCCAGCGTCGTGGTCGATGAGCAGTGCTGTGATGCAGTCCTCCAAGTGTCGGTACGAGCGCACACAAAAGCCGCCTCCGCAAGCAATTAGGTCGTTTGCTTCGCGAAATTTAGCGTAATTCGGTCCGAAAACAACGGGAATCTGCCACACGGCGGCTTCGAGCGTATTGTGTATGCCCACGCCAAACCCGCCGCCTACATAAGCCACTTGGCCGTAGCGGTAGAGCGACGACAGCACGCCAATAGTATCGATCACCAGACAGTTGGCTTTGGCGGCCTCTTCGGGCGTGGTGTGCGAGTAAAGCACAAAATTGCAGCGCAGTTTGGCGCAAAGGCGTTCGATGTGCAGCGGCGAAACCACATGCGGCGCAATCACCATACGGCAAATGTCTTTGTTGGCGTTGATGTAGCGCGTAAGCAAATCTTCGTCGGGTTCCCAAGTGCTGCCCGCCACAAGCACTTTGTTGTCGGCGGCAAAAGCGGCAGCGATGGGCAAATCTTTGGCAGCAGCGGCAATGTCGGCCACACGGTCGAAACGGGTGTCGTCGCCCACAACCACATTGGTAATGCCGTGCTGCTCGAGCAACTGTTTCGAGGCCTCGTTCTGCACATAAAGCGTTGTGTAGCAGTGCAATAGCCGACGGAAAAACAAACCATACGACTTAAAAAATATCTGTTTCGGCCGAAAAATCGACGAAATGATATAGGTTGGTATGTCGCGGCGTTTGAGTTCCAAAAGATAGTTTGCCCAAAACTCGTATTTCACAAAAATTGCCTTTTCGGGCTGCACCAAATCGAGAAAACGGCGCACATTTTTGGGCGTATCGAACGGCAGATAGCAGACCAAATCCACTTGGTCGTAGTTTTTGCGCACCTCGTAACCCGACGGCGAGAAGAAAGTCAGCAAAATTTTTCGGTTTGGTTCGTTGCGGCGTAGGCGTTCAATCATCGGGCGTGCCTGTTCGAACTCGCCAAGCGAAGCGGCGTGAAACCAAACATAGCCCGTAGTGCCAGCACGGCGAATAGCCTCGAAAGCCTCGCGACCACCACGATGACGCGCACACATTTTTGCATCGAATGGGGCTGCCACAGCCACAAAATCCTGCATCAGGCGCATCGCAAAGTTGTAGAGTATATGCATTTTTCCAATGATGTATTTAGAATTTTTGTTGAAGAGATTCTAATTTCAAATTTCAAATTTCTATTTGGAGATTTGTTGAAGAGGTGTGGTTACCGAACCATTCTTAATTCTTAATTGATTTCAACCCCCTCCGTCGCTGTCGCTCCTCGTCCC
>CAVGYO010000016.1:0-18992 GCA_963633255.1 Erysipelotrichaceae bacterium
CCTTTTCAGACTCACAAAGTTATACGCCTAATCCCCCAGATTTATCGGGTGAGCCAATAATTGTCGGAAAAATTATTGACTATTGCATAACAAAAATAGAGCAATAATTGCTTATTGCTCTAATTTGCCCCAAAAGCGCGTGCTTCAGATTTACCACAAAGTGGTGGATTCTCGCGGGCGGGGACTTTTGCACGAATCGAATTGTCCAATCCACACGGCTTACCTTTCGCCTGCAAAGATACAAAAATTTTTTGAAACAGTAAGGCAGATTCAAAATGAATCTGCCTCTCTTACAGTGGAGAATATCGGACTCGAACCGACGAGTGCCTTGGCAGAAAGTGCTGTTTTTTTATTGTTGATTTACAGGGGGTTAATAATTCGGTTTTGTATGGTTTTGTGGCGTATCTGTGCCGACTACTGGCGGCGATTGCCACGATAAAGTTCTAATAATTCTGCTTGCAGGGCTTGTATCTTCGAGTCTTTGGCGGCACAGGCAGCACACGCACCACACACACCACCACCATTGCCGCTGCCACCACTATACACTGCGGAATACTGATGCACATCGCCACCTACACCTATCGCCTGCTGGTTGGAACTGCCACCTACTGAACCATCGGGCGAAAAAAACTCATTCGGCGTAATTCCGACAATTTCACACAACTTTTTCAACTTATTCGCTGGCAATGTGCCGTTTTCGATTGAAAATTTGAGACCGTTTTGAGTTACACCTAATAATTCGGCGATTTCTTTCATGAGAATACGCTTGTTTTTTGCGTATTCTTTTAGATTTTCGTAATTCATTGTTAATCAGTTTTTTATTGTGTTTCTTATTTAGATTCAGTCTAAATTAGTATAAATTTGAAAAATAAATCCAAATTTATTTGGATTGAAAATCAAAATACATTACCTTTGCAGCGTCGAAAGTGTTTAACGGCTCGGCAAAAACTTTTCAAAACAACAAAAATACAAAAAAATGGAACAGACACCAAACCCAACCCTGCGCCAGTGGCTCGAAAATGCGCCCTATAACCTCTACCGCGCCATCTACTACGAGATAATGGACGGCTGCCATGTAACACGCCAAACGGTCGACAACTGGCTGGCGGGACGCACGCAACCCGATGCGCTCGCACGCGAAAAAATAAATGCCGTGGCACGCAAATATGCACGGCCGATTCCTTTTGACAATGAACAATGAATTACTAACCAATAAAAACAGTACTATTATGAGTATGAACATCAACAAAAGCACCACGGTATGCGTCGAGGTCAGTGTGGCCATGATGATTGACGCAATGAAAGAAGAAGGGTATTGCTTCGATACCGACGAAAAGGCAAAACTGCTGCGCCTGATGTTTGGCACGCCCGAGCGCACCAACAACAAGACGGAAATACTGGGCGAAGTGGCAGAGTTTATCACCATGAATTTATAGCATACTACCCCGCAAGGGGTCGCGGTTCGGCAAAAACCAAAAAGGGGGAGGAGCGTCAGGAACCCCGCCAAGGCTCTCGCAAAGCCTCCTGCATAAGACAGTGAAGAAGCCGCAAGGCTCGCCCTGCTGCATGTAATAGTGAAAGGGGGTGCAGGTTTTTTAATTTGAAATTTGAAATCTGAAATAAAATTAGGTATCGCCAAGAACCGTTCGCCGATGAACTGACAGCGGGGAAAGACCCGCACCTGCATAAGACAGTGAAGAAGCCGAAAGGCTCGCCCTGCTGCAAGTAATAGTAGGAAGGGGGTGCAGGTTTTTTTTAATTGATAATTGATAATTGACAATGAACCATACACCAAAAGAGAAAAAACATCAGGAGTTTTTGAAAATTTGGGCGCATACAGCCGATGCTAACAGTTTGCGGCACACTATCATGCGACGGTGCTTTGTGTCGCGCAATGTGTATTACGACTGGTTGAGCGGTCGCACCGAAATACCACAGGCCTACCTGAACATTATCAAAACCATCGACAATGAACAAATAAACACACAACTATGATAACAAAAACAATTACCACACTGAACGGCTACGCCGTACTGACCGACGACAAAAATAGTCTGAACCCACTGGCCGACTATATCGACGGGTCGCCACTATTCAATGTAACAGAAACCCGCTGGAACTTTGGGGCGCAACAGGGCTGTGTCATACTGCACTACATAGGGCTGTACCCTGCCGATGTGGTGCGCATGATTGACGATTTGGTGGTGAACTTTAACAACAAGAAACGATGAAACAGAAAATTTTAGACGCTACAAACGGCGGCCTCGACATAATTTTGTACTACTACCCACAAGCGCGCGAGTGTGTCGATGGGCGTGCCAAGGCTTTCAAAATGCGCCCGTCGGAGCGCACACCAAGCGCATGCATCAAACAGTTTAATGGTGTGTGGCGTGTAACCGACTTTGGCGATGGTGGCACAGCATTGAGTCCGTTCGACATTGCCATGCACGCCGAATGTTTGCCGTTTAGCCAAACGCTCTTTTTGCTGGCCGACCGCTACGGCGTTGATAACCGCATATCGGCAGAGGTAAACAAGCCACGCATATCCACCCGAGCGGCAAAGGCGGGCGAAAAAGAGGGCGATTTCTCGTACAAAGCCAAAACCACACCCACGGCTGGCGAACTGGCGGTGATGGGCGCATTTGTCAAGGCTACCACCATGGAACGCTACAACTACTTTGCGCTCGAAAGTTACACCATAACCAAAACCGATGCCAACGGCACACTGAAAACAACCACTTTTGAAAGCACCGACACCTACCCAATTTTTATGCGCGATTGCGGCGAATTTCAAAAGATATACAAGCCGCTCGAATATAACAAAGCCTACCGCTTTTTCTACCGTGGCACAAAACCAAAAGACTACATCAACGGGCTGGACGAACTGCGCTGCGCCTACGAAAAACTGGTAGAGAGCGAAGAGTGGAAAGACGACGAAAGCCCTACAAAAGGCAAACGAAAACTGCCCGAAGCCATCTTTTGCAGCGGCGAACGCGACGCACTCAACATTGCAGGGTTGGGCTATTTTCCGCTTTGGCTCAACAGCGAAACGGCCATGCTCGACGAAAAAGACTTTGCCGAAATACAGCGCATGGTCGAAAAGGTGTACAACATTCCCGACATCGACGACACAGGCATACGCCGTGGCCGTGAACTGGCGTTGCGCTACTTGGACATCTACACCGTGGAACTGCCCGAATGGCTGAAAAAGTACAAAGACAATCGTGGTCGCCCACGCAAAGACCTACGCGATTTTTTGGAACTGCGCCCCTACAATGGCGAATTTATCAAACTGCTGAACAATGCGCCACAGTGCAAATTTTGGCGAGTAGAAGAAACCGAAAAAGGCGCAAAAACAAACATCAACACGGCGCATCTGCTCTGGTTCTTGCGCTGCAATGGGTTTGCCAAAATCACCGACAAAGTGTCGCACGAGGACAAATATATCCGCATCATCGACTACAAAGTGGAGGAGTACACGCCCAAACAGATACGCGGGTTTGTAAAAGCCGATTTGGAACAGCGCATGGTTGGCACAGAGGTGGTGAACCTGTATCTGAACTCGAAGCGCACAGGCGTATCATTGGCCGACGATTTGCGCCCAGCCGATATAAGTTTTGTAAAAAACACCCACAACAGCCGCACATTCTTTTTCGAGAACAAATGCGTAACAGTTTATGCCGACCGCATCGAGGAACAGCACAACAGCGACACCAAAGCCTACACATGGATAGAGAACATATCGCCGCACCGTTTCAAACTGCTCGACCCTGCCTTTCGCATCACCGCCAACGCCGACGGTGTGCAAAATATCGATATACTGAACACCGACAGCCACTTTGCCCGCTTTCTGATAAATGCCAGCCGCATCTATTGGCGCGAAGAGTTTGAAAACCGCATCAGTGCCGATGCCGCCGAAAACGAAGCCTATGCACGCGATTTCAAATTCAACCTTTTCGGCGAACGCCTCACATTCGACGAAAAAGCCGAACAGGTACGCCACTTTGTGAACAAAGTCTATACGCTTGGATACATTCTGCACCGTTTCAAATTCGATAGTAAAAGCATGGCCGTGTGGATAATGGAAAACAAACTCACCGACGAAGACGAAAGCGCAGGCGGCAGCGGCAAATCGTTTTTTCTGAAAGCCATCAAAAAATTGGCTCTCTCGTCGATTGTTACATTGCAGGGGCGCGACCGCAAAAGCACCGAAAACAAACACCTGCTCGACCGTGTATCATCAAATACCGACCTGCTGCTCATCGACGATGCGCACCGCTTTTTCGATTTCGATTTCTTCTATACCATGATAACAGGCGAAACCACCATCAACCCAAAGGGCGGTAAATCGTTCGAGATTGCTTACGAAGATTCGCCCATCATGGCCATCACTTCCAACTTCCCACCGCCCAACGACGACGGCAGCACCATGCGCCGCATGCTCAATGTGGTGTTTTCGGACTACTACCACCAAAAAACACCTGCAAACGACTATCGCGAAAGCCGCTCGATATACGACGATTTCGGCTACGATATATTCGGAGTAGAGTACCGCGAAGAGTGGTACAATCAGGACATCAATTTCATGCTCAACTGCTTGCAGTTCTACCTATCGACCATACCCTACAAAGGTGTGTTCCAGCCGCCGATGGAGAATGTTATCAAGCGCATCAACATTGCCAAAATGGGCAACTCGTTCAAAGACTGGGCAGAGGGTTATTTCTCGCCCGATGGCGACAATCTGAATGTGCTGCTCAATCGTGCCGAAGTGTTCAATCGTTTCAAACTCGACACAGGCAACAACAACTGGAAGATGCAGAGGTTTACAAAAGCACTGCAAGCCTTTATATCAAATAGCGACTATATCGACGAACTGAACCCAAAGGAACTGCAAAACAAACAGGGTCGCCTATTGCGCAAAAGTGGCACGCAAAAAATCGAATGTATCTATCTGCACGAGATAGGCAAACCTATAAACAACAACATCAAAGACTGTTACTAATAGCCACACAGCACCACAGGCAAGCGGTCGGGAGCGGTACAAAACGCCCCGACCGCTTTTGTGTGTAATCACGCCATCGGTGGGCGATTTTCGAGAAAAAAATAAACCCTTAAAAACCCCGATTTTTTTGTACCTTTTGTACCCTTTTTTATAAAATACTGATATTCAATAAATTAAATAGGGTACAAAAAGGGTACAAAAGGGGAACAAACGGGGTACAAAACCAAAATTTGCCGATGAATTTGTTGTAAAAATACGACTCGTTTTTTTTGGCAAGCCGCCAACGATAGCCTATTTTTGCAGAATAGTAGAATGGTAGAAAAAACAAAAAGCAACTGTGTTAGTCGCTTTTTATAAAAAATTGCTTTGTGCTAACGACCACTAACAATTAAAAAATTGTTCTTATTAGCCAAAAACTTGTCCCCGCGTTTTTGTTCTGTGCCGTTCAAAATAGCATAAATAGGGAACTATTTTGAAAAGTGGGTGAAACAAAACAACTTTAATACTGCAAATATACACTTTTTTTCTGAATCAACACACTAAAAACAAAAAAATATGGCAATTACAAAATCTTTCCGCCCGTCCGACGATGATGCAGCACTCTTTGCATCGCTTTTCGATGGACAAAACCTAACCACCAGCGAACAGTTCCACGAACTGGTTACCGCCATGGCAGCGCAACGCAACGGCCAACAGACCGAATGTGTAAACAACGAAACGGCAGAGCGTTTACAACTGCTCGAACAGGTTGTAAACACCATCGCCAAAGAGTACGAAACCGACCCCGACCCCGAAAAACTACTCGAAACATGCCGTGTTTACAAAAAACGCTTCGTTGATTTACAAGCCGAAACAGAGCGTTTACAAAGTGTAAACGCCGATTTGCAAGCCGAAACAGAGCGTTTACAAAGTGTAAACACCGATTTACAAGCCGAAACAGAGCGTTTACAAAGCGTAAACACCGAGTTGCAAAGCGTAAACACCGACCTGTCTACAAGTGTAAACGGGTTGCAAACGCGTGTAAACGGGTTGCAAACAACCCTGTCTACACTGTCTACAACCCTGAAAACAGATGTAAACACCCTGCAAACAGGTGTAATCAATGGTGTAATCACCATTGGTTTACAACCGTTTACGCGTAAACTGCTCGATTTGACCGTGCAACGGCTGGCCGAACGCTACAACAAGGAGGTGTCGGCCGAACAAATTTTGTCGGATATGTTTATACGCTACACCGTGTTTCAATACACACAATGGTTTTATCCGTTTGTAATCACCGACCGCGAAATCGTCGAAATCGTCAATGAATACAACCCCGAAATCACCACCATCGGGCAGGTGCGTAAACTGTTTTGAACATGGAAAACAAAATCGATTTTTCGACCAAAATGAAATTGGCGGCCGTCAAACCACTGCTGCCGATGCTGCGCCCATCGGCACAAAAATTTTTCGACACGCTGCTCACCGATACACGCACCCGTTTACAGATAGAACAGGGCGAAGTACAGGCCGCATTGGTTTGTTTCAGCGCAGGCGATGGCGAAATACTGTTTTGCGCTGCTGCACTCGATGCCGATAACCGCATTGTGCGCATTGTGGAACAGCGCACACTCGACGACCTAATGAAAACGATAACCTCTATTCTTTAATCGTATGTTACAAAATTTGATGGAACAACAACCGCAAGCCGAAACCACCGAAACCACGGCAGAAAACAGCGGAAACTACCACTTTTTTACAGGCGAAATGAACGACTTTGTGAACGAAATGGCCGAAGAAAAAGAGGACATGGGCATTCCCATAGACGATAGCCCCGACGAAGAACCCGAACCCACGCCGCCCGAACCGCCCGTGTCGGCACGCGGGCGCAAACTCTCGGCGCAATTTGTGGCACGCATGGCCGACGGTCTGTTTTCGCACACGCTGCAATTTGTGGCAAAAGAGGAGAGCAACGCCCGATTCTCGCGCATGAAAGACGAGATGATGGACGATTTTATCGACGCTATCGACTACTACTGCCAACAGGTAAACGGCGAAATACCGCCATCGATGATGATAGTGATATGTGTGGTAATGATGTACGGCATACAGATACCCGATGCGCTGCGCCTACGCAAACAGCATATACTCGACGAAAAAGCCGACCCCGACGATGAACGATAACACCGCACACACCTACGCCGTCGGTCGCCGTGCCAAATGTGTCTGCCTCATCGGAGCAAACGGCACAGGCAAAAGCACACTGGCCGTTACACTCATGAACCGACAGCCACGCGGCCTGATACTACTGCCATCGTTCGACAACTGGGCGATGCAGTTTGCACCGTGCGCCTGCACCCGAAAAAGCGATTTCGACTTTGAGGGCATACGCCACCGCATCATGGACAGCGGCAACATTGCAGCGTTCGACGCCATCTACAAGCACTTCACCGATGGGCTGCTCGTGTGCGACGACCCACTGACCTACACGCCAAAAAATCTCGAAGAACACCCACTGAAAAAGATACTCGGCCGACGGCGGCAAATGCGCTGCGATGTGCTGTTTATGGCGCACTCGTTTATGCGGCTGCCGCCCATGTTTTTCAGTTATGTAACCGACTATGTGGTTTACAATACCGATTTGGGCGATGTGGATAAACGCAAAACCGACCTTGGGCAGCACTACACCAAAATTCGTCAAATGGTGCAAAACGCCAACCGTGCCGCTGCACAGAACCCGCACTACTGCGAAATTTACAAAACAGGACTATGACCATCTATCGCTCCATGTACAAATACGAACTGGCCGCTGCCGCTGGTGTCAGCCGCACCACCTTTCGCCGCTGGTTGCTCGCCGACCGTGAGCAACTCGAACACTTGGGCTGCTCGCTGAACTGCCACCTGTTGAACCCTGCCTCCGTCAAATTTTTGTGCGAAAAATATGTTATAGATGTTTTGTAGCGTGGCACAATTTTTGTATCTTTGCAAGTGTAAAACGGAGGACAAAACTATGGCAACCACAAAAACTACAAAAAGAACAAAAACCGCAAAAACTAATTTTGATATGCCCAAAAAACTATCAAAAATCGGTGAATATCTTATCAAGGGCAAACCGATTCTCGAAGGGTACGAAATCGTTGATATGAGAGCCGTCTTGAAATAATGCGCTACTATTTAGATACAAATATGCTCGTTTTCCTGCTTTTTGACCTAAACTCAATAAGTAAGAAAGTTGCATCTATTCTTTCAAATTACGAGAATTTGTTTTTTACATCATCTATTTGTGTAATAGAACTGATACACCTACTCCAAATCGGGAAAATAACAAGAAAGGGTTGGACAAAAGATAAAGATATTATATCTGAACTTGAAAAAGTAGGCGTTTCTATCAAGCCAATACAAAATAAGCACTTACAAGTGCTTTCTAAACTGCCTATCGAAAACGACCATCGCGACCCTTTCGACAGAATAATAATTGCACAGGCTATTTCTGATAAAATAACACTGATTAGTTCCGATAGAAAATTTGTGTCGTATACAAAGACTGGTCTCCAATATGTGTTGAACGAGCGATAATACCCAACCAACCACCACACAACGCTCCCAAATATAGGGAGCGTTTTTTTTGTACCTAATTGCGCACAATCGAAAAGAATCGAAAAGAATTGCGCACAATCGAAAAGAATTGCGCACAATCGCGCCAAACTCGCCCACTGCACTTTTGTGTTGTCGTATCTTTGCACCGTGTTCTTGAAACGAACACGGTTTTTAATTATGGCAACAAAGAAAAAAGGCAAAAAACTGACCGCAAAGGAACTGCAACGCATCACACAGGTAGCAAAGGCCGAACGCCAGCGCAGCGGTGTGAAAAGCGTCGAAAAAGTTGTGCATTACAAAATGAAATGGCACGACGCAATCCGTATAGCAAGCCGCAAAGTGCTTGCCGAACGCAATGTAAAGCAAAAACGCATACGCTTCAAATAGCGCAAAGATATTTTTTTAGTTAAAAACTTGTGAGAACTCCGAGTAACCAAGTACCCAAGTAGGAAATATGATGGGAGAAAAGAGGATCAGGAATGACCTAAATTAGTCTATCTTGTGAGTTAAGTAATCACGAAAGGAGGAAAGGAGAAAGGGTTAGGACACCCTGACGCGGGCAACGCTCGGCACATGAGTTGCCGAACGACCCGTGTAAGCAGGGATTTGACGAACAAAAAGTATTAACCAAATAAAACACAAAAAAAATGTTTAACAGAACATCAACAGCCTGCGTAATGATCGGCATCGCTATCGTGCTGATTATCTTCTTCGGTATCAAAAACGCTCCGAAAAAAGACGAAACAGCAACAACTAACTCTGAAACAAAAGAGGAAACTGCAAGCGACGAAAAGAAAAGTTAACCAGTCGCAGATTTGAATGTAGAAACATCAGAAAAACAAAAAACAACAACTAAAATGAAAATCAACAAAAGCACATTGAGCGACCGCTTTACTGGTGGTGAAGCCGTTTCGCTGAAAAAGAGACTCCGCGTGAACCGCGCCAACGGACAACAGGTTTCTGTTGCCGACCTCATCGACGAATCGAACATGGGCGAACCCGTACAGATTCAACTCGAAAACAAAGACACCGTGTCGCACACCGTAGCAGTATTTGCTGGCTCGCTCACGAGCGTCGAAGATATTGCCGCTATCGCTGGCGAAAAAGTGGACGCTATCGTTGCACATGGCGACTTCTTGAAAGATGGCGAAACCGTTTTGGTGGCAGCCGACTGCCCAAAACTGGCATACATTCAAGACCACTTCAAACGCAACCCGACCCGTGTCGATGCACTCCAACTTGGAACTGACAACGCTTCGCAGTTCTCGCAGAAAATCAAAGTGGCGCGTTTCAGCCCTATCAAAGGTAACGGTTACGAAGAAATCTCGCCACGCGTGTACCTGACACAGGGACAACTCGACCGCACGATGGTTGAAATCAAGGATAAACCTGTTATTCTCGACGACAAACACCTGTTCATCGTAACCCTGTCGGCTGGCCGCCGTCTCGATGTTACCCTCATGCTCGGCTCGTCTATCGACGCTGGCGAAGCACTGAACAATATCTGTGAGGCTGTCCTCGGAAAATAAGGAGACAAAAACATGGCACGCTTTAACTACAACATAGAACAAGTACGCAGCGCATTCGCTTTTGCGCTGCATACAGTGCCTGTCGAGTCTCTTGAAGCACTCTTTGCAAAATTTGGCTACAAAGCCGACGAAATTTGCGTCGATGCTGCCATTGCCGCATGGAAACGATACGGCAACGAATTTATGATTCCGTTTTCTGAACTCGCCAACGATGTACTGACCGACGAGGAGCAAATGGGAGAAATAAAAAGGCACTGGCTATCGATTGCACGCAGCGATGGCAAACAAAACACCGCCGACTCGACGACCACAACAACCAGTGGCGACGGTAAAACATCGCAGCAGAAATGGGAAACAGCCAAAGGCGTTATCAGCGACATATTTGGGTTTGGTATGCAAGGTTATGCGGCCTACTCCCAAATAAAAACCAACGAAACTGCCAACGACGAAGCCGACGAACCAACACCCCAACCCGAAACGCAACAAAGTTCGTTCCCATGGGTTGCAGTGGGCATCGGTGCGCTGGTACTCATTCTGGTGGTAGTGCTGATTGTGGCAGTAGCAAAAAAGAAATAATTACTCTTTCATGGTATTAGATTTTTAAGGTTAACGAAAGGCTCGCCGCTGAAAATGCGAGCGAGCCTTTTTTCATAAAAACAAGGCAATGAAAATAATCTATACAACCGACGATGATATTTTGGTACAGGGGACGCCTGCGGCGGTGTCGCAAGACGGGACACTCTACATCAATACCGACCTGTTTGAACAACTCACACCCTTTCAGCAAGAGTTTGTGAAATGGCACGAAATAGGACACTATCGCCTACAAACACACGACGAAATAGAGGCCGACACTTACGCATTCCACAAAATGGCAGGTAAATATCACCAGTCGTTGAAAAAGATGATTGGCACGCTGCAAACGGTACTCGACCCACTGACCGACCCAAATGTGCAGCAGCGCATCGAATCGCTCTATCGCCTCTGTTTGAAATACGACGCAAACCTTGGAAACAAAGCCGCAGCCGAAGAGTTACGCAAAATTGCAAAAGCCGAAAACACCGCCAACACCGCCAACACCCCCAAACACAAAATAACTGTGTGGCGAAACGATGGACGAAACGACCGTAGCGTTGCAGCGGTAGAAGCAACTGGTAATGCTATGAACGATCTTGTATCCAACCTAACGGTCTACAATTACGCAAACAAGAAAGCAGAATCGGAAGCAGAAACAAACGACAAAACACTCACTTTCCTGATGATAGGGTTTTTGGTGGTGTTCCTACTAAAAGATGATTAACAATGGGAGAAAACGCACAAACATACAGCAGCGGCAGCAGCAATAGCATGGACGCCTACTCGTTTGGCACACTTTGGCAAGAGATTACGCGCGCCATCGGGTACATGATGTCGGGCATTACCGATATATTTGGCAACCGCGATGCAGCACGCGTAAACGAAAAGAAAATTCGCGAGTACTATTCCACACAACGCTCCAAAAACATTCTCGACGCGGTAAGCGGCGGAAATGGTACGGTAATGATGATTGTGGCGATAGGTGGCATTGCGCTTATCATTTGGCTAACGCAGAAAAACAAAAAGTAACAACTATGGCTGGAACAACAATAAAGGTAAAACTCGACAATGTACCGGGGCAGCCTAAATCGGGAGGACTTGGCAAAAAAGGACTCTTACTGTTGGCTCTGGTTGGGGTTGGCTTTTACCTATACAAAACTGGAAAATTAGATAGTTTTTTATCAGATTCAGATTCAAAAAACAAAAAAAGTTAAACACTATGGCAGCAACAACTAACACGCCCGAAGATGTTAAACGCACGGTGGCACAAGAGAGCGCAACCGACGAAGAGAAAAAATATATCTCGACACCAAAAAAGAACTACAAATGGTGGATTGCAGCGGCAACAGTAGCAATTATTGCTGGGGCGGCTTGGTATTACTACAATAACTGATACAACTATGGCAACTTATAACGGAAAAGAAAAAAGCCTACGCTACATCAATATCGATGCAAAGGCGGGCGACCCAAACACTTTTTGGGTAGGCGCAAGCGGCAGATACTACCGCACATACGCCGACGCACTAAAAGATGATGCAAGCAAGGCCGTAGACCCGACCAAATATGTGGCGACAAAAACATTTTGGCAACAACATAAAAAAACACTCTTGATCTGTGCGCTCATACTCGCCGCAGGCTTGGCAGTGGTATATCTTTTCGACAAAAACAAATTAGTATACGACAATAAACCGTGGTAAAAATGGAAAAAGAAACCTATTCATTCGACGATTTCTTTGCATCGCTCAAAGAGGAGTTCACCGAATACGCTGGCACTGATTCGGACGATAACACCTACACCGAAGGCTACTTCAACAACTTTCTGCAAAAGATAGCGGGAGCGGGCGAAGAGAACAAAACCGCAACAGCGGCTACCGAAACCAAAACCGAAGAACAGCATGCTGGCATTCGCGATTTGAACATTGCTGTGCAACCAGACCCCATCGTCTGCACAGTATTCAACCACAATGTTACCAAATCGGAAATGCTGATCTTGAACACGATGCTCAACTTGGCAATGTTCGCTATTGCCGCTGTTACTTTCGTAAAAATTCGGAGGGCATAACATGGATAAAACAGCGGCAGTGGTTGTTTTGGCAAGCGTGGGCATGATTTGCCTGTGCGTGTGCATACTGCTATACAAGTGGCTGCAAAACAAGCAAGAAAACTGGGAGTGGTACACATACGACACCAACAAAGGCAACGCACTAAAAGACGGTATGAAATTAGTGAACGACCCAACCTAACAGAACATAATGCAACCAAAGTATCTCATAGTATCAGCACTCAACAATAGCGAGTTTTACCACCACGCCGCCGTGTGGTGCGACGGCTACTGCTACCACATGAACGATTCGGGGGTGCATTGCGAAAAGTACGACGACTTTATGCAGGGGCGAAAACTGCTCTACATGACTGTGGCGACAAAAGACCCCGATGCAATACGCGCCTACTACGAAGCAAACCGCAACAGAACACACAACAAGTTTTTCTACAACTGCGAACATTTTGCCAACGAATGCGCCTTTGGTATCAAAAAGTCGCCCACAGTAGTAGGCTACACCACGGCGACAATCTGTGTGCTGATGGTTGTTGCAAGTCTAATCTATTACGCTAAAAAACGATGAACACAATCGAAAACAATCTCTGGTCGGAATCGATAAAAAAGGCTGACCTCGTCATCGAACGCAACGACGATACTTTTGTGTGCTACCGCGCACGCGTGGCCTGTGGAACTAACGCCACCGCCGAGCCGATTTGGAAAATAGCCTTGTACCATACCATAACAACCGACACCGAGAAACGAACGCTGCTCATGTACCCCTACGGACGCGAAAACTACGAGTTTGCACCCGACAAAATAAACGATTACACTTTCGACTACGCAAAATAAACAACTTATGAACAAAGACACAACGATAAAATATGCCGTTGGGGCTGTGATAGTGGTGGTGGCACTGCTTGTGCTGATATGGGGCGTGATGAAAATCAAAACCAAACTACAAAACACCATTACCAACCAAAAACTGACCGCAAAAGCCAACGAAGAGATTGATGTGGAGAAGCGCACACTCACCGATGCACAGATAAACACCATTGTATCGAAACTGCAAGCGGCGTTTTATAGTGGCGCATTCGGCTGGGCAGAAGACGAAGACGCTATCTATGCGGCGTTCAGCCAAATAGGCAGCCGAAGCGACCTGCTCATGGTGGAAAAAGAGTTTGGTGTGTACAACGACAAAACGCTGGCAGAACACATTACAAGCCTGCTCTCGCAAAGCGAAATCAACCACATCAACCAAATACTGGCTGCTGCACAAATCAATTACAAATACTAAACACGACACTGCATTATGAAAACCAAACACAAAATAGCACTCATCGCTGCCATACTCATAACCGCAGGTTTGGGTGTATATGCTCTACTGAAATACCGAGAAAAGAAAGAATACAAAGAGGCAGAAGAAGCATACAGACAGTATTGTAGCGGAAGAGCTCATACATGTGAGATAAAAACCCCCGAACAAATCAAAGATGCCAAAGACCGCTGGATTGAAAACTATCTCAAAGAAAAGAAAGAAAACAAGTAACAAAGCATATTTAATGTAACAATATATGAAAAAGAAAACCATCATCATCGCATCAGTTTCGACCATAGCGGCTTGTGGCATTGCTTATCTGCTCTACCGCAAAGGAAAACAAGCCGAAACCGAAACCACAACAACAACCGACAGCACCACAACCAGCGAAACAGCCGCTACTTTCCCACTGGAATACGGCTCGCGTGGTACAGAAGTGAAAAAACTGCAAACAGCCCTGAATGTGCTGCTGGCCGATGCTGTACAGTGTGGTGAAGAGTTGCCACAATACAACAACCAAGAGATAAAAGCCCTGTCGGTGGACGGTATATTTGGTGTACGCACCAAAAAAGTTTGCCAATGGCACTTTGCCAAGAAAACCGTTACCGAAGCCGAATACAACGCACTGTTGGAAGCAACCGCATAACACCACCACACCATGGCTGTAAAACTCGACAAAGTAATAGGGCGGTTGCGCGAAAAGGACGACCACAAGTGCGCCATCGAGGTGTCGTGCGCTGTGCCGCAAATAACACTCGAAATGCAACTGCGAAAGGTTACCGAATATGCTGTTGGCAACCGAAAAGATAAAGACGGCAATTCGCTCGGCACAAATTTAGATCGACGACCAGCGTCGTACTCGGTTTTTCAAAAAACGAGAGGCGAATGGGTGGTCTATCTGCGCTACTTTGGCGATGCAACAACGCTCGAATATCCGAAAATCGGTATCATACGCAAGTCGCACAACACAAGCCTGAGCCAAACGGTGAACCCAAACTATGGCGTGGAGGGCGCACCAAATGCCGAAGTAGAAATATATGTGCATAAGGTACGCACCAACGGCTGGAAACTGATGTACAACCAAAAGAACCAACCTATACTGTTCGACCTGCCCGCCAACGAGGGCGAATGGACACCGCTGATGCAGGTGGACGAGTTTGTGCAGCAGTTTATCGATTGGCATGTAGATGATGACGGCAAAATAAAGTATGCCAAAAAATTTAACAACTCGAAACTGAAACTCGGCAACGATACAAAATGGACGGAAACCACAGGCGAAAATGGAAAAGATCATGTCCGTGCAATTTTCTTGCGTGTGGGGTTGGCAGTGGTGCAAGAACGCACCTTTATAGACCCTAAAACCGAACGCGAAAGCATAGCGTACACCTACGGACAACCCGTCTATTTCTCGCTGAGATATGCACCAAACGAAGAAGATATTTACAAACTGCAAGTAATAACATAAAACAATAAGAGGTAAGTAGGGAATTTTGATAGTCGATACTGCTGCGCCTTGGGCAATCCAAGAGCAAGCATAAGCATTATGAGTACCGCGCATTTTGAGTGTGTTGGACGGATTCCGTTGACTGCCTCTTTTTTTTGAAAACAACGAAAATACAATATATGCCTACGAAAAAAGCCCACATCGAGATAATGTGGACTTAAATCGTTGAAACTTGCGGAACAGTTCTCGGCGCAAATTTTACAATGAATCCGCTGCATTCAAAAACAACACTGCAAAGGTACAACAAAAAAACGAAAACAACAAATATATGGAAACGACCATTTACAAATGGCTCACTTTTACGCTGCCTGTTGTCGCTTCGGTGCTATCGTGGTTTTTGGGACGCAGGACACGCAACAATAATACGCTGCAAGAACTGCAAAAAAGTATCGATATGCTGGTGCTGAAAAATTCGGAACTCTACCAGCGGGTTATAGAACAGAACAACCGCATTGTGGAACTGCAACGCGAAAACTATATTCTGAAACAGCGTGTAGAACAAAACAACCTGACTATTACCGCACTGAAAGCCGAAATAAAAGGCTGGCGCGACCAAATGAAAAACTGATGAACCGCCGACCGACATACCTATTGGCACTGGTGATGCTGCCGCTACTGCTTGGCTGCTCACCACAAAGGCGGCTCGCTCACCTGCTGGCGCAACACCCCGAACTGCGCGGCGACACGATAATCGTACTACGCGACACACTGACTACACCATACACTGCACACGACACCATCTTTTGGCTGCCTGCCTGTGGCGACAGTATCCTCCAACCGTCGAAAGCCGAACACACGACAGGCATCACAGTTGTTGCAGGCAATGCACGCGCCACACTGGCAGCCGAAGAGGGTGGTCGTTACCGCCTGACTGCCGAAAGCCTACCCGACACCGTGCTGGTAGAGGTAGAACGCCATGTGCCACTGCTTGTAACCAAAACCGAAAAGGTGCAACAGCCGCTCACTAAATGGCAAGCATTCAAAATGAAGATGGGCGGCCTGTTCATCGGCATACTGGCCGTGATGATGCTGCTGGCGGTGCTGAAAATAGTGCGAAAATTTGTATAGACTAAAAAAGCCCACAAAAAGCGGGCTTAAAAATAACCGAAATCGCTAAAAACATCGACGCTAACGATTTTACTTGCCTGCGCTGTATGGCAAAACGGTAATGCAAAAATACAACAAATTTATTGAATAACAAATTTTTTCCATAAAAACCGAAAAATTATGAAACTGAAAGCCCCAATTTGTAAGAAACAGGAGAAAATCGGGCGTGTAGCCGTCCAAAACGACTGCTACGAATTTGTGTTGATGCCCACAACAAAAAAACGCTTCACTCGCAAGCACTATTGCGCCAGCAAAGAGCAAGCACTGTACGAAGCCACAGGAATGATGTATGCCATGTCTTTCGAGCATAAACACCCACGGCTCGAAATCTACAAAAATGGCAAAATGATTCACCACATGAACTAACACCGAATGAAACTCAACCCCAAACACACTACGATATTGGCAACGGTAGCCGCCATCAGCATACCCGCTGCCATCGTACTGTTTGCGGTTTGGTACTTTCTGAAAAACAAACGCACAAAAAAGACAGCCACCGTGAAAACTACATCTGACAAAGGTTTGAACATTATCAAAGAGTTCGAGGGCTACCAAAGCAAAGCCTACCAGTGCGCCGCTGGCGTTTGGACTATTGGCTACGGCCACACCAGCGGGGTGAAAGAGGGCGACACTTGCACCAAAGAACAAGCCGATGCGTGGCTCGCTGCCGATGTGCAGACGGTAGAAAACGCCATCAACGCACTCGCCATCAGCCTGTCGCAAAATCAATTTGATGCGTTGGTGTCGCTCGGGTTCAACATCGGGGCAAATGCGCTGCTCAACTCCACACTCATCAAAAAAGCCAAAGCCGACCCCGACGACGACACCATCGCCGACGAGTTCCTGCGCTGGAACAAAGTAGGCAACACCGTGGTAAACGGACTCACACGCCGCCGTCAAGCCGAAGCGGATTTGTATTTTGCATAAAAAAATGAACAAGTTATGAACAGAAAATTAACAGACACAAGCATCTATATTTCGCACGCTGGGTGCGCCGAAAGATATTGGGACGGAAAATCAGTAAAAAGCAAATACTCGGCGCAAGAGGATAGCCGCGCCGACATCGACCTGCACAAACTGCTGCAAAAATACTCTATCAAAGGGTTTGAGTTTGGCAACTGGGTGAACAACAACGACCGCTACGACCGTGCTTTGGCGTGCCAAAAGGCTCTGTATCATCTGGCATGGATAATGAAAACGCAAAATTTGGGCATGAATGGCCAGTTGGGCATTGCTTTCGGAGCGCGCGGCATGGGCGGCGGTGCTGTTGCTCATTTCGAGCCAAAGCAAAACATGATAAACCTGACCAAAATGAACGGTCATTTGTCGTTGGCACACGAATACGGCCATGCGCTCGATTGGAATTTTGGGCGGTTCATCGACCAAAACAAAAACTACAACTATCTCACTGGTGGGCGTTCTACCGCCCAAACATTGCCCGACAATACAGGCGGACAGTTTCGCCACTACGCAAACGCCATTGTCGATACCATAAAACAGACAGAAAGTTATGCGCGTACAGGTACGAGCGATTATTTGAGCAGCCGTGTCGAAATTTTTGCCCGTGCATTCGAGCAGTATGTTTGTTGGTGCATCAAGTCGGCATCACGAGTCGGTGCAAATACTAACTACCTATGCAAATCGTGGTCGCATTACACAAGCGATAGAGCGTACTTGACGGAAAAAGACTTCAAACTGGTACTGCCGCTGTTCACCAAACTGGTGGGCGAATTTGGCAAATACTGTAACGGCCGAGGCAAAGTTACCGCCATGCCTTACCCTGTGGTAAAATCGGCAGCCAAAAAGAGCAAGCCCATCAAAATTGCCACACCCAAACGCACTATCAAAAAGGCAGCCGCCAAAAAATCCGTCGCCAAACGCAAGCGGTAGTTTTGTAGCGTGGCACAATTTTTGTATCTTTGCAAGTGTAAAACGGAGGACAAAACTATGGCAACTATCACGCTGGAATACGATGCACGGAACAGTTTTGCAAAAAAAACTATCGATTACATTCTCTCTTTGGGCATTTTTTCGATAGGAGAAAAGCATAAAACAAGTTTTGAAAAATCGCAGGAAGACATAAAAATGGGTCGTGTGTTTACAGCAAAGAACGGCAAAGATTTAGTCAATCAGTGTTTAAGATGAAATACACCATCGTTTTTACCAATAACTTCAAGAAAGATTTAAGAAAGTGTATTAGCAGAGGTCGTGATGTGTCAATTTTGGAGGAAGTAGTTGATTTACTTGCCCAAACAGGAACGCTACCATCTAAATACAAACCGCACAAACTGACGGGCAACTACAAAGGTCATTGGGAGTGCCATTTGCAGCCCGATTGGTTG
>CAVGYO010000017.1:0-18652 GCA_963633255.1 Erysipelotrichaceae bacterium
GTGAGTTCGCCCGATTCGATGGAGAAGCCGTTTTTTATCAGGCGGAAGCGTTTGATTTTCTCGTATTCGGCCATGTCGTGTTGTAGCGTGGCGATGCGTTGTGCTACGAGAGCCGTTATTTGTGGGTGTTCGAGCAGATCTTCGATGCGTGTGTAGGCAATTCGTTTGGCGTGCGCATAGTCGGTGATGGCGGCAAGGTTTGGCGCAATAATAGCGGTAACAAAGTTGCGGTTGTCGCCGATAACGGCCACCTGCTCGAACAGACTATCGCCGCCGAGGCGCATCTCTATCTGCTGTGGCGCAATGTATTTGCCGTTCGAGGTTTTGAAAAGGTCTTTCAGGCGGTCGGTCATGTAGAGGTGCGCCCCATCGAGTCGGCCCATGTCGCCCGTGCGAAACCAGCCATCGACAAAGGCCTGCTGCGTGATTTCGGGTTTGCGGTAATAGCCTTCGGTTACCGTGGTGCCGCGCACAAGTATTTCGTTGTCGTCGCCAATTTTCACTTCGATGCCATCGACCACGCTGCCCACCGAGCCAATCAGATAGTGGTGGTAGTCGTAAACGCTCACCGTGGCGCAAGTTTCGGTGAGTCCGTAGCCGTAGAAGAGCGGCACGCCCATACTTCGGAAAAATTTGATGAGCGAATCGCTAGCCGCTGCGCCCGCCACGGGGAAAATTTTGCCCCGTTCGATGCCGACGCGCTTTTTCAATTTCTTGAAAATGAGCGCATTAGCAATTTTGTAGCGCAACCAGAGCGCAAAAGGCGCACGGCGTTGTTGGCGGCGGTAGTTGAGAAAATAGCGGTGTCCCACGGCCAACGCCCATGTTACAACACCCTTTTTTAGTGCCGAATAATGGTCGATGCGCTGGTGTGCGGCAATCGCCACTTTCTCCCAATAGCGTGGCACATTGCACATGAGCGTGGGGCGCACTTCGAGCATGGTTTGCTGAATGTCGGCGGGGTGTTCGTTCAGATAGATTTTGGTATCGGTAGTAAGCAGCAGATAGTCGAAAATGCGCTCGAAGATATGCGAGAGCGGCAAAAACGCCACAGCACAGTCGTCGCGCCCGATGGTTGGGAAGCGGCGTGCGTTCATGCGCATCGCCTCTTCGAGTTGGTAGTGGCGTATCATCACGCCCTTGGGTTCGCCTGTGGTGCCCGAAGTGTAAAGCACAATGGCGAGGTCGTTGTCGCTGGCGTGGCGGCGGCGTTTGGCGGCTGTTTTTTGCGCTGCAGAGTCGCGCCCCATCGCCATAAATTGGGCAAAATGCATGGCACGCGCTTCGCCACGCAGGTCGACGGCACTATCGAACGCCACAATCAGTTTGAGGCAGGGCGATTGGCGCATGGTGTCGAGTGCGTTGTCGTATTGTTGCTGGTCGCCTACAAAGAGCAGCGGCATTTCGGTTTCGCCGACAATGTAGGCCATCTGTTCGGTCGACATGGTGGCGTGCATCGGCACCGACACAGCGCGGTTGGCAAAGTTGGCAAAATCGACAATGATGCAGTGCGGCTTGTTGTTCGAGCAGATGCCGACATTTGTTTGCGGCTCAATGCCGTTGGCGGCCAGTGCAGCAGCGGTCAGCACGATTTTCTCGTCCAGTTCCTTCCATGTTATCCCCGACCAGCGTCCAAGCGAGTTGTCGCGGTAGAAAATGGCGCGGTGTTTGCCGCGTCGGCGCGCCTTGTAGTGAGGCAGTTGCGCAAAATGAACGGATTTCATGGCTTTTGACATTTTCGCCACCGTGTGGCAACGCTATTTTCCCATTTCGATGAGCCGCAGCGCCTGTTTCGAGGCGGCTTGCTCGGCTTTGCGTTTGGCCACACCCACGCCCGAGCCGTATTCCACGCCATCGATATAGACTTTGGCAAAGAATTGCGTAGTGTTGGGCGGTTGCGGTTCTTCGTCGAACACTTCGAACGAGATATGGCGTTTGTTTTTCTGCCCCCACTCCATCAGGTGCGACTTGAAATTCTCTTCGCGTTCGGCCAGTTTATCGAGATTGACATGAGCGTAGAGGCGTGTTCGCACAAAAGTTTTGCAGGTTTCGTAGCCGCGGTCGAGAAACACCGCCCCGATGAGTGCCTCCAAGGCGTTGCCGTAGATGTTGCGGCAGGGTTTGGCTTTTTTGCCTTTGATAAACTGCCCTAGCCCGATTTTCTCGCCGATGCCGTTGAGCATATCGCGTTTTACCAGTTGGCTGCGCAATACGGTCATAAAGCCTTCGGGCATCTGCGGGAAGTGGTTGTAGATGATGTCGCTAACAATGGCTTCGAGTATGGCATCGCCAAGGTATTCGAGCCGTTCGTTGTTGATGCGGTTGCCGTCTTTGTCCACCTCGATGGCCGAGCGCGCAATGAGCGACAGTTTGTAAACTTCGGGGTGGTGCGGCACAAAACCGAGAATTTTGGTCATCTCGTCGAGTGGGAACGAAACATCTACTTTTTCGCCGATACGCCGGCGGCGTGGCGTGATTTTTTCGAGTATGTTCATAAATTGTCTCACTTGTCTTTTTTTGAGTTTGCTGCAAAGGTATGCAATTTTGGCAAAAATCCCAAATATCTTTTCGTCGAAAAACGACGAAAGCGGAATTTTGGTTCCGCCTTCGTGCTATTTTGGGCTATTGCCGCGTTTTTTATTCGGGCAGCATCACCACTTCCAGAATATTGCCTTGCTCTACAACGGCTTTCAGCGTGTTTTGTATGGTTTCGCCAGTGATGGCTTCGACTGCAGCGCGGTAGTCGTCCACATAGTTGATGCCATCGATGTAGTAGCGGTAGAGTATGGTGCTGTCCCAGAAGTTGTTTTTCTCGATGTTTTCGTCGAAACTCTTCAGCAAAATCTCTTTCTCCTTGCCCAAATCGGTGTCGAGCGGTCCATTTTCGACAATGGTGTTAATCTCTTCGTGTATGATCGCCATCAGTTTTTCCTGTTTTTCGGGGTCGGTGTCGAATTGCATCACGAGCCACGCTTGCTGTTCGGGATATTCTGCCACCCAGCCGCCGCAGCCAACGCCGTAGGAGCCGCCTTCGCGTTCGCGTATGCTTTCGAGGTAGCGGGTCGAGAGAATGTTACCAATCAGGTTCATGGCGATGCGGTTTTGCAGCGTGTAGTCCATGTTGGCGGTATAGACAATGCGGTTGCTTGCCGTGTGCGTGGTCATTTCGCGTTTGAAATAGTTTTTCACATTGCCGCGTGGCGTGCGTTCGCCATTGTCGATATACTCTTCGTGCAGTTTTTTGTTGCCTTTGATGCCGCCAATCCATGTGCAGATGGCTTTTTGCGTGGCTTTGTCGTCGGGGTCGATATTGCCCGTGAAGAAGAATGTGAAATCGGCTGGATTGGCAAAACGCTCTTTGTAGGCTTGGAGTGCTTTCAGTTGGTCTATCTGGTCGTAGGTCTGCTGGTTGAACAGCACAACGCGTTTGTCGTGGTTGCTCTGCATGACGAGTATAGAGTCGCTAAAGGCGGCACTCGGATTGCTGGCGCGGTTGGCCAATACGGTTTTGTACATATTCATCAGTGCTTCGAACGATTCGTCGTCGCGGCGTGGCGCAGTCATGTAGAGGTACGCCAGTTGCAACATGGTTTCGAAATCTTTTACCGACGAGGTGCCATCGAGATGTTCGGAGTCGTTGTCGATGCCGGGGCGCACAGAGGCTGTTTTTCCTGTGAGCAGTTTCTGTATCTGCGTTTTCGAGAAATTGCCGATGCCGTTTTGCGACACAATGTCGGTCATAAACGCAGCCGCGGGCAAGTTTTCGGTGGCAATGTGCGAGTAGCCGCCTTTGCTGTAGGCCGTGAAAAGAATTTCGTCGTTTTTGAATTTGGTCGGTTTCAACACCACTTTTGCACCGTTGCTCAAAGTCCATTCGGTAGTGCCGAGCGATTCGTTTTTGCTTTTTGCAACTATTTTTGCGGCTTTCGGGGCTTTTTTCACCAGCGGTTGGTCGAGCGACTCCTCTTTGGGTGCGTCGATGTCGGTGGCTTTCACTTCGTCCAGTGTAGCACGCACTTCGGCTTCGGTGGGCATTTCCACTGCATCAGAACCGAGTATGCTGATTATCAGATTGTTATCGGTGATATAGTTTTTCAAAAGTTCGTTCAGCATATCGGGCGAAACCATCGGCAGCAGTTGCTGTGCAAACTGCACCTCTTGCTCCAAACCAGGCATGATTTCGCTATCGAGGAAGTGGCGAATGCACTCGCGCGTCAGGGTGATGTTGCGGCGATTTTCGCGGTCGTTGTAGGCGTTGTCGTAGTAGTTCAGCAGGTCGGCTTTGGCGCGTTCGAGTTCCGAAGCGGTGATGCCGTAGCGTTTCAAGCGTTCGGCTTCGACCAGCAGGTCGCGCAGCGTGGCACGCTCATCGTCTGCTTTTGGAATGCCAATGATGTAAAATTCGTCGTCGAGTTTTGTAACGGCGTTGGCGTAGCCAGCATAAGAGTAAACAAACGAGGCGGTCGGTTTGGCGATGATCTCATCGAAGCGGTAGGCGATGACAGACTCAATCAGTTGGTTCAAAATCGACAGTGCCAATCCTTGTTGCGACAGGCGCACATCGGCGGGAATCGCTGGGTGTTTCCATTCGAGTTGTATTTGCGTGTATTGCGACTCTTTGTCGGTGATGATGGCCACGATGGGTTCGTCGTTCGAGCCATAGCCGTAGAGTGTGCGCTGACCGCGGTTGGCGCGCGCTGGCACATCGGCCCACAGGGCTTTGATTTTGGCTTCGATGGTATCGACATTGATATCGCCAACCACTACAATGGCTTGCAAATCAGGGCCATACCATTTGTGATAGTAGTTGCGCAGTGCTGCGTAGTCGAAGTTGTTGATGACAGCGGTGTCGCCTATCACATCGCGTTTGGCATACTGCGAACCGGGATATTTCAGGCGATTGCCCTCTTTCCACAAGCGGCGGTTGGCATCGGCACCTGTGCGCCACTCTTCGCGTATCACGCCGCGTTCGGCATCAATCTCTTCGCCGAGCAGCAGCAGCCCGCACGACCAGTCGCGCATAACCAGCAGCGCACTATCGACAATGCCAGCACGGTAGGTTGGCACATTGCTGAGGCGATAAACGGTTTCGTCGAGCGAGGTGTAGGCGTTGATGTCGCCACCAAAACTTACGCCCACCGATTCGAAATACTCGATGATGCCTTTGCCGGGGAAATGCTCCGTGCCGTTGAACGCCATGTGTTCGAGAAAGTGCGCCAGTCCGTTCTGGTCGTCCTCCTCCAAAATAGCGCCAACAGCCTGCGCAATGTGAAATTCGGCGCGTTGTTTCGGCTGTTCGTTGTGGCGAATGTAGTAAGTCAAACCATTGTCGAGCCGCCCGTAGCGCACTTCGGGGTCGATTGGCATTGGCTGCGCTTCTTGTGCCGACAGCGCAGTGGCGAAGCCTATCGCCAATGCCGCCAAAATCATTCTCTTTTCCATAATGCTAAAAAATTTTGTGTTAGAATTTTGTTGCAAAGTAATGAATTATTTTTTGAATATCAAAACATTTTTATCGAAAAACGATAATAAATTTATTATTTCACTGATTATCAGCGTGTTTTGTAGCGCATTTTTTATCGTCCAAGATTGAAATGCGGATCTTCGTCGGAGTCGATACCAACGGGCATCCAGTCGTTTTTCTGCTTTTTCGGTCGGCGATGGTCGCTGTCGGGGTGCAGCACGGTGTAGCGCGCGCGCCGACTGTCGTGGTTGCGCACAAATGGTATCTGGTAGCCGATGCCAAAAGTGAGCATTTCGGCTTTGTGCAGGTGCGTTTTTATGCAGGCACTCACAAACAGATTGTCCCACACGCGGCAGCGTAGTCCGAGTCGAAAATAGTTCCAGCCGTCCTCGTTGTCGATGTTGTAGGAGTAGAACATCGGTCGGTTGTAGGCGTGTTTGGCGTGCGGTTCGGGGTTGGCGTTGCGCAGCGGGTCGTACACATACACGCCCCATTGCAGATATGCCACCACGCGCCCCACAAAAAATTCGTTGTTCAACGCCACGCCAGCGCGAAATTTGTTGGCTGCGCTTTCGTTTGGAATGAAATAGCGATTATAGAGTGTGTGCTGGCGGTAACTCTCGTTGCCGCGCGTGCCTTGTTGCACAAATGCGCCATCGAAAAAGGCGTGCAGCGCGCCACCAATGGCGTAACGGTTGGTAACATTGGCGGTCATACCCACTTGCAGCGTGCCTACGGCGTAGTGGCGGTGGTCTTTGTAGTACTGCTCGCGCACGCCGCCCGACGCTTCCACGGTCATCGACCATTCGTAGGGGAATCGCTCGACAGCGGCCAGCGGTTTTTTGCAATGGCGGCACGCCTCGAAGGTGTATTTTGCCCCGACTTGCGCCTGCAATATGTTGAAACCGCTGTTGGGTTGGCGTGTGCTGCCGTTGCTCATGTGTGCGTAACCGACATCGGCCGTGATGGCGACACTATTTTTAATTGGGAATTCAAAATTCATGCCCGTGCCGATATAGACATTGGTTACCGAGCCGATAGAGGCGTTGGCAGTGGCGGCTTTCACGCCCGACAGCGTGTCGCAGTCGTACCATGTTTTGGTGATAAACGCCAGCCCCACGCCCGCTTTCCAATGCCACACAAAGTGTTCGGTTTTGATTATCGGCACAAGCAGATAGGGATAGAGCGCAAACGCCTGCCCAAGTATGTTTTGATTGCCCAAATCCATGCCCGCAAACGCCACGCCCACGGTCGGCATGCGCCAATAGCGTTGCCACGCGTAGTTGCCCATCGCTGGAAATTCGGCAGCAATTTCGCCGCCCCAAACAGGTTTTTGTGCCACCTGTTTCAGATTTTCGCTCATGGGCAGAATGTAGCCGCCAAACGCCGACGCTTTGAGCGCAAACGGAATCTCTTGCGCCGCCAGCAGCCCGCAACCAAGGGCAAAAGCGACCGTTATGGCAATTTTTCTTCTCATTGTCGAGTGGTTTTTGGGCTAATTTTTGTACCTTTGCAGATTTGATAGAAGTTTGTTGCAAAAGTACGCAAAATTCACGAAATATGGCAAATGGCGTTCTGAATCTGTTTAGCAAAGAGTTTCGCACTTTTTTCAATACGCCGACGGGATACATCGTTCTGTCGATATTTTTTGTGGGTGCGGGGCTGTTTTTGTGGATTTTTCCGGGCGAGTACAATGTGCTGAACAGCGGTTATGCCAATCTCGACGGATTTTTTGTGCTAGCACCGTGGCTATTTCTGTTTCTCTGCCCTGCGGTTACCATGCGCGCCATCGCCGAGGAGCGGCAAATCGGCACACTGGAACTGCTCCTGACCAAGCCGATTTCGAAAATGCAACTCGTAGTGGGCAAGTTTTTGGCGGCGTGGGCAGTGATTGTAGTGGCGTTGTTGCCTGCGGTGGTCTGGTTTGGCAGCGTTTACATCATGGCCGAGCCGATGGGCAATGTCGATGTGGGCGCATTTTGGGGGTCGTTTGTCGGACTTTTGTTGCTGGCGGCGGTCTATTGCGCCATCGGCATTTTCGGTTCGTCGCTCACAAGCAGCCAAATCACGGCGTTTGTCGTGTCGGCGTTGATTTGCTTTGCGCTTTTCTACGGCTTCGAACTGGCGGCAGCACTCTTCACCGACGGCACACTCACGCTCTATCTCAAAAATCTGGGCATTCACGCACACTACACATCGATGTCGCGCGGCGTACTCGACAGTCGCGATGTGCTCTATATGCTCGCCGTTACACTGATTTTTCTGATAGCCACAAAAATGGCGCTAAATAGAAACAAGTAGCAAGAAAGATTTTAAGAACATAGAATATAGAGCATAGACAAAATTCATTTAAAAATTTGAAGATTTGAAAATTTGAAGATTGTCGGTGTCCAAAATCATTTGCACAATAATCAACCGATCAACCGATCAACCAGAAATCTAGAAATCTAGAATTTTTTCGATGAGCGAGAGCAGAGCCAAACTTGTTTGGACTATGCCGAGCGGAGAAAAAATGCGCGAAGCGAAATTAGAAATCAGAATCAACGACCAATCAACCAAAAATTGCCAAATTGTAATATGAAACCACTGATTTTAATTACCAACGACGATGGCGTGCGTGCCAAGGGCATTGCCGAACTTATCGAGATGGCGCGTCCATTTGGCGAACTGCTTGTGATTGCGCCCGACGGCTTGCGCTCGGGAAATTCCAACGCACTGACGATGGAAATTCCGGTCATCTACAAACTTCTGCGCCAAGAACCCGGACTCACTATCTACGAATGCACTGGCACACCTACCGATTGCGCCAAACTGGCGTTCTACATCGGCGGTCGCCAACCCGATTTCATCTTTTCGGGCATCAACCACGGCTCGAACACGGCCATCAATGTCATCTATTCTGGCACGATGGGCGCAGTGTTCGAAGGCTGCGTGCGCGGTGTGCCGTCGGTGGGTTTTTCGCTGTGCGACCACAAAGATGATGCCGATTTTTCGCTCTGCAAACCGATTTTTGAGCAGATTATCCAACGGGTGCTGCGCGACGGACTGCCACACGGTGTCTGCCTCAATGTGAATGCGCCCACTGGGCAGCCACAAGGCGTGCGCGTTTGCCGCCAAGCCGATGGCTATTGGGAAGAAGAATTTGCGCTCGGCAAGTCGCCAGCGGGCAAGGACTACGGCTGGATGACGGGCTATTTTGTCAATCGCGAACCCGAAAAACAGGACACCGACATCAGCGCCATCGATGCAGGATTTGTGTCGATAGTACCCACTTGCGTCGATATGACTGCCCACGCAGTGCTTCGGCAAATGTCTGATTATGAAACGATTGGATAACTTTTGGTTGGCTTTGGGCGTGGGCATTGTGCTGCCTGCGCTGTTCGGGCTACTTTTTCTCGCACTCTTTGGGCGTGGCGGTCTGCCGCTGTTCGAGGCACTGCAACTCTACGCCGCCAAGTCGCCGACGCTCATCAGCAAAATGCTACTCGTAGCGTGCGTGCCAAATCTCTTCGGCGTGTTCGTTTTTTACCACATTCAGTGGTGGAAAGCCTGTCGCGGATTTCTGATACCAATTCTGCTCTACCTCGCCGCTGCCATGTTTTTTGTTTGAAAATTTGAAGATTTGAAGATTTGAATATTGATTTTGCCTTGCAGACCTTCACCAATGCGTTAAACTTATCAACTCATCAACTTTTCAACGACCAATCAACCGATCAACCTATCAACCAATCAACCAGAAATCGCTTCAACAGTTCAACAATTCAACGATTCACCGACAAAAAAAAATGAAATACTTCATCATAGCAGGCGAGGCTTCGGGCGATTTGCACGCATCGAACTTGATGGCGGCCCTCAAACGGCACGATGCCGCTGCGCAGTTTTGCTTTCTGGGCGGCGACCTGATGGCAGCGCAGGGCGGCACGATGGTGCACCACTACCGCGATATGGCGTTCATGGGCATTATCAATGTGGTGCTGAATTTGCGCAAAGTGCTGCGCAATTTGGCCGACTGCAAACACGCCATCGCACAATTTCAGCCCGATGTGGTCATTTTGGTCGATTATCCGAGTTTCAATTTGCGCATCGCCAAATATGTCAAAAAACATACGCAAACGCCTGTTTATTACTACATTTCGCCGAAATTGTGGGCATGGAAAACTTACCGCATCAAGGCGATAAAACGGTATATCGACCGCATGTACACGATTTTCCCGTTCGAAACGGCTTTTTATGCGCAATTCGACTATCGCGTGGAGTATGTGGGCAATCCCACGGTCGATGCGGTGGCGCATTTTCGCGAAACCACGCCCACCGACCATTTTCGTGCGGAACAAGCACTCGACGCGCGTCCCATTGTAGCGGTTTTGGCGGGCAGTCGCCAGCAAGAGATCGACACTACCCTGCCGCGCGTGATGCCGCTGGCGGCGCGTTATCCCGATTTTCAGTTTGTGCTGGCCGCCGCACCCGATGCCGACCTGCAACTCTATGCGCCCTACCTTTCCAACAATGTGAAAGTGGTAAAAAACAGCACATACGCGCTGCTCGCCAACGCCTTTGCCGCTATTGTCAATTCTGGCACCGCCACGCTCGAAACGGCACTGTTTCGTGTGCCACAAGTGGTGGTTTACTATGTTTGGGGTGGGCGTTTTGCGTCGTTACTCAAAAAACTGCTAATCAAAACGCGCTTCATCTCGTTGGTCAATTTGGTGGCCGAAAAAGAGGCGGTACGCGAGTTTGTGGCGCACGATTTTTCGACCGAAAATGTTGGTCGCGAACTCCATCGCCTGCTGCTCGACACCGACTACCGCGCACGCATCATCACCGACTACGACCAACTAGCGCAACGCCTTGGCGACGCTGGCGCCGCCGAAAATGCCGCACAAAAAATTTTGAGAACATAGACTATTTTATTTGAAGATTTGAAAATTTGAAAATTGATTTTTCCCAAATTCACAAATCCACAACCAGAAATTAGGAATCTAGAATCTAGAAATTAGAAATTAGAAATCAACAACCAATCAACGAAAAAAATTATCAATTATCCATTGTCAATTATCAATTATCAATGCGCCTCCACACCACATTTTTTCTGCTCTGCTTGTTTGCGTTTAGCCACGCTGAAACCATCGAACCATCGCTGCGTCTGCAGCAGGCGAACATCTCTTTTGTGGTAGCCGACGCCGAAACGGGCAAAACCGTCGCTGCATACATGCCCGAGCGCGTGGCAACGCCAGCCTCTATCACCAAACTGCTGACTACCGCCACGGCATTGGAACTGCTAGACAGCAACTTTCGTTTTGCGACAACCGTGGCTTACGACGGCACATTTGCAAACGGCACTATCGATGGAAATGTTTACATCGTCGGGGGCGGCGACCCGAGTTTAGGCTCTAAACATGTGAACGACCATTACTTTCTGAACCGCTGGTGCCAACAGATGAAGGCGTTGGGCGTACGGCGAATCACGGGCAACATCGTGGCCGATGCTTCTGTGTACGAGGTCGAAGCCGTGCCGCCAAAATGGATTTGGGAAGATATGGGCAACTACTACGGCGCAGGCGTTTTTGGACTGTCGGTTTACGACAACACGCTCAACATACTGATGCGCTCGGGCGCCAATGGCACGCAACCGACCATTCTCAATGTTACGCCGCAAATCGAGGGGCTGCAACTCTACAACTACGCCAAATCGAACCACACCGAGATGGACAGTGCCTATGTTTACGGCATGCCCTACGACAATCGCCGCTGGATTGTGGGCGCAGTACCCGCCAACCGCGGACAATTCCTGCTGAAAGGCGATATTCCAAATCCACCGCTCTGCTTGGCAGAACATTTTGCCGCACGACTGCGCAATTTCGGCATCACCATCGATGGCGCACCTACCGACCGCCCACACAACACACGCCCACGCACCACGCTCTTCACACACTACTCCAAACCGCTGGCGGAACTGTGCAAAATCACCAATTTCGAGAGCAACAACAACTATGCCGAACACATTTTCCGACAGTTGGCGGTGCGACCAAACGCCACAGCCACCAACAACAACGCCATCGCTGTCGAAAAGCATTTTTGGCAAGCGCGCGGTGTCAATTTTCAAGGCATTTCGATAAACGACGGCAGCGGCCTGTCGCCCATGGACGGATTTTCAGCCAATTTCCTGAACAAAATCCTACTGCTGATGTTCCGCTCGCCCAACTACCAAACATTCCTGCACTCCATTCCGATTGCAGGGCAAGAGGGAACGGTGAAACCATTTTTGCGCAGCAACAAAACCGCCGAAGTACACGCCAAAAGTGGCAGCATGAGCGGTGTGCAATCGTACGCTGGCTACATTGTGAAAGGCACAAAAACATACACCTTTTGCGTCATCGTCAATCACTTCGACACACGCCGCCAAGTGCGCCGCGAAATCGAAAGTTGGTTCTTGCATATCATCGAAAATATGTAAATGAAAATGCGACAACATTTCTCCGAAATAGACTCGACCAACCGCTGGCTGCGCGACAACTGCGACCACTGCACACACGGATTCGTGGCCGATGCCGACTTCCAAACCGCAGGCAAAGGGCAAGCCACCAACCGCTGGGAATCGGCACGCGGCGAAAATCTGCTCTTCAGTCTGCTGCTCGAACCGACAAAAGTGCCTGTGGCTCAACAGTTTCTGCTGTCGGAACTGGTTGCGCTCGCCACCGCCGACACGCTGCACGAACTGCTCGGGCAGGAGATTCGTATCAAATGGCCAAACGACATCTATGCGGGCGACTGCAAACTATGTGGCATTCTCATCGAAACGCTGCTCAATGGCAACCAAATGGCCAAAGCCATCGTCGGCATCGGGCTGAATGTGAACCAAACCGCCTTTGTGAGCGATGCGCCAAATCCTATCTCGATGCAACAAATCGCTGGACACCCATTCGACCGCGAGCATGTGCTGCAACTGCTCACCACGCGCATTCTCGACTATTACGACCAGTTCAGCATTGTGCAGGCCAGCCAATGGCAACAACGCTACGCCAACGCGCTCTACCGCCACACTGGATTACACCCGTTCCGACTGCCCAACGGCAAGACTTTCCGCGCCGCCATCGACCGCATAGAACCAACGGGACATCTTGTGCTACGCAACGAAAAGGGTCTACTGCAAACTTTCGCCTTCAAGGAGGTGCAATTCGTTATCTGATTTTGTAAAAAACGACCGACTATGAGCCGACTTATTCCCGATAATCTCACTTTTCGCCACACCGTGCCAGTGCAGTTGCGCTTCAACGATGCCGACGCACTTGGACACATCAACAACAACGCCTATTTTGCCTTTTACGACATCGGCAAAACGACCTATTTCGATGCGGTGTATGGTCAATATCTGCCGCCGCACAAGATAGAATGGGTGGTGGCACACGCCGAAATCGACTTTGTGAGACCGATTTTCCTGCCCGACAAAATAGCCGTGCAAACCGCTGTGAGCCACATCGGACACAAAAGTTTCGATCTGGCACAACGCATTATCGACGAAAATGGCGAAATCCGCAGCGAATACCGCTCGGTGATGGTCGGCTTCGATTTCGAGCAAAACGCCGCTGCGCCCATTCCGCAGGTGTGGCGCGACCGCTTCAGCCTTTTCGAAGGGCGCAATTTTTGAATCCCGAGAAAACTACTTTTTGTTTGCTAACCAACTGGCAATCTGTGCCTTGGCGGTTTCGTAGCCAATGTTGTAGATGGCTTCGTACTCCTTGAAATCGAACTCACCGTAGGTGTCGATGGCATGCACCTCGATGAGCAGGTCGCACAGCGCGTGGCCAGGCAGCGAATTGACATGCTGCACATCGCGCAAGCCGTAGAGCATCGCCTCGTAGGTCTTTTCGGCCTTTTTGTGCGTGAGCGGCAACACATCGATTCCAATCAGAAAATCGCACTTGTTGCGAATGGGCTGCGCAGGAAAATTGTTCAACATGCCGCCATCGATATACTGAACACCGTTGATGGTTTGCGCCTCGAAAAACGACGGTATCGACGCCGACGCCACCACATATTCGGCCAGCAAATCGCCCGAACAGATGTACTCTGGCACGGCTTCGGTCAGATTCATCACGCAGGCGCAAAAATTCTTCGGCAGACTGTCGAACGAATTGTCGGGAATCAGACTTTTAATCAGACGATTGATGGCATCGAGGTTGTAAATGCCAGGATTTTTCGAGAAATGAAAGCGCAAAAGCGTCGAGTTGCGGTAGAGCCGCTCGTCCTTTACCACTTGCATAATTTCGGCAGGTTTGTAACCATAAGCGTACAGCACGCCCACAAGCGACCCCATGCTGGTGCCCGAAACCACCGAAGGCTGAAAACCAGCCTCTTCCAACGCCTGAATGGCACCGATGTGCGCAAACCCCAGTGCGCCGCCGCCACTCAAAACCAAGCCAACCCGTTGTTCTGCAAAAACATTTGCTGTCATAACCAAACCGATAATTAGTGTAGTGATAAATTTTCTACTCATTGTTAGATATTGATTTTCAATAGTTTACCGTTCCAAGCCTCTACCAGCGTTTCTACGGGCGTGTCGGGTGCAAAGTCGATGCGCTCGGCCTTGCCGCTCAACAAATCGACTGCCGTGCAACCCTGCTGCGCCGCCCACCCAAAGTAGTCGAAAGCGTGCTGCGGCAGATTGATGCGCACCGATGTCGCTTGCTCCGAAAAATTGGCGATGCACAAAACCGCCTCTCGACCTGCTGCGCGCAAAAACAGATATTGCCGCTCTGCCTGCGGATTGACATACATCAAATCGAAAAAGCCGCCCTCGCACAACGCCCGCTCCGTGTGACACAGATTCAGAAGCCTTTTGTAAAACTCCTGCAAATTCCGTGCCGAATCGTCGAGTTGGGCGGTGTTGCACTTGCCAGCGTTGTACCAGCGCGCCAGCGACCCAACCGACCAATAGTCGAAAATGGTGGTGCGCCCATCGCAGCCGCTGAAACCTTCGGCGTCCATGCCGCACTCGCCAAGTTCCTGACCAGCGTAAATCATCACAGGATTGCTGTTCATACAAGCCGCCACCAGCATAGCAGGGCGACCTTTGGCCGCATCGCCCGCAAAAAAGTCGGAAGCAATGCGCTGCTCGTCGTGATTTTCTACGAAATTGAGCATATTTTGCTGAATATCAGCCACTTGTTGCCACCGATGCGTAAGTTCGTGCGGCGATGCACTGCCACAAACCACGCTGCGCAGGCAGTCGTAAAGTCCCACTTTGTCGTAGAGATAGTCGAAACCGCCCTCGTGAATGTAACTGCGGTATTGCGTTGGATTATACACTTCGGCCACAAAAATCAGCGACGGGAAGTGGCGTTTGACCTCGGCAATCGCCCAGTGCCAAAAGGCGACAGGCACCATTTCGGCCATATCGCAGCGGAAACCGTCGATGCCTTTGCCCGCCCAAAAGAGCAGAATATCGCGCATTTTCAGCCAAGTATCGGGCATAGGGTCGAAATGGCACGCACCGCCGCCCGTGTAGTCGATGCCGTAGTTGAGTTTGACGGTTTCGTACCAATCGTTTCGACTTGGCGCAGGCGAAAAACAGTCGTTGCCCGTGGCTTTGGCAGGAAATTCGGAGTAGCCCAACGCATCGAACTGCGGCGCCAAGGGCGTGTTTGGGCAGTAGTAGAAATTGTTTTGCGGCGAAAAATGCCAATCGGTGCGGTCGTGCAAGCCAAAATCGGTTTCGGGGCGCACATCGCTGTGATATTGCCGCGCCACATGATTCGGCACAAAATCCATCAGCATTTTCAGCCCAGCCTTGTGCGTGCGCGCCAACAACTGCTCGAACTCGGCCATGCGGTGCGGCACATCGTCGGCCAAATCGGGATCGACATCGTAATAATCCTTCACCGCATACGGCGATCCAGCGCGCCCTTTGACCACACCAGCATGGTCGGCACAAATGCCAAAAGGCGTGTAGTCGGTCTGCGTGGCATGCTCCATCAGCCCCGTGTACCAAATGTGCGTTGCGCCCAATTTTCTGATTTCGGCAAGCACTTTCGGCGTAAACGAGCCGAACTTGGCGCACCCATTTTGTGCGATGGTGCCATTGGGAACATTTGCGCCGCTATTGCCAAACAAGCGCGTAAAAATCTGGTAGATGACGATTTTATCCATGTCAAACATATTTTTGCTGAACAAAAGTACAACAAAATTTCAAAAAAAGTGTGGCGACGGAGCAAAATTGCGCCTTTTTTTGTACTTTTGCCGACAAAAGCAGTGGGACGATCTGCCGCGTTTGGCGCACGCCGAGCGAGGAAAGTCCGGGCAACACAGGGCAACCATGCTTCCTAACGGGAAGTGGGCCGCGAGGTTCAATACGCGTTACAGAAAGAAAACCGCCTACGGGCAAGGGTGAAACAGGCGAGGTAAGAGCTCACCGCTTCGGTGGCGACACTGGAGGCTACGGCGCATCATGGGTTGAAAGGCCAAGCAGACCGACGCTACGAGAGCGGCCCGCTCCATGTCGGAGGGTAGGCTGATAGAGGCAAATGGCGACATTTGTTCGAGATAAATGGCAGATATTCAGCGTTTTACGCCGAAACAGAACCCGGCTTATAGTCCCACTGCTCTTTTTTTTGAGTCAAACTATTGCAAGAGAGAAAAAATATATCTAACTTTGCCTTTCGTTCCGCTTGCGTTGTTTGTGGCGGACTGTTTGCAGAAATAACCAAAAAAACATACCATGAAAAACCTTAAACTCTTTGGCGCAATTATAGCCGTGGGCTGCGCCGCATTGTTCGTCAGTTGCGAAGAAAACTTCAACAAAATCAAAGGCGACCATTGCAAGGTAACCATTGAAGAAAAGTCGGGTGTTGCTATCGACGATGTGTGGATTACGATAAAAGAGAACACAGAAAGTTCCGCAACATTTGTTTCGGCGGCTTCGTTGGGTACATTTGCCGTGCCATACGACTACAACATCCACATTTCGTGGATTTCGGACGACAAACCGAAAGTGATCTACTCGGCCGATATTGCTGCACCAAGCCAACCCAAAGCGACCATAAAATTGGCCAAAGGCGGTTACTATGTGGCAGGCAAAGCTTTCAAAGCCGAGTCCAAAACGATAAGATAATCGCCAGTTTTCGTTAGAACTGCACAATTCTGCCACCGCGCTCGTCGAGTGCGATGCGCATTTTTGTGGTGTCGTATCGACTCTACATTTAATGAACAATTAACAATGAATAATTAAGAATTATTCGGTAGATACAGCCAACTGCGATTCAACAAATCTCCAAATTCGCAAATAACCAGTTCAACAATTCAACGATTCAACAGAACATTCACACATTCACACTTTCTCACCTTCACACTAAATCACCCTGCCCAGCCCTCTTTGTCGAGGTTGCGGTAGTTGATGGCTTCGGCCAAGTGTTCCGTCAAAATCTGTTCGCTGCGTGCCATATCGGCAATGGTGCGCGCCACTTTCAGAATGCGGTCGTAAGCGCGTGCCGAGAGGTTCATACGCAGCATGGCCGCCTTGAGCAGTTGCTGCCCTTCGGCATCGACGGCGCAGTATTTGCGCAGCATTTTCGACGACATCTGCGCATTGCAATAGACGCCCTGCACATCTTTGAAACGCGCCTCTTGCACCTGCCGCGCCTTGATAACACGCTCGCGAATGGTTGCGCTGGGTTCGGCTGGTGCGGCTTCGGAGAGTTTGTCGAACGGCACAGGCACAATTTCGATGTGCATATCGATGCGGTCGAGCAGCGGCCCACTGATGCGGCTCAGGTACTTTTGAATCATGCCTGGCGAGCAAACACAATCGCGCGTCGGGTGGTTGTAGTAGCCGCACGGACAGGGATTCATAGCCGCCACAAGCATGAAACTTGCAGGATATTCCACCGCAAATTTTGCACGCGAAATGCAGATTTTGCGGTCTTCGAGCGGTTGGCGCATCACCTCGAGCACTTGCCGCTTAAACTCGGGCAGTTCGTCGAGAAAAAGCACGCCATTGTGTGCCAACGAAATTTCGCCGGGCTGCGGAAAAGTGCCGCCACCAACCAACGCCACATCGGAAATAGTGTGGTGCGGATTGCGGAACGGGCGTTGCGCCATGAGCGATGTGTTGCTGTCGATTTTGCCCGCCACGGAGTGAATTTTGGTCGTTTCGAGTGCCTCATGGAGCGTGAGCGGTGGCAAAATAGTGGGAATGCGTTTGGCCATCATCGATTTGCCTGCGCCCGGAGGTCCCACCATGATGATATTGTGGCCGCCAGCCGCCGCTATTTCGAGCGCGCGCTTCACATTTTCCTGCCCTTTCACATCGGCAAAATCGATGTCGAACGCATTGGCATGGGCGTAAAACTCCTCGCGCGTATTGACCACCGTCGGTTCCAACTCGCGTTGATTATTGAAAAATTCGACCACCTCGGTAATGTTCGATGCGCCAAGCACATCTAAATCGTTTACCACAGCGGCTTCGCGTGCATTTTCTTTGGGCAGAATAAAGCCTTTGAACCCCTTTTCGCGCGCCAAAATGGCTATTGGCAGCACACCTTTCACGGGTTTCAGCGTGCCATCGAGCGACAGTTCGCCCATCAGCACATAGTGTTCCAACTTCGCCGAATCTATCGTTTCGTTGGCCGCCAACATACCGATAGCCAGCGGCAAATCGTAGGCCGAGCCCTCTTTGCGAATGTCGGCGGGTGCCATATTGATGACCACTTGTCGGCGCGGCACCGAAATTTTGTTGTACTGCAACGCCGACAGAATGCGTTCGTGGCTCTCCTTCACCGCATTGTCGGGCAGTCCGACCAGAAAAAAGCGAATGCCCTGCGAAATGTTCACCTCTATCGTTACCAGTATAGCGTTGATGCCCTGCACCGCGGCTGCAAAAGTTTTGACCAACATGTTATTTTGCTTTTAATGAATAATAAACAGTGATAATGAATAATAGGTTATGGGTAGATAGTATAAAAGTGTGAAAGTTTTGTTGAAGCGATTTCTGGGTGATTGGTTGATTGGTTGATTGGTTGTTGAAAAGATTATTTTTAATTTCTGGTTTCTAAATTTCTAGTTTTCGGTAGCCGAAACGCCTCAAACTTCAAATCTTCAAATAATTATCAATTATCAATTGTCAATTGTCAATTAAAAAGTCTATGCTCTATATTCTATGTTCTTAAAATCTTTCTTGCTACTTGTATCTTGCTA
>CAVGYO010000018.1:0-17708 GCA_963633255.1 Erysipelotrichaceae bacterium
TCACTCCTCACTCCTAATTCCTCACTCCTCACTTGTCTTGCTACTTGCTACTCATATCTTGCTACTAATTGTCAATTATCAAAGCAAGTGCCACGCTCAAAAACTGACATTTTGGCGTAATTATTGGCCTAAAAATCGGACAAAACGGCAGATTTTCGATTGTTAATATCTTGATAGAATAAAATATGGTGTGAGCGACTTTTTATTTGTATCTTTGCAGGAAGTAACGGCTCATTTTGTCATGCATATAGCCATAGCGGGAAATATCGGCGCGGGAAAAACGACGCTCACAGGTTTGCTGGCCAAGCATTACGGCTGGGAACCGCGGTTCGAACCAGTGCGTTTCAATCCCTATTTGGAGGATTACTACGCCGACATTGCGCGGTGGTCGTTCTGCCTCGAGGTCTATTTTCTGAAACAGCGGTTCAAAGATGTGCTCGACATTGCCAAAGCCGACCACACCATCATTCAAGACCGCTCGATATTCGAAGGCGTGTATGTGTTTGTGAACAACAACTACGAGATGGGCAACCTGTCGGAGCGCGACTACACCACTTATATGGAACTTTTTCAGTTGATGATGTCGCTCACCAAACTGCCCGACTTGATGATTTACCTGCGCAAAAGCGTTCCCGCACTGGTGGCGCAGATTCAGAAACGCGGCCGCGACTACGAACAAACCATGCCGCTCGACTACCTGAAAGGGCTGAACGACCGCTACGAAGAGTTCATTTTCGACCGCTACAAAGGCGATGTGCTGGTCATCGACTCCGACAATTTGGACTTTGAACACAATCCGAAAGATTTCGAAACCATTATCAACAAAATAGACGCAACGCTCTTCGGACTATTCCCGTTGGCGGGCGCAGAAAAGGCGAATCTCAAACCATAAAAAACATACACTATGCACATTGCAATAGCAGGAAACATCGGCAGCGGCAAAACCACGCTGACAAACATGCTGGCCAAGCATTACGGCTGGACGCCCCGTTTCGAATCGGTAGAATTTAACCCCTATCTGGCTGATTTCTACGAAGATATGGCGCGCTGGTCGTTCAATCTGCAAATCTATTTTCTGAACAAACGATTCAAAGATGTGGTGGAAATCGGCAAGTCGAACGAAACCATCATTCAAGACCGCACTATCTACGAAGACGCACGCATTTTTGCGCCAAACCTGCACGAACAGGGCAAAATGTCGGATCGCGACTTTGCCAACTACTGCGACCTGTTCGACCTGATGATGTCGCTCGTGAAAATGCCCGACCTGCTCATCTATCTGCGCTCGTCGATACCGAACCTTGTGGCACAAATCCAAAAACGCGGCCGCGAATACGAAAGTTCTATTCGCATCGATTATCTGCAAGGTCTGAACGACAAATACGAACGCTGGATTGCAGACTACAAAGGCAAACTGCTCATCATCGATGCCGACCATGTGAAATTCGAGAACAATCCGCAAGATTTCCAGAAAATCACCGACCGCATCGACGCCGAACTCTTCGGTCTCTTCCCATTCGAAAGCGAAACAAAAGTCGGCAACGAGGTGAAATGACATTAGGAGTGAGGAGTGATGCGGCAAAGCCGCAATTTCAAATTTGAAGATTTGAATATTTGAAGATTTGAAAATTGATTTTTCAATTAAACGATTCAACAATAACTAGAAATCTAGAAATTAGAAATTTGAATTTTTTCGACAAGCGAGAGCAGAGCCAAACTCGTTTGAGCTATGCCGAGCGGAGAAAAAATGCGTGAAACGAAATCAGAACAACCAACTAATCAACAAAATAAAACACCATGAAAAAACACCTATTCACATTTTTGGCGGTTGCTTTTTGTGCAACTGCGAATGCCGACCTACTTTTGGTCGAGGATTTCGACTATACGGTAGGCACGACGCTATCGGACTGCGGCTGGGTTACTCCCTACGGCGGCACATCGGTTACAGCGGTATCCAACGGCTTGAATTTCGACAATTACGCAGGTTGCGGCATCGGCAATGGTGCGATAATCAGCGGTAACGATGGCAGTTATCAACCACACAAAGCCTTCGAAACCGTAACTTCGGGCGATGTGTATGTGGCAATGATGTTGCAGCCTTATACTTGCAGCAAAAGAACATGGTTTTTCAGTCTGCGCGATGCCATTAGTTCCAGCACATTCAACTACAACGGGCGCATTTGGATTAACGAACAAAATAAAATTGGGCTTTCGTACGATAAAGAGGGCGAGAAATATGCCGATCGTGTGCTCGATAACGAAACAACCTATCTTGTAGTGCTGAAATACACCATTGTTGCTGGTGCGAAAAACGACCAAGTGGCACTCTATCTGCTCGATGCCTTCACCGCCGCCGAACCCGCCGAGCCGCTACTGACCACAACAAATAGTTCGTCGAGTACGAATGCCGATATAAATCCGCAAAACATAGTTCTTCGCAGCAGTAGCGACGACGATTGGATTTTGGTGGACGGCATACGCGTGGCCACCACATGGACCGAAGCCGTAGCCGCAGGCGAATGTCCCAGCACAGGCGTGAAACAGACATACGACGACGGCCTCACATTCTACACCACGCCCAGCGCATTGGTGGTAACCCTGCCACACGACGACGAACTGTTTGTCTACGACACCACAGGCAAGTGCCTGCACCACGACTTTGTAACGGCGGGAACGCACCGTTTTGCGCTCAACAAAGGCTTCTATGTGCTAAAAACAACCACACAAACACGCAAAATTGCCGTGCATTAACCGCTGAAAATCTTGCAGATAGCATTTTTGTCGCAAAAAATTTTGCAGTAACAAAAAAAATGCCTACCTTTGCACCCGCAAAAAGATGGTGCCATAGCTCAGTTGGTAGAGCAAAGGACTGAAAATCCTTGTGTCACTGGTTCGATTCCCGTTGGCACCACAAACGAATCCGACAAGTTGTTCCCGACTTTGTCGGATTTTTGTTGTTCGATTGCAGCAACCGCTGACGCAAAATTCTCATTTCAAAAAAAAACAAAAACGATTGATAATCCGTGAATTATCAACCGTTTTGGTACCCAGACCCGGGATCGAACCGGGATGCCTTGCGGCACTGGTGTTTGAGACCAGCGCGTCTACCGATTCCGCCATCTGGGCTTGTTTGCGGCTGCAAAGGTACAACTTTTTTTTTATTCCACAAATTTCGAGACATTTTTTTTGCCGAGGCAGCATTTTTCAGCATTTTTCGACGATTTTTTATCAGAAAAAGAGGTAAGTGCCACGCACAAAAACAAAAATTCTCACGCATTTTTCAAAAAATCCGTTGCATTTAGAAGTTGAATCTGCCGAATAGGCCCACATCTTCGCACTTTTGGCAGTTTGGAATAAAATGCGTACCTTTGTAGATTGAACTTGTTTGAAACAATGCATTTTTTTGCGTATGAGAAAGTACTTTTTTGTGGCTGTGGTGGCTCTTTGGAGCGTTTTGCCAAGCGTGGCGCAACCATCGTTTCGTGGGCAGCCCGAAGGCCCGAAGCCAGAAGATTTTCCGAAAGCGGTCGAAACGGACAAAACGCCCGTCGATCCGACCTTCAGTTTTGCCATTTTTAGCGACACGCACATTTGCGATACGCTGCCGAACAATACCGAGGATTTGCGCCGCGCCATCGACGAGGTGAACGCCCGCACCGATTTGGCGTTTGTGCTGGTTTGTGGCGATTTGACCCACAATGGCGACACCAAGTCGCTGCTGCTTGCCAAGTCGCTGCTCGACGAGTTGGAAGTGCCGTACTACGCCATTCCGGGCAACCACGATACACGCGCTTCGGAGTCGGCTGCGGTCGATTTCGCACGAATTTTTGGCGATACGCGTTTTCGTCTGTTTTTCAACGGAAATCTGTTTCTTGGCTTGAACACAGGGCCGCTTTTGCGCCACAACGACGGTCATATTGCACCGCAAGATGTTGCTTGGCTGGCCTACAATTTGAAACAGGCTGGGCGCAAACAACCTATCTATTTTGTGGCGCACCACCCGCTGCAAAGTGGCGATGTGGATAATTGGGAGGCAGCCACCGACCTGTTACGCGACTACAATGTGCAGGGCGTTTTTTGTGGCCATTATCACCGCAATGCATTGCTCGATTTCGACGGCATACAGGGCGTAGTGGTGCGCTCTACGCAGCGCGACGGCCAACAATCGGGCGGCTACACCATATTAGATATGGCCGATTCGCTCTATATTTCGGAGAAACGCCTTGGGCAACCAGCGCGCCGTTGGTTGGCGCTGCCTGTGGAACCGCGCATTTATTCCGCCAGCGACACCAAACTTTTTCCACGCCCAAATTTCGATGTGAATAAGCAGTACAAAACCGTCAAAACCGTTTGGCGGAAGTCGGTAGGGCAGGGCATTTACGGCGCAGTAGCAACGGATGGCGAACGGCTCTATTTCGGCGACGAGTCGGGCATGATGCGCTGTTTCGATTTGGCAAAAGGGAAGCAAATTTGGCAGTATAAAACGCCGTCGCGCATTGCGGCGGCACCGCTCGTCTGTCGCGGCAAAGTGCTGTTTGGCAGTGCCGACCGCACCATTTACTGTTTAGACGCTGCCACTGGGCGTTTGGCATGGCGGCAGACTACGGGTCAAGCGGTGTGCGCTACGCCAGTTGCGCTAGACGATGTGGCTTTTGTCGGAAGTGGCGATGGCAAAATGCGCGCTTTCAACATCGAAACGGGTGCTCTGCTTTGGGCGTGCGATGCGCCACAAGGCTACATACAGTCGGCTGCCACGGTTGTTGGCGACAAGGTGATTTTTGGTGCGTACGATGGCCGTTTGTATGCCGTCGATGCGCAGTTGGGCAATGTTGTTTGGACTTCGGATTTGAAGGCTGCACCGCTGACGCAACCCGTTTTCGCTTCGGGCAAACTATTTGCGGTAACGGCCGATGGCGCGCTGGTGGCGGTCGATGCGGCCACTGGGCAACTGCTTTGGCGCAATACCGACAAGCGTTTCATCGCCTCGCTGGGCGTGTCGGCCGATGGGCAGACGCTCTTTGCACGCACCCGCAAAGGGACTGTTTTTGCATTCGATACAACAATAAACAGCGGCGAAAAGCGTTGGAAAAAAGAGGCACTTTATGCCGAAGATTACACTCCGTGCGCCATTGCGGAGCGCGATGGACAGATTGTTTTTGCAACTAAAAATGGCCTGATAATCAGTCTAAATGCTGCCGATGGAGCGGTTGTGTGGCAACACAAAATTGGCAACACAGGCATCAACGCTTTGGTGCCAGTCGGCACAAACGGTTGGTTGCTAACCACGCTCGATGGCATTGTGGAGAGGATAGAGCATAAACAAAATTAGTGTGAAAGTTCGTAAAGTTTATCAAGTTCATAAAGTTCATAAAGTTCATAAAGTTGAAAGTCCGAACACTTCAACATTCAATGATTCAATGATTCAATGATTCAATGATTAGCAAAAAGAACTTTTCGCAGAAAAAAACATGAAATGAAATCTGCTGCCAAAATATCGTTTGTCTGTTTGTCGCTGCTGGCGGTGTTGGCTTCGTGTAGCGTGTCGGCGCGCCTCAAAAAAGCCGACCGCATCTACGCCAATGGCGAGTATTTTGCCGCTGTCGATATCTACAAAAAGACGCAGTCGCGCATTTCGTCGCAAAAACAGAAAAAACTGAAAGCCGAAGTCTGCTTCAAACAGGGCGAATGTTACCGCGCAATGGGCAATCACGCACGCGCCACCAAGTCCTACACGCAGGCCATCAAGTACAAATACAACGATTCGATAGTCTATCTCGACAACGCCAAATCGTTGCACGCATTGGGGCGTTATGCCGATGCAGCCAAAAACTACGAAATCTACCTACAAAATCAGCCCGACGACCGCACCGCTTTGGCGGGATTGGAAGGCGCAAAAAATGCCCAAGCGTGGAGCAAAACGCCATCGCGCTATGTGGTAAAATTGGCGGCAGAACTCAATTCGAAGAAAAATTCCGACTTTGCGCCAGCATTTATGGGCAAAGAGGCCGCCTCGGTGGTCTTCACAACCAACCGCGACAACACCACCAGCCGCAAGGCGAGTGCCATCACAGGCGTGGCCAACAACGACCTATTCACATCGCGCAAAAATGCCTCGGGCAAATGGGAAAAACCCGAACCGATCGAGGGCGAATTTAATACCGACGACGACGAGGGCGCAGCGGCGTTCACGCCCGACGGCAAAACCATCTATTTCACGCGCTGCCGTATCGACAATGCAGGCGATATTGGCGGCGAAATCTGGACGGCCACACGCTCGGGCGGTCAGTGGACTGCACCGCAAAAAGTGGTGCTTTTCAGCGATAGTACCATCACGGTGGCGCACCCAGCCGTGGCGCAAAACGGCGAGCGGCTCTACTTTGTCTCCGATGCGCCAGGCGGATTTGGCGGCAAAGATATTTGGTTTGTCGATAAGGTCGATGGCGCTTGGGGAACGCCGCAAAACATGGGCAGCGACATCAATACCTCGGGCAACGAAATGTTCCCCTGCGTGCGCAGCGACACAACTTTTTATTTCGCTTCCGATGGCCACGCAGGCTTTGGCGGACTCGATATTTTTTGCGCTGTAAAAGATTCGGCCGAGCATTGGCAGGTACACAACATGCTTGCGCCCATCAACTCCAGCAGCGACGATTTTGGCATCACATTCAGCGGCGAGGGCGAAAGCGGATTTTTCTCGTCGAACCGCAACCAGTCGAAAAATTTCGACCGCATCTACAATTTTGAATTGCCCGAATTGGTCTATGCCGTCGAGGGAAAAATTACCGACGAAAAGGGCAACACGCTGCCCGATGCCATCGTCAAACTTGTGGGCGACAATGGTGCAAATGTGAAAATTCGTGCCAAAAAAGACGGCACTTTCCGCATAAAACTGGTCAAAGATGCCAACTACATTATGCTGGCCACTTCGCGCGGTTATCTGAATAGTTCGGCGCGCCTTTCGACCGAAGGACTCACCAATAGCAAGACTTTTGAGCAGACTTTTGCGTTGCCCACTATTGGCAAACCGATTCCGATTCCGAACATATTTTTCGAGTTTGGCAAAACAGATTTGACCGCCGAGTCGGAAAAATCGCTGGCGGCGTTGGTCAAAATGCTCGACGACAACCCGAACATCGCCATCGAGATAGCGGCGCACACCGACTGTGTTGGCTCCGACGACGACAATATGCGCCTCTCCGAAGCGCGCGCCAAGGCGGTAGTCGATTTTCTGGTGCGATCGGGCGTAGTCGCCGACCGTCTCACCTCGCGCGGCTATGGCGAAAGTCAGCCCGTAGTGGTGGACGAAGCCATGGCGCAAGAACTGCATTTTGTCCGCAAAGACGAAGTGCTCGAAGAGAAACTCGTGAAAATGCTCACCGCCGAACAACAAGAAATCATCAACGCCATCAACCGCCGCACCGAATTCAAAGTTACCAAAACAACCTACAATATGTATTAGTAGCAAGATGTGAGTAGCAAGTCGCAAGAAAAGTGAGGAGTGATGCGTCGAAGACGCAATTTCAAATTTGAAGATTTGAAGATTTGAAGATTGTGGTGCCCAAAATCATTTGCACAATAATCAACCAATCAACCAATCAACCAATCAACCAAAAATCAATTCAACGCTTCAACAAAACTTTCACACTAAATCATGAAACAATACCTCGATTTGATTCAGCGCGTACTCGACGAGGGTGTCGAAAAGCACGACCGCACTGGCACTGGCACGCTCAGCGTTTTTGGTCATCAGATGCGTTTCTGCATGGACGACGGTTTCCCGCTGCTTACCACCAAAAAACTGCATCTCAAATCCATCATCTACGAACTGCTATGGTTTTTGCAGGGCGACACCAATGTGCGCTATTTGCAGGAACACGGCGTACGCATTTGGAACGAATGGGCGGACGAGAACGGCGAACTTGGTCCCGTCTATGGTCATCAGTGGCGCTCGTGGCCCGATTATCAGGGCGGCACCATCGACCAAATTGCCAATGTGGTGGAGACCATAAAACACAATCCCGACTCGCGCCGACTCATTGTGAGTGCGTGGAATGTGGCGGAAGTCGAAAAAATGGCGCTGCCGCCGTGCCACACGCTGTTTCAGTTCTATGTGGCCGATGGCCGATTGAGTTTGCAACTCTATCAGCGCAGTGCCGATATTTTTCTCGGTGTGCCGTTCAACATCGCTTCGTATGCGCTGCTTTTGCAGATGATGGCGCAGGTTACTGGTCTTCGCGCTGGCGATTTTGTGCATACTTTTGGCGATGCGCACATCTATCTCAACCACCTCGAACAGGTGCGCCTGCAACTCACGCGCGAGCCGCGTCCACTGCCGCAAATGCACATCAATCCCGCAGTCAAATCGATTTTCGATTTCCACTACGACGATTTTGAACTTGTCGGCTACGACCCGCACCCACACATTGCTGGCGTGGTGGCTGTCTAACTTTCTGTAAATCATGAATTTAGTTATTGATAGAGGCAATACCCGCCTGAAAATGGCCGTTTTCGACCGCCGCACGCTGGTCGAAATTTGCGTGTGCAATGCGCTCACCGACGATTTTCTGGCGCAACTCAAAGCGCGTTTCCCACTCGAAAACGCCATTTTTTGTAGTGTCGCAGGGCACGACGAACCGATTGTCGCTACTTTGCACCGCCATTTTCCCGATATGCTGCAAATGCCCAACGGCTTGCGGCTTCCTATTTCGTGCGACTACGATTTGCGACTTGTCGGTGCCGACCGCATTGCAGCGGCTGTCGGAGCGCGCGCGTGCGTGCCACAAGGCAATCTGTTGGTGGTCGATGCGGGCACCTGCGTAACCTACGATTTTTTGTCGGACAGCAACCATTTCGAGTGCGGCAACATTGCGCCTGGTTACGAACTTCGGCTCAAGGCGATGCACCATTTCACGGGAAAACTGCCGCAAGTAGAGCCAACCGCTCCCACGCATTTTGTGGCTGCCGAAACAGCCGAAGCCATGCGCGCTGGCGCATTCAACGGACTTGTGTTCGAAATCGAGGGTTATCTGGCGCACCTGCAGCAGTCGTTTGCTGATATAAAATTGGTGTTGGGAGGTGGACTCGCACCATTGTTGCGCAATAAAATAAAAAATAGTAATTTTGCAGAGCCTAATTTGGCACTCATCGGTTTGAATGAAATTCTTGTCGAAAATAGTCGCTAATAGCCACGCTTCGAGCCGCTTGCTGCTCTTGGTCGTAGTCTTTTTTGGTACGGTTGCATTCGCTTCGGCGCAAAACAATGTCAATTCGCCCTACACACGCTACGGCTATGGTCGCTTGCAGGATATGGGCTTTTCGCGCAGCCAGTCGATGGGCGGAGTAGCCTACGCTTTGCGCAACCGCACGAGCATGAACCCTGCCAACCCCGCTTCGAGCAGCAGCATCGACAGCACCAGTTTCCTTTTTGAATTTGGCGCGTCGGCACTGGCCACCACCTACAGTGTCGATGGCACAAAAAACTCGACTTTCACGGGCAACCTCGAATATCTAGCGTTCCAACTGCCCATCACACGCTGGATGGGCTTGAGCGTGGGCGTTTTGCCCTATTCGTTTGTGGGCTACAACTACGGCTTTGTCGATTCTACATCGACAGCGGTAACGCAGACGCACAAATTTGTTGGTGGCGGCGGCATCAACCAAGTCTATGTCGGTTTGGCGGCCACAGCGTGGAAACGCTTCTCGTTTGGCGTGAATGTTTACTATATGTTCGGCACCATCGACCATGCGCGCTCGCTTGCGGTTACAGCGTCCGATGTGCCAACCTACACCACCACGCAAACCACCACGGCACACATACACAATGTCAATCTGCGCTATGGCTTCCAATATCAGGAAACGATAAAACGGCACAGTTTTTGCATAGGTTTTGTATATGACCACATCTCGAAGTTGTATGGCGACTACGAAGCGCAGACCATCGGCGCCGACACCGTGAATGTCAGCACTAGCGAATTGTTCGACCTGCCATCGCTTTATGGCGCAGGAGTGTCGTACACCTACGACCAAAAACTGACGCTCGCTTTCGACTACACGCTGCAAGAATTTGCCAAGGCGCGCTATTTCGGCCAACGCGATTCGTTGGTCAATCGGCAAAAATTTGCGTTCGGTGTGGAATATATCTACAAGCCTGCGGGCAACCGTTATGTCGATCGTATGCGCTGGCGTTTGGGAGCAAGTTATGCCAACTCCTACTTCAAGTACTACGACGCAACGGCACAAGCAATGGTTGGCACGCGCGACATAGCCGTAACTTGCGGCATCGGATTTCCGCTGCGCACCACCAAAACGATGTTGAACATCAATTTTGAATATGGGAATATAGGTGTGGCTTCGCACACGGCGTTGCAAGAAAATTATTTCAAAATCGGGATAAACCTAACGCTGAACGAGATGTGGTTCTTCAAACAGCGCATACAATAACGAAAAACTGTAAAAAAATAAAGGAATAGCCTTATGAAAACGAAAATTGCTTGTTTAGTTTTGGCCGCAGCGGCTTCGGTAAGCGCTTTTGCGCAAGCACCGCAAGCAGCAACGACAGAAGAGTGTCAGATGAATATCAGCCTGTTTGGCGAATCGGCCAAGCAGAAAAACTACGCCGACGCACTCGCTCCGTGGGAGAAAGCCTTTGCCGAATGCAAAGGTGCACACCGCGCCATCTACACATACGGCGTTCGCATAGTCGATTGGCAGATCGGTCAGGAAAAAGATGCCGCCAAACGCGAGCAACTCATCGATAAACTGATGTCGGTGTACGACGAGCAGATACTCTATTTTGGCAACGACCCGAAACAGCCGCGCGCCTACCTGCTCGGTATGAAAGCGCTCAATCTGCTGAAATATCGCCCTGCCGATAAAAAAACGGCCTACGAGTGGCTCCGCGAGTGCGTGCATACAATGAACAACAATGCACAACCTGCGTTTTTGCAGCAGTTTGTAACCACTTCGTTCGACCTCTACAAGACCGATAACACGCTGAGCGAGCAGTTCATTTCCGATTATCTGTTTGCAAACAACATTTTGGAGACGAACGCTGCCAACAAAGCGTTGAAAAATGCAGAGACGCATGCACAAGTCGATGCTGCTATGGATCAACTGTTTGTGCGTTCGGGCGTGGCCGACTGCGAAAAGATGGATCAGATATACGCTCAACAGGTCGAAGAGCGCAAACTCGACTACGATTTTCTCGAGATGGCAACGAATCTCTACAACCAAGTGAATTGCAGCGAATCGGAGGTCTATTTTGCCGCCGCCAAATATGCGCACGATATCAAACCAACGCCCGAATCGGCGGCTGGCTGCGCTGTGATGTCGTACAAAAAAGGCGAATACAGCAACGCCATCGCCTACTACAACGAGGCGGCGCAGTTGAGCATTGCGGCTGGCGATTCGGCTGGTGCAGCCAACAGTTACCTGAAAGCCGCACACATCTATTCGTCGAATTTGAACAACATGGTGCAGGCGCGCGAATATGCACGCAAAGCCATCGAGATTAATCCTGCCGACGGCACGCCATACTTGTTCATCGGATTGCTCTATGCCAACACGCGCGGCTTGTACGACACGGCGTCGCTCAACAAGACGGTTTACTGGGTGGCAGTCGATAAATTTATCAAAGCCAAGCAAGTGGACGCAAGTTTGACCGACAAGGCCAACGAACTGATACGCACCTATTCGTACTATTTCCCCAGCACCGAAGAGGTATTCTTCGAGCCAGATTTGGAGGACGGCAAACCATTTACTGTGGGCGGCTGGATAGGCGAAACCACTATTTGCAGGTAATTCCGAAACGCTTTGGTACATAGGCGCATAACATTGCAGGCAACAATCGCTCTGGGAGCGATTGTTCTGCTGTTTTTGTCGGTGGCGTGCAGCAACAAGCCGAAGGTGTCGAACGAGGTCGTGAATCCGACCGAAACGCCGCGGCTGTCTGCCGACTCGATAACAACGCTCATTTCCGATTCGGGCGTAACGCGCTACCGTATCACGGCCAAGACTTGGAAAGTGTTCGACAAAGTGGCCGAACCCTATTGGGATTTTCCACACGGACTACATCTCGAATCGTTCGATTCCAAATTCAACATAGCCGCCGAAATCAGTTGCCGCCGCGCCATCTACTACGAACGGCGCAAGTTGTGGCAACTCGACGACAGCGTGCGCGCCATGAACTACGAAGGCAATCGCTTTGCCACGCAGCAACTTTTTTGGGATCAGAACGCCGAGCACATCTACTCCGATTCGCTCATTGTGATAGACCAAACCGACAAACAGATAGTGGGCGAAGGTTTCGAATCGAACCAGACGATGACACGCTACACCATTCGTAACACGCGAGGCATTTTTCCCGTCGATTCGGAGGAATAAAACGCACAGACAGATGACAACATACATAGTAATAGTGGTTTCGTTGCTCTTTTCGGCCTTTTTTTCGGGCATGGAAATAGCGTTTCTATCGTCGAACAAGTTGCGTTTCGAGTTGGACAAAAAGCGCAGCAGCCTCACATCGCGCATTCTCGGCATTTTCTACAACGACCCCGAACAGTACATTTCGACGCTGTTGGTGGGCAACAACATTGTGCTGGTTATCTACGGCATTGCCATGGCCGAGATTTTGTCGCCAATTTTCGAAATGTGGGTCAATAGTGCGCTGATAGTCAATTTGTTACAGACAATAGCCGCCACCATCATTGTGCTTTTCACGGGCGAATTTCTGCCCAAAACCATCTTTCGTGTCAATCCAAATTTGTGGTTGCAACTGTTTGCGCCGCTGCTTTGGTTGTGCTATGTATTGCTCTTTCCGATAGCGCGTTTTTCCACATTTCTGTCGATAGGACTTTTGCGCCTTTTGCGCGTGAAAATTCGCCCCAAAGAGAAGAAAAACACGCTCGGAATAGTCGATTTGGACTACTGGATAAACGACGCCTACGAACACGCCGACAACCAAGAAGAGGTGAAAAACGAGGTTACCATATTCCAAAATGCGCTCGATTTTTCGTCGGTCAAACTGCGCGACTGCATTGTGCCACGCACCGAAGTGGTTGCGCTCGACTACACCGCCACGCTCGACGAATTGAAAGCCACGCTGGTAGAAACGGGTTTCTCGAAAATCCCGATTTACAAAGAGTCTATCGATAATATCATCGGCTATTTTCACTCGTCCGACCTCTTTCGTCACCCGCACGATTGGCACGAGTGCATTCGCCCCATATCCATCGTGCCAGAAACGATGGCCGCCAACAAACTGATGGACAATTTTATGCACAGCAAACGCTCCATCGCCGTGGTGGTCGACGAGTTTGGCGGCACGGCGGGCATTGTAACGCTCGAAGACATTATGGAGGAGATTTTTGGCGAGATAGAGGACGAACACGACAATCGCGAACTCACCGCTAAACGCCTGTCGGACAAAGAGTTTATACTCTCTGGCAGGCTCGAAATCGACAATCTGAACGACACTTTTGGGCTCGACATTCCCGAGTCGGACGACTATGTAACCGTGGCGGGATTCATCTTGCACCACTACGAAACATTCCCCAAACTGAACGAAACAATTCGCATCGAAAAATGGACTTTTAAGGTGCTTCAGGCGCACAACAACCGCATCGATATGGTGAAATTGACCATCGAAGAATAGTGTAACACGCTGCAAAACAACAAATTAGACAAATTATAAACCTTGATACCAGTTTCACGCATTTTTACTATCTTTGCAAACTGGTGAAGAGTGAAAATAGGGACGCATTGAGTGCGTCCAAGACGATTCAACAGTTCAACGATTTAACAAACAGAAAATTAGAATAAGAAACTAAAACAATGGCAACTTTAGAGAAAATGAGACACCACGGCGTTCTTTTGCTGGTGGTAGTAGGTGTGGCCTTGCTGGCTTTCATCGTTGGTGACTTTCTGAATTCGAGCGCATCGATAGTGAACGAGCGCCAATCGAATCTCGGAAAAATCGACGGAAAATCGGTTAAGTACATGGAGTTTATCGAGGCAGTGGACCAACTGACCGAAGTGTACAAAATTGAGTACGGCACCGCCAACCTCGACGACGAACTGAACGACCAAATCCGCGATATGGTGTGGCAAAACATGGTGCGCGAACGCGTGCTGAACGCCGAAGCCGAAAAGGCTGGCTTGACCGTTGGCAAAAAAGAGTTGTTCGACTTGATTTTGGGCGAAAACATTCACCCACTCGTCGCTGGTCGTCGCGCATTTTTCAACCCCGAAACAGGCGCATTCGACCCACAACTGCTGGCGCAATTCATCGGAATGCTCGACTCCGACGAAGCCTCACAGATGCCCGCCGACCAGTTGCGCACCTACCGCCAATACTGGAAATTTTGGGAAGCGGCAGTGAAAAACGCCCGCTTGGAAGATAAATACATGGCACTGCTCACACGCTCGATTGTGGCGAACAAACTCGAAGCCGAAAACGCCCACGAAGGCAGCAAAACGGCGGTCGATGTGGCGTGCGTGATGAAACCCTACTTTGCCGTGGCCGATTCGTTGGTAAGCGTGTCGGACAAAGAGGCGAAAAAACTCTACAAAGAACGCAAAGAACAGTTTGCACAAGAGGCAAGTTGCGACCTGAAATATGTGTCGTTTATAGTGAAACCGAGTGCCGACGACTATGCCGTTGTCGAAACTTGGATTAACGACTTGAAAGACGATTTCACGCACACCGACGACATTGTGGGCGTTACCAACTCGAACAGCGATGCGCCTTACAAAGCCATCAATTTGGCCAAAGAAGATGTCGATGCCGACCTGCGCGACTTTGCATTCAGCGGCAAAAAAGGCGATGTCGTTGGACCGCTCTTTGCCGACGACACCTACAAAATGGCGCGTATCGTGGAGACGGGCATCAGTCGCCCCGACTCGGTGAAACTGCGCATTGTCGATGTGGCCGAAGCCACTGTGGCACGCACACAAATTGTGGCCGACAGCATCGAACAGATTTTGAAAAATGGCGGCTACGAGAGCCTTTCGCGTCATTATCGTGGCGGCGAAACATGGGCACGCGAAGTACAAATCGACCGCGATTTGGCCGACAAAGCCTTTACCACGCCAATCAACGGCACATTCCAACTGAAAAATATGGGCAACATTCGTCTGTTCCAAGTAGTGGAGCGCGGTGCCAATGTTCCGAAAGTGAAACTGGCGGTGTTGGAACGCAAAGTTGTGCCGAGCCAAGCCACGCAAGCACAGATTTTCAACGAAGCAAAACGCTTTGCTGCCGCTTGCTCTTCGGTCGAAGATTTTGAAGCCACGGCAGCCGAGCAGAATCTCGAAGTACATTCGGCTAATCGCCTGAACATCAACGCTCCGAAACTGCAAAACATCAAAAACTCGCGCGCTGTGGTGCGTTGGGCATTCGAAGCCAAAGAGGGCGATGTATCTGATGTGAAAGAGTGCGATGGTCAGCACATTGTGGCTGCCGTAAGCCGCTTGAACGAAAAAGGTTACACCGATTTTGAGACCGTAAAACCGCGTCTTGTAGCCGAACTCCGCAACGACAAGAAAGCCGAACTCATCGAAAAAGAGATGGCAGGCAAAACTTTGGTCGAACTCGAAGCCGCTGGCTTGTCGATCGACACGGTGCACGGCATCACCTTCAACACACCGTATGCTAGCACCATCGGCAACGAACCGAAACTCTTTGCTCTAGCACCGTTGGCCGAAGTGGGCGAACTTTCGCAACCATTGCAGGGCAACATGGGCGTGTTTGTGTTCTCGGTGCTCGACAAAACCGAATCGACTGCCGACTACGACGAAAAAGCCGAAAATGTGATTGTAACCGAACGCCTGCGCAGCGCCATTCCGTATCTCTCGTTCGAGGCACTGAAAAAAGCCGCCGACATCGAAGACCAGCGCTACAAAATGTTTTAAGAGAATTTGAGCAACAATAGAGAGGGACGGGGCAACCTGTCCCTCTTGTTTTGCGCTGGCGTTTTGTTATTTCAAAAATAAACCCTACCTTTGCTTGTTAAACCAAACATAATCGAAAAAACTATGAAAACGACACCGTTCACAGAGATTCACATCGCCTTGGGCGCGAAAATGAGCGAGTTTGCTGGCTACAATATGCCGATAGAGTACGGCACAGGCATTATCGACGAACACATGACCGTGGTGAATGGCGTGGGCGTGTTCGATGTGTCGCACATGGGCGAATTTTGGGTGAAAGGTCCCAATGCGCTCCGACTGTTGCAAAAAATTTGTAGCAACAACATCGAAGCCCTGCCAGTGGGCAAGGCGCAGTACAACTGTTTTCCCAATGGCAAAGGCGGCATTGTAGACGATCTGATCGTCTATCATTACGAGCCCGAAAAATATCTGTTGGTGGTGAACGCTGCCAATATCGAAAAAGATTGGGAGTGGGTGAACGCCAACAACGCCGAAGCCGCCGAGATTGAAAACGCCTCCGACCGCATGGCGCAATTGGCTGTGCAGGGGCCAAAAGCCATCGACCTGTTGCAGATGCTCACCGATGTGAAATTGAGCGAAATTCCCTATTACGCCTTTGCTGTCGGTACGCTGGCGGGTGTCGATAATGTGATAATTTCGAACACGGGCTACACGGGCGCAGGTGGTTTCGAACTCTATTTCTATCCGCAATTTGGCGAGCAGATTTGGAACGCCATATTCGAAGTGGGCAAACCATTGGGCGTGAAACCGATTGGCTTGGGCGCCCGCGACACACTGCGCCTCGAGATGGGATTTGCGCTCTACGGACACGAAATCGACGACGCCACATCGCCCATCGAAGCGGGGCTGGGCTGGATAACGAAGCCCGCCGAAGGCAAAAATCTGATTGACGGCGAACTCTTTACACGCCAACGCACCGAAGGCGTTTCGCGCAAACTGGTCGGATTCGAGTTGCAGGAGCGTGGCATTCCGCGCGCCCACTACGAACTGACCGACGGTCACGAGCGCATTATCGGTCATGTAACCTCTGGCACAATGTCGCCCACGCGCAAAATCGGCATTGGTATGGGCTATGTCGAAACGCCTTTTGCAAAAATTGGCACAGAAATTGCAGTGTTGGTGCGCGGCAAGGAGTTGAAAGCCACTGTAGTGAAACCGCCATTCAGAAAATAAACATCGAAAAAGCAACGCAGTGAACAGACAGCAAGAGAGCCGAGCAACCGACCTAACGGCAACGGTAAAGGTGCAGGTGCGATTTTCGGAAGTAGATGCCATTCGTGCGGTTTGGCACGGCAACTATGTGAAATACATGGAAGATGCCCGCGAAGCCTTCGGACGAAAATATGGTTTGCAATATATGCAAATTTTCGACAATGGATTTTTTGCACCCGTTTACGATATGCAGTTGCGCTACCACCAGATGGCCAGCATCGACGATGTGTTGCTTGTAACCATCACTTACCGTGCGGCTATCGGCGGGAAACTGGTGTTCGACTACGACATTCGCCGCGAAAGCGATGATGCACAGATAGTTACGGCTTCGACAACGCAACTTTTCACCACGCGCGACGGCGAGTTTTATCCCGCCAATCCGCCCTTTTATGCTGCGTGGAAGCAGAAATACAACCTGCCAGAATAGATTTTTAGTGTGAAAGTTTATCAAGTTCATAAAGTTCATCAAGTTTGTAAAGTTGAAAGTTTTTTTGGCTCTATAACGAATTGAGTGGGTAAGGTGTTTTGCGTATGGGATAAAATTTGCA
>CAVGYO010000019.1:0-17541 GCA_963633255.1 Erysipelotrichaceae bacterium
TGGAATGCTACAATATGTGGGATTTCTGCAACGATTTGGCAGAGTTTGCTTTTGTGCAGGACATTCCGCAAGCCAACCGTTCGTCTATTATTCTCAATGTTCCAACTGGCATTCTTGCCACTTATACCGTTGAATTCTGATATGAAAGAGCGCGTAAAACTATTTTTTCTCTACTACCTCTGTTGGGTACTGTTTTTTGTGCTGCAAAAGCCAATTTTCATGCTGGCCGAATTGCCAAATTTGTCGGGTATGGACTGGCTGGGTTGGCTGCAGGTGCCGTTCCACGGATTGCCGCTCGATTTGTCGGTGGCAGCCTACATCACGGCGTTTTTCGGACTGCTGCTGTGCGTTTCGCCATTTCTGAAAAATCGGATTGTGCGCTGCATCAGCGATGGCTACACTGCCGTGATAATAGCCGTTGCGCTGCTCATTCAACTGGCCGACATCGGCACCTATCCGTCGTGGGGCTTCCGCCTCGACCGCACGGTGTTCATCTACCTGACCTCGCCAAAAAATGTGCTGGCGTGCGCCGAATGGTGGGTCTGGCTGCTGGGCGTTGTGGCGTTTGCCGCTGCTTTTTGGTTGCTGTGGAAATGTTATCGCATCGTCATCAGCAAACACATCGACACACTGCAACACGCTGATTATAAAGCGACTATCGTCTGCTTTTTACTGACCGCCTTGCTCTTTTTGCCCATTCGTGGCAGCCTTTCGACCTCGACCATGAACACGGGGCGCGTCTATTTCAGTCAGGATTTGCGCCTGAACCAAGCGGCTATCAATCCAGCGTTCAATCTGTTTGAATCGTTGAGTGGCGACACATTCGATGCCGCCCACTACACCTATATGTCGGCCGAGGCGGCTGCCGATTCGCTGCAAAATCTGTTGCCGCACGGCGTGCAACACACTGAATATCTGCTCAATAGCGATCGCCCGAACATTTTTCTGATAATTTGGGAGAGCGGCTCCGCCAATACGATGGAACGGCTGGGCGGCGCGGCGGGCGTTACGCCAAATTTCAACCGCTACTGCGACGAAGGAGTGCTTTTCACGCAGGTTTATGCCAGCAGTTTCCGCACCGACCGTGGCGTAGTGGCTGTTTTGAGCGGTTTTCCCGGGCAGCCCACCGCCTCGTTGATGACCGTGCCGAGCAAGGCACGCCACCTGCCGTTCGTGTCGCGCGACCTGCAACAGGCTGGTTATCAACTTAAATTCTACTACGGCGGCGACGAAGATTTCACCAATATGCGTTCCTATCTGGTGTCGGCGGGCTTCGACGAGCGCGTTTGCGACAAGAGTTTTCCCATCGAGCAGCGTGCCTCGAAATGGGGCGCGCACGACCATCTGCTCTTTGGTCGCATGCTCGACGAACTGCACGACACGCCGCAGCCGTTCTTGAAAGTGGCGCTGACCACGAGCAGCCACGAGCCGTTCGAAGTGCCGATGCAAAAGCGTTTCGACGATATTTACCTCAATTCGATAGCCTACACCGACAGTTGTTTGGGCGCATTTGTCGAAAATTTGCGGCAGAGCGATTTGTGGCAAAATTCGCTTGTAGTGGTTGTTGCCGACCACGGATTTCGCTATCCCGACACGATTGACCATTACGGCGCGGAACGCTACCACATTCCGATATTGATGTTTGGCGGCGCAGTACAACAGCCGCAGCGCATCGAAAAAATCTGCTCGCAAATCGACCTTGCCCCCACGCTTTTGGCACAACTCGGTTTGGAAAACAACAACTACCATTTTAGCAAAAATGTGTTGGACAGTGCCTACACGCAGCCGTTCGCTTTCTACTCGTTTGTCGATGGTTTCGGGCTGGTAACCGAGGGCGACACAGTAGTTTACGACGCCAAAGCCGACCAAATTCTGCACCAAACCCGCCCCGATGGCGGCAACCTTACGCGCGCCAAAGCCTACATACAGAGCGTTTATGCCGAAATCGAAAAATTGTAACTTTTTTGCAGGAAAATTGATTTTCGGTGCAACGAAACAGAACGAAAATGCATCATATAGTCGTACAGAAACTGAAATATAATTTTTGTAAAAACGCAAGTTGTTTGTGATGCGTCGAAAGTTGCTGAAAAATATCGGATTTATTCTTGCAATTCACCTGCTTTGCTTGCTTGCGTTGGGAGTTTGCCGTTGGCTGCTGCTCTTCTACAACGCACCTGCCAGCGGCATCGATTGGCATTTTGCGTGGCGTGCTATCGCTATTGGACTCAAGTTCGACAACCTGATTGCCTGCTATGTGTCGGCGTTGCCGCTGCTGTTTCTGACCGTTTTGACACTCTGCACGGCACATCGGGCGGAATACAAGGCGTGGACAACAAAAGCAATGCGCGCTATCGGTTGGTTCTACGGCGTGGTGTATGCCATCGGACTTATCGTCGAGATAGCCAATGTGCGCTACTTTCGCTTTTTCGACAACCACCTGAATATCTCCGTTGTGGAGTGGTTCGGGTTTGTGAAAGACACCGCTGGTATGCTCTTTGGCGACACCGCCAATCTGCTCACACTACTGGTTGCGCTTGTGTTTATCGGCCTGTTCGAATGGGCGTTGGTTGTCGTTGTGCGGGCATTCCGCAGACATATCGACAGCGACTGTTTCAGACCGAGCGGGCGCGATTATGCGGTGGCAATAGCCATCAGCGTGCTGTTGTACGGCGTCTGTTTCTGCGGCATACGCGGCAGTTTCCAACGCTATCCGTTGGATGTCAGTTTTGCCTACTTCTGCGACAATGCGTTCTACAACAAGTTGGGCGTTAATCCGATATTCAATATCATCAAAAGTGCTGAATACACCGCACAGCCGCTTCCTCCTTTGCTTGCCGAAACCGACGAAGCCGAAGCCCTCGCCGCCATACAACAGGAACTCGGTGTACAAGCCGCCGACCCGCAACACCCGCTCTATCGCACTATTCCCGCTACGGACGGACTGGGCAAACGCAATGTGGTGGTTATTCTTATGGAGTCGATGAGTACCGCCCATTTGGACGAGATGTACTGTGGGCAGCATATCACGCCGTATCTGTCGGATTTGCGGGATAAATCGCTCTATTTCAGTAACTTCTATTCGGCAGGCGTGCATACCAACAACGGCATTACCGCCACGCTCTACGGCTATGGGCCGAACTTTGCCAAGACAACCATGCGCGTTCCCACCGACAACTACATGGGGCTGCCTTACGCCCTGCGCCAAAATGGGTACAACACTTTTGCCTTTGTAACGGGCAACCCGCAATACGACAACATGAACTCGTTCTTTTACGACAACAATATCGAGCGAGTCTATTCGCTCTACGACTATCCTTCGAGTGCAGTGGTCAACAATTTTGGCGTGCCAGACGATTATATGTTTTCGTACGGACTGCAGCAGTTGCAGCAGCGCAGCGACACCACGGACAATCCTTTCTTTGCGCTCTTCTTGACCGTGAGCAATCATACGCCATTTGTTATTCCCGAGGCATATCGCTCGCGGGGCGGCGACGAGCAACAGCAGATTATTGCATACGCCGACGATGCTTTGCGGAATTTTGTGGAGCAGGCGCAACAGACGGAATGGGGGTGCAATGCTGTGTTTGTCTTGGTGGGCGACCACGGCAATCTCGTTTCGACCGACTACGATTACAATCTGCAACACAACACCATTCCCTGTTTCTTTGTCGGCAATGACATTGCAGACACTACGCTCACAGCACCCGCCCAACAACAAGATATTGCCCCCACGCTGCTCGGACTGCTTGGGTTGCCCTATACGGAGAACTCGTTGGGTATCAACCAGTTACAACAGACGCGCGAGTATGCGTACTTCGTAAACAACGACCATCTCGGTTGCAGCAATGGCGAGTGGCTCTACTCGTATAGCATCAACACACAGCAGGAATATCTCTATCGCATTGGCGAAGATGCCAAAGATTATAGTGCTTTGGAGCCACAACGCATGGGGCAAATGCGTCGTTATGCCGTGCAACATCAACTCATCAATTTACAAGCCGTGCAAAACCAATGGATAGAGCCATGCGAATAGCCTTCGACGCCAAACGCGCCTACCATAACGCCCGTGGATTGGGCAACTACAGCCGCGATACCATTCGGTTGCTGACTCACTATGCGCCAGAGAACGAATACTTCTATTTCGGGCAACCAACCGACCGATTCCAACCCAACAGCGGCGCAGTAGTCGCTCCGAAGGGGATTTGGAATGCATTCCCTGCGCTATGGCGGAGTTGGGGGTGCCTGAGCGAACTTGCAGAGCGGCAAATCGACATCTACCACGGACTTTCTGGAGAACTGCCATTTGGTATTCATCGCACCGCCACAAAGACGATAGTCACGATGCACGACACCATATTCGTGCGCTACCCCGAACTATACAGCCCGACCTACCGTCGGCTTTTCTCCCGCAAAGTGCAATACGCCTGCGACCATGCCACCCGCATTATCGCTATCTCGGAGCAAACCAAGCGGGATCTCATTCGATTTTTCCATGCCGACGAGGCGAAGATATGCGTAGTCTATCAAGGGTGTAGCAATCGTTTCCGAATGCCTGTGTCGGACACAGCAATAGAAACGGCTAAGGAGAAGTACGGTTTGCCCGACCGATACATCATCGATGTGGGGGCTATCGAGCCGCGAAAGAACCTGCGTAACTTGCTCTACGCCATGGCAGAGGCGCATATCGATTTACCTTTGGTAGCGGTAGGCGGCAATAGCAAATATGCCGAACAGATGCGAGCCTTGGCAGAGCGTTTGGGAGTACGGCTCACGATGCTCCACGAAGCCGATTTCAAGGATTTCCCCGCACTCTACCATGGGGCGGAGTGTTTGGTCTATCCCTCTCTCTATGAAGGATTTGGGATTCCCATATTGGAAGCAATGTGCGTCGGCACACCTGTGCTGACCTCAACAGGCTCGTGCTTCGAGGAGACAGGAGGCGATGCTGCGCTCTATGCCGACCCCAACGACCCGATTGCCATCGGGCTGCAACTCCAACGCCTACTCACAGACGAGGCATTGCGCACCGACCTCAAGCAGCGTGGGCTGAAGCAAGCGGAGAAATTCACCGACGACGCCGTCGCACACAACCTATTGGAACTCTATCATACACTGTAGAACCACCGTATTCTTGCTATTATGAAGATACTCATTGACTTATCCATTCTCAAGAATGTCAACTGCGGGTTGGGGCAAGTAGCCCTCAACTACGGATACTATTTTCGCGATACCTATACCCCTGTCGAGGGAGAAACCATCTATCTGCTCGTTCCGAAATCTTTTGTCGGAGCGTTTGGCAACAAAGTGCGCTACATACAAACCCGCAAAATTCTTCGTCTTTGTCCGTTTTTGATCGGCATACGCTTCGATGTATGGCACGCCATTCATCAGTTGTCGCGCTATTGGCCGTTTGCCCGCCACTATGTGCTAACCATTCACGATTTCAATTTCGTGTACGAAAAACACGGCGGCAAGGTGGCAAAATATATGTTGTTCATACAGAAAAAGGTGAAGCAAGCCGATCGTATTGTCTGCATCTCCCGCTTTGCCGCCATCGAAACAGAGCGATATATGCGACTCCACGGCAAAGAGGTGCAGGTGATTTACAATGGCATCGAGCGCATCGACCAGCAGTCCGACCAACAGCCAGCAGCCGTTTCTGCCGAGCAGCCATTTCTATTCACCATCGGTGAATGCAAAGAGAAGAAGAACTTCCATGTGCTGCTCGACATGATGCGCTATCTGCCTCAGTATCAACTCTATATCGCAGGCAACGACGCCACCGATTATGCACAATTAATTCGCAAAAAAATAGCCGACGAGGGCATTACCAATGTACACCTGCTCGGCATTGTATCGCCCGCAGAGCGGGTATGGCTCTATCGGCATTGCGCTGCCTTTGTATTTCCGTCGCTGTTCGAAGGCTTCGGGTTGCCCGTATTGGAGGGTATGCTATTCCGCAAACCCGTGATCTGTTCACGCGAAACCAGCCTGGTGGAGATAGGCAGCAGCCATGTAACTTTCTTCCCTGTGAACTACCCCGCCGAAGAATCTGCCGCACTGATTGCCTCCGCCATTGAGACCGCCACACCTGCACGACTGGAGGCCGCATTCCGCTATGCCACCTCCTATTCGTGGCAACGGCACATGGAGGAGTATCTCCATATCTACCGCACGATATACTAAGTTATTCCACGGAAAAGCAGACAGGAGAATGGAAAATTTCTGTTTGCTTTCTCCATCTATTGTATCTTGCAGAAGCACACGCAACTATGTCCTTATTTCCTGATATTCATACCCGCTCATGGCAAGAAATAGTACACACACTGATTGCCTACCTGCCTGTGGTCGGTATGCTTGTTATTATTGCCTCGCTGCCTTTTGAATATAGCGAAGTTCGTCGTACGGGGCACTACCTGCTTGGTGTCGGCTTTGTATTGGACTATATCGTTAATCGGCGCTGGCATGGCTGGCATTGGACGAAAGACAAATGGGCATTTGTGTCACTGATTGTGCTATTTCTCCTGATTCCGCTTTGGCAACTATGGGACACGACGCCGCCCACCGACTATTTCTGGCATCAGCTGAATCGTCACTGCGTATTCCTATTGGCAGGTGTGGCGGGGATTATGGGCTTCTCCGACCGCTTCCGTCTGCGCTATGTGGGCTACACAATGTTGCTGACGGGACTAGTTCTATTTGGTGTGAACCTGTATCTCTATCTGCAGCAGTACGCACTTGTTCCTTTTGATCTCACGGTGTTCAACGAAATTCGGGCAAAAGGGTTGCAATCGCACATGGTGATCAACCTGTTTGTGAATACGGGTCTCATTATCGGATTCTATATTCTGCGCCGTTCTTCGTCCCGTGTGGAGCGTATACTCGTTGCTATCGCTATGGGGCTAAATTGGTGCTATGTTCTGCTCTCCGTCGGGCGCGCGGGGTTCTTGACCTCACTCATTGTTGTCTTTGTTTTCTTGACCTGCTATGCATGGCGATTGGGGCGGCGTTATTGGATGCCGCTCTCGATTGCTCTTATCGCCCTAATGGGTGTGCTCGTATGGCACAACAAGCGATTGATGTCCGATGAGTTGTTCCACAACACGCGTATATATGTGTGGGACTATGCCGTACGACAGATTGCCCATAAGCCTTGGCTTGGCTATGGGGTATCTACGGTAAGTACGGCGTTTGTGGATGAAATGTATGATAACGAGGTAGCGTACAATGGTTTTGTGGTGCCGCTGCTACGGAATGCTGACTTCGCTGCATGTGGGCATAGCCTGATGACGCACCATGCACACAACACGCTGCTGATGCTATGGTTGGAATTTGGTATAGCGGGGGTGCTTGCCTTGTTGTTCTTCTTTGCCAGCGTGGCGATTATGCCGTTCCCATCTATGCGAATTTATGTGTGGTTATTTCTGATGGCGTTGGCTATTCAGATGGTTTTCGAGCCACTTGGCGACCACCTGCAGCCTGAGTTTATAGGTCTACTCTTATTCTGCTTCCAGCGAGCTTGCCTGCAAGAATCTGCCGCAGCGCCTTGCTGTATGGGCGAGACGGACGAAAACAGATAAGTTCTGTTGCAGCGTGCCAGCACGCATGTACCATAAAAACGCCCCAACTCCAACCATGCAAGTAGCGGTAGTTGATATAGACCCGATTGCGTAGAAAAATTTCTTGTACTCTATCGGGAGGGAACAGACAGCCAATGGTGGCGGCGTGCTGGTGCAGGCACGAGGTACGAGTGGTGTAGAGCGACACCCACCCTTTGGCTTTTGCCCGCAGCGACAAATCCATATCTTCGAAATAGAACGGGCAGAACAGTTCGTCGTATCCACCCAAGGCGAGCAACTTGTCGCGCCACACGAGCGCATTGCCACCGCAGAGATACATCGATTCGCCCTCTTCCTGCTCCCCACAAAGGTCGATATACGACAGTTTGTTATGGTGAATCCGCACCTGTTTTCGGCCTTCTGTTATTTCGCCTGTCCGAGGATCGCGTATGGCACAATAAGCCCCAAATACCTGCTCTTTGTCGAAAAATGGCAGTAGCACCGAGAAATAGTCCTCCGAGAGTTGCATATCCGTGTTCAAGATGCAAACTATCTCGTAGCGAGCAGCAGCGATACCCTTGTTCACACTCTTGCCAAAGCCGCTATTTTGTTCGTTTTGAAGTAAGTGAATTTCACTCCATTCCTTCGTAAGGTACTCCGCAGAACCGTCCGTTGAGGCATCGTCTACAACAATAATCTCGCTCTCGGTGATAGCATTGCACGCTGCAAACGCACGGAACACATAAGGCAAGTATTGACCTAACAATGACTTTCCGTTGTAGTTCGGTATGATGACGCTCACCCTATATGTTTGCGGTATTTCCATGTGCTACTTTCTACGCCTCCAAAATTGTTTCCAATAGTGTAGAATCAGCGTGCGCGTGGTGGCTTTGTCCCAGCCGCGGGCGGTGGCATATTCGTCGGCCAGCAACTCGAAAAAGTCCTGATTGCCCCACAAGCGGCAGAAATTTTTGCAAGCGGCTTTTTGTCCGATGGGCTGTTCCTGAAAACGCATACGATTGATATCTACCAGTAGAAACTGCGCTTTCCCATCGACATCGACATCGAAAAGGATATTGCCGGGCGAGTAGTCCAAATGCAATACGCCCTTTTGGTGAATGTCGGCTGTGAAGTGCGCAAACTGCCGCACTATCGATTCGTAGCCTTGCAAAGAGTGGTGGCGGAACTCGTAAAAGTTGCGCGGCAATGCCGATTGTATGGTAACGAGATAACTTTCGCCGAGCAACCGCCGCCCGCAGAGAATGTAGGCAATAGGCGTAGGCGTGGCAATGCCCATCTGCTGCAAGCGCAGCGCATTTTGGTAGGCGCGAACGGCTTTTGGCTGCCGCAGAAATGAGTACACTACCCGATTGAACAGCCGAGGCACACAATAGCGTTTTGCGTTGATTACCAAACCGTTATGTTCAATCACCCGAATCTGATTGCGGGCGTCGTAGATAACTGTGCCTTCGCGCTCGAAGCGTTGGGGCAGTTCCTCCACAAAACCGCACAGCCCTTGGTAGGCTGGATTGAGCGTTATTTTTACTGCTGCTTTCATTACTGTTCGGTCATGCTGAAGTATTTGTCGAGTACGCCAATGGCGATGAGCCGCTCGCGTTCCTTGTCGCGGAATTGGTCGACATATTCGTGCGCGTGTTGCACTATGGCTTCGGCCTCGGCGGGGTGGGCAATGTAGTAGCGCAGCCGCTCTTCCAAGTCCGAAAAATCGGCTTTTATCTCGATATAATGGTAGTTCGGAATCAAAGTTCCCTCCATAAACCAAGTTTCGCAAGTGGGGCGCGGCATCACGGCCACAGAATTGGACGACATCACCCATTTCAGGTTGCTCGCCACATCGTTGCCTTCGAGTGCCATAATAAATTTGTAGTCGAGGTGCTCGCGTATGGTTTTCTTTTCGGTTTGCCACGCCACTGGGTCGGGCGTGTTGCGGCTCACATCGCCACAGTCGCACATGGGATGCCCGAAATACATGCGCATAAACTGTCGGCGCGACTCTTTGCCGTTCACTTTGCCACGAAAAATAACCATGTCTTTTTTGTCGGCAAACGCTTTTTGGTCGTTCACAAAGATAAAGTGGCGCACTTTGTCCATCTTCAGCAGAATGCCGTTCTGATTGCCTGCCACCAGCGGACGACTTTTCACAATGCTCGGCATTTCGGGAATGTATGTGATGTCGCCCGGGCAGATGTTCCAGCGGTAATTTTGCGGAAAATAGCGCGTTATTTCGCGGCTGTCGAAATAATAGACTTTGCCTTTCTTTCCCAGTTTCTCGTCGCACAAACGGTGGCAACTGTCGGGCAGTTTGGTGGGCGTACTCAGTTGGTTGTAGTAGTCGATGCGCTGCCTGATGTACGCTTTGTCGGGGCGTTGCTCTATCGCCCGAAGCAGCCGTTTGCGCCTGTTGCGGTAGAAGCAATTCGGCACAAGCAGACGCAGGTAGTTGAGCAGGTAATAGTTGAATTTGGAATTCTTCCCACTGGTCAATATGTAGCGCAAATGGCGACTCATCAGGCAATTTTCTCCACTTTTTCTACAATCATTTCGGGCGTAATTCCTGCAAGGCAGCGGTAGTCACCGAAACGGCAGGGCTTGTTGCCAAAGGTCGAGCAGGGACGGCACGGCAGGTCGAGTTGCACGGCGTTTTCCATACTTTGATGCCAGCCCATAAAGCCAGCGTATGGGTGCGTGGCGCCCCAAATGCTCACCACAGGCGTGGCGGTGAGCGACGCCAAGTGCATATTGGCCGAATCCATCGAAACCATCACATCTAAGGCGTTCATCAGTGCCAATTCGTCGTCCAAGGTCGATTTGCCAGCCGTGCAGACAACATTCTGGTATTTTGCCGCCCAACTCTCCAACAGCGTTTTTTCGCGTTCGCCGTTGCCAAACAGATACACTGTCCAGCCGCGCTGCGACAGCAGTTCCACCACTTTTTCGCTCTTCTCGGTCGGATAAATTTTGCCTTTGTGTCGTGCAAATGGCGCAAATCCCACCCAGTGGCGCGAGGCGGGTTTTTCGGCAAACAGCGATGTGAAATCGAGCGTAACGGGCAACCCGAGGCGTTGTAGCACATCGGCGTAACGCTCCGTCGAGTTTTTTAGCGGCACAAAGCGTTTGCAGTGTGCGCGCGTCAAGCGGCGTTTGGCGGGGTGTCCTTTGTCGATGGTGGCTATTTTTGCGCCATGCAGCCACGCTTTCCACTTGATGTAGAACGACCGCAACACGCTATGCAGATCGGCGACATAGTCGAACTGCTTGATATTCAAGTTATTCTCGACAAACGCTCTCAAGTCTCCGAAACTCTGCAACGCCTGCGGCTCGATACCGACAAAATGGACATTCTGCGGCATTTTGGCGAACAGCGGCGCACACATGCGCTTGCTCAAAAAGGTGATGTCCAAGTCGGGGTGCTGCTGCGCCAAGGCTTGCACCACAGGCACAGCCATCGCCACATCGCCCAACGCCGAAAACCGTATGACGAGAATGCGCTTCATCTATTTCTGCCCGTAGAGAACAGGATTCAGTTCGGGGTCGTTGTACATTTTCATCTGTTTGTACACCTTCATCTTTTTCGTGCCAGCCTCGAAATCGGCCAGCAGTTGGTCGATGGCGGTCGAAAGGTCGATTTTCTGTTCCAACAGCACATTCAGTTTGGCTTGGCACTGCGCTTTGTGTGCCTCGCTCACATCGGTGCGGATTACTTCGGCCTGCATGTGATAGATTTTCAGGTGCAAAATGCTCAAACGATCGATGGCCCACGCAGGACTTTCGGTGTTGATTTTGGCGTCGGCAGCCGTTTCTACAGCGTGATATTTGTCCCAAAAATAACTGTCGATGAGTTCCACAAGGTCGGTGCGGTCTTGGTTCGATTTGTCGATGCGCCGCTTGAGCGCCAACGCCTCCACAGGGTCGATTTGCGGGTCGCGAATGATGTCTTCCAAGTGCCACTGCACGGTGTCGATCCAGTTTTTCAGATAGAGATAATACTCGATGCTTTTCAGCGGATAGGGGTTGGCTATCGGCTGGTCGACGCAGTCCGTTTTGTGGTAGTCGACAACCGCTTCGTCGAAAATTTTGTTGCTCAGTTCTACAAATGTCATGGTCTATTTTGTTGATTTTTTGTTGCTACTCCAGATGATTCCACGCTTGGCGACGCTCACCATCACGCCAAAGTCGTTGCCAAACTGCGTGCCAAAATCGGCCGCCAGCGACAGCGAAAATTCCAAACCCCACGCCTGCGGCACAAGTTTGGTTACCTCTAATAATAATGCGGTATTGGTCGAAAACGTTGCATCGCCTGTGCTGTAAGTGCCATAATTTTTTGCATACGAGGCCAAAGCACGATAGCGAAATCCGTAAATGTCGCCTTTCAGGGCAAAATAGTGCGCCATCACGCGGTTGTTGAGCGTGTAGATAGTGCCGTCGGCATTATACAAGGGCGAGGTGATGAACGGTGTGCCGATGGTGCGCCGAAAATAGTTCCACCCATTGCGGTAGATGCCGTTCTGAAAATAGTTGTCGCTGCCGCCAAACACCAGCCCGTCGCGGTCGTGATACGGGCCCGACTGGTCGGTGGTCTGCACAAATTCGTAGCAGATTTTGTCGATAAATGGCCACCGCTTTTGCGAAACGACCATGCCCCAAACGCCGTCAGGGGCGTTCATCGAGGTGCCAATCAGTTTTATCGGTCCATCTTCGAACAGATTTTGCCAGTAGGCCGAAATTTTCCAATCGCTCCATTTGATGTCCAGCCCCACATTTTGCGACCCGATGTGATTGCCTTGCGCATTCAGTTGGTCGTTGGCCATGGTGCCGCCCGCTTTTGCCGAAAAGGCGTGCAACCAATCTTTGAACGAATTGCCCAAATCGCCATAGACGGGCGATGTGCCGCCCCATTGCGCCGCGTGATGAAATTCGTAACTGATGTTCACAGGCAACCGTCCGCCGAGCCTTCCGCCCACAAATTTGTAGTGCAGATAGCCGTTTTTGATGTATTCGTTGTCGGCAAACCAGCCGTGTGTGATGCCGCCTTTCACCTCTAAATAGCCGTAGGTAAACGGAAACACCGTCCAACGGTCGATGCCTACGGTGATGCGCGGCATCGGGTGCGCATTTTGCGAGAATAGAAAACCGCCACTCGACAGTTCAGCGTCCTGATTCCCAAAGGTTTCGGGCTTTATGCCAGCGGTGATGTCGAACACATAGAGCCGTACATGACCGTAGCACTGCTGCAAAAATCCTGTGCCGCCTTTGGTGTGTAGTTGCCCCACCAGTTCGAGTCCGAAATCGTAGTCCCACCAGCGGTTGGGGCGTGTGGCTTGCTTGCCGATGTATGCGCTCAAATTGCCGCTGTGCGGTCGGTACGAAATAGCGCCATTGCGGTTGGTTTGCAGCCAAAACGGCGCATAGTCGCCCGTCGATGTTACGGCGGTCAGCATAGCGCCATACACGATGGTATCCTGCGCTCGGTCGGCCGAATCCATGGGCAACGGCCACGGCTTCCACGCCAAGGCGGGCAGGGCAACACAAAATGCCGCCACAAACGCTATCTCTCTCAATCGTGCCATGTGTGCAGGTCGCTCAAAATCTGTTCGTCGGCATTGTTGCCAAGACCGACAAAATGTTTGTTGCCAATGGTGAATGCCACAGCATTTTCTCGTGCGCCGCCGGGCAAATGCCCACGCAGCAACCATTCGTTGCTTTCGATGTTATATTCGAGTACTTCGTCGTACACTTCCCCTGTGGTGAGCGAACCTCCAAAATGCCGTCCGCCAAGCACATAAATGCCTTGTTGGCTGGTGGTTGTGACGGACAAAACACGCCCTGCTGGCAGTTTTTTGCGCTCGTGCCAACTATCGGTTGCGGGGTCGAACTCGTACCACTGGCGTATATTCAGTTTGTCGGCGTTCCAACCGCTGCCCAAAAAACAGCGGTCGCCCACTTGCGCGCCTATGGGACTGATTACCGACGGCGCACGCTTGTAGTTGTCGGCATACAGTGTCCATTTGTTGCTGGCGATGTCGTATTGCGCTATCTGGCGCGAATAGCCGTAAGTGCCAAATCCGTGGCAGGCGTAGATTTTTCCATCGATATGATAGATGGCGCAAGCATCGGTGTTGTCGTTCGGGAAACTGTCCAACTGATGCCAACTATGCGTGGCGGGCGTGTAGCACCACCAGTCGCGACGATAGTTTGCCGTGTTGTAGATGCCACCGCTGAATCCCAATCCCACATAAACTTTGTCGCCAACCACCTGCGCCGCCGCATGCACACGACCGCCGAACGGCACTTCACCGAGGTCGGTCCACGCATCGGCCGCCGCATCGTACTGCCACAGGTTTGTCGGGTAGCCTTTCGGATTGCTTTTGCAAGCATCGCTGCTCAAGGTGCGTCCGCCAAAAATGTAGGCTTTGTCGCCCACCGCAAATGCCGTGGCTGCCGCTCGCCCTTCGGGCAGCGCTGCACACGCCTCGAACACGACGGGATTGCTCGGCTCTTCCAACCGCCCACAACCACACAATACACTGATTATCAGCAGAAAACAATATGAAAGATATTTTTTCGTCACGATTCCGCTCACACGATTGTTTTCAACTGCAAATTTACGCAAAAAAAACAACCCACTAAAATGGCCGCCACAAAAACAGCGCAAAGTGCAAGAATAACTTTAGAAATCAGAAATCGACAGGATAGTTCAATCCAAAAGAAAAGAGGACGCACCTGCGGCGCACCCTCTTTCTATTCAGTGATTCGACAAATCAGAGCAGATGCCAAGTTACGGTGAGGCCAGCCATGACGATGCTCACCATCGACATCAGTTTGATGAGGATATTGAGCGATGGACCAGCCGTGTCTTTGAATGGGTCGCCAACGGTGTCGCCAACGACGGTGGCTTTGTGGCATTCGCTGCCTTTACCGCCGTAATTGCCCTCTTCGACATGCTTTTTGGCATTGTCCCACGCACCGCCAGCATTGGCCATGAACACAGCCAAAACAAAGCCGCAACTCAAGCCGCCAATCAGCAATCCAAGAACGCCAGCCACGCCCAAAACCAAACCAGTAACCACTGGCACAATTATTGCCAAGAGCGATGGCAACAACATCTCGTGTTGTGCGCCTTTGGTCGAAATAGCGACGCAACGCGCATAGTCGGGATCGGCTTTGCCTTCGAGAATGCCAGCAATTTCGCGGAACTGGCGGCGCACCTCTTCGACCATCTTTTGGGCAGCGCGTCCAACGGCGTTCATCGTCAAGCCGCAGAACAGGAACGCCATCATAGCACCGATGAAAATGCCAACCAGCACGATGGGGTTCATCAGATGCACATTGTAGGCCTCCATAAAGTCGATGAGCGATGCTTCGGCAGCGGCCATGCCGTTTGGCAACGACTCGCCAAGCCGCACCAACGCAATTTTTATCTCTTCGACATACGAGGCGAGCAGTGCCAAAGCCGTGAGTGCAGCCGAACCAATGGCAAAACCTTTGCCCGTGGCGGCCGTGGTGTTGCCGAGCGCATCGAGCGCATCGGTGCGTTGGCGCACTTCGGGGTCGAGACCGCTCATTTCGGCGTTACCGCCAGCGTTGTCGGCTATCGGACCGTATGCATCGGTGGCCAGCGTAATGCCAAGCGTCGAAAGCATACCGACTGCCGCAATGCCAATGCCGTACAAACCGAGCGATAGGCTCTGCGATGTAAATTCGAGTGTAAATCCGTTGGCACAAAGATAGGCCAAAATGATGGCTACACCTACGGTGATAACGGGAATCGCTGTCGAAAGCATACCGAGTCCAAGTCCCGAAATGATGACCGTGGCAGGGCCTGTTTGCGAACTTTCCGACACTTTTTGCGTGGGTTTGTAGGTCTGCGAGGTGTAGTATTCGGTCGATTTGCCGATGATAACACCAGCCAATAGTCCCACTACAACCGACAACGAAACCTGCCACCATTGGTCGGTTTCTGTGCCGAATAACCATGCAAAAATGCCAAATGTGGCGACTGCAATCAGCACGGCGGCGGTGTTTGTGCCGCGGCTCAATGCCGACAAAAGTTGTTTCATGCCTGCGCCCTCTTTGGTTTTCACCATGAAAATGCCGATGAGCGACAGCACCACGCCCACCGCTGCAATGAGCGACGGCGCGAGAACGGCTTTCAACTGCATTCCTTCCACGGCCGAGGTGGCAAACGCCGACGCACCGAGCGCCATGGTTGCCAAAATAGAACCCGCATACGATTCGTAGAGGTCAGCACCCATGCCAGCCACATCGCCCACATTGTCGCCCACATTGTCGGCAATGGTAGCGGGATTGCGCGGGTCGTCTTCGGGAATGTTGTATTCGGTTTTACCCACCAAATCGGCACCAACATCGGCGGCTTTGGTGTAGATGCCACCGCCCACACGCGCAAACAACGCCTGTGTCGATGCGCCCATGCCGAAGGTTAGCATGGTGGTGGTGATTATAATAAGGTGATTTTCGGCTGGAATGAAGTGGTCGAGTACCAAGAACCACACCGAAATGTCGAGCAACGCCAAGCCAACTACAACCAAGCCCATCACTGCGCCCGAGCGGAAAGCCACTTGCAAACCGCTATTGAGCGACTGCCGCGCAGCGTTGGCGGTGCGAGCCGAAGCGTAGGTGGCAGTCTTCATGCCGAAGAATCCAGCCAAGCCCGAAAAGAAACCGCCCGTGAGGAAAGCGAACCACACCCAGCCGTTTTGTAGGCCGCATAGTGCCATCACGCCAAACAGTGCCGCCAAAATAACGAACACGATGACCACCACTTTGTACTGCTGTTTGAGGTACGCCATGGCGCCTTGGCGCACATGCGCCGCAATTTTTTTCATTAAATCGGTGCCTTCGGCTTTTTTCAGCATTTGGCGATAGAATAGGTAGGCCATCGCCAACGCCAACACCGATGCCGCCAAGACGGCATAAATCAACATTTTAATTTCCATAATGTGTTTTTTAGGTTAGATATTTGGTTAATTGTTTTTGCCCAAAAATCGGCTTATGTGGCGAGCAGCGACAATATCGACTGCAAAATTGCTACACTGTATTTGGCCGAAAAATCGGTTTTGAAGCGTTCGGCTTGCGCATCGTTGGCGGTCTCGTTGGCGGCATCGGAAACGATGCGCACAAAGACAAACGGCACGGCAAAATCGACGCACACTTGCGCCATAGCGCCGCTCTCCATATCGGCACACAACACCGACGGCAAATTGCGATTGATGGCTGCTTTGCGCGCTGCACCCGTTATCAGCAGGTCGCCGCAAGCGATGTCGCCAAGATGCAATTTTGGCCCTGCAATGCCATAGCCAAGCAGTTGCCAGCGCAAGTCTTTCGACTGTTTCAACAGATTATGCACGGCATTTGCAGCCAACCGCTGGTCGTGTTCTTGCGTGGCATACGAGGTTGCGCCCGACAGCGGAATTTCGTAACGGCGAAAGAGCGGCCGCATATCCATATCGTGCTGAAAAAGCCGCTGCGCCACCACAATGTCGCCGATGTTCAGTTCGGGAACGAGTGCGCTCCCCAACCCTATCGACACCACCAAATCGGGTTTGAACCGCTCCAGCAAAAGCGACATGGTAACGGCTGCCGCCACCTTGCCCCAGTGCGAAAAGACCGCCACCACCTCGTTGTCGGCATAGTCGAAAGTGTAGAACACACGCCCGCACGCCTCCACCACCTCCTTGTGTTCAAGTGGTTCGACGAGACGCTCAATCTCCTCGTACTGCGCTGTTACAATGGCAATTTTCATTTAATCAGTGTGAAAGTGTGAAAGTGTGAAAGTTTATCAAGTTTATCAAGTTCATAAAGTTCATAAAGTTCATAAAGTTTTGTTGAAGCGTTGAAGCGATTATTGGTCGATCGGTTGATCGGTTGATTGGTTGTTGATGAGTTGATGAGTTTTGCTTCGCAAGATTTTTTCTCCGCTCGGCATTGCTCAAACGAGTTTGGC
>CAVGYO010000020.1:0-17521 GCA_963633255.1 Erysipelotrichaceae bacterium
TTGTCGGTGTCCAAAATCATTTGCACAATAATCAACCAATCAACCAATCAACCAATCAACCAAAAATCAATTCAACAGTTCAACGATTCAACGATTCAACAATTCAACAAAACTTTCACACTTTCACACTCTCTTGCGACTTGCTACTTACATCTTGCTACTATAAATTTGAAATAATTTTACAACAATGAATTACAAAATGATGACTGCCGACGAGGCCGCCGCTTTGGTATGCGATGGCGATGTTGTCGGATTTAGTGGCTTCACGCCAGCGGGCGCACCCAAAGTGGTGCCCGAAGCCATTGCACGCCGTGCCGAAGCCGAACACGCCGCAGGCCGCAATTTCAAAATTGGTATGTACACGGGCGCATCGACGGGCGATATGCTCGACGGCGCATTGGCGCGCGCCAACGCTGTGCTGTTCCGCACACCCTACCAATCGAGCAAAGACCTGCGCACCCGCATCAACGCACAAGAGGCGCACTATTTCGACATGCACCTGTCGCACGAAGCGCAAGAGTTGCGTTATGGCTTTCTGCCAAAACCGAAATTTGCTATCGTCGAGGCGTGCGACCTGACCGCCGACGGCGAGATTGTGCCAACATCGGGCGTGGGAATTTTGCCCACCATCTGCCGTTTGGCCGACTACATCATTGTGGAACTGAACACCACCACGCCCAAGGAACTGCGCGGCATTCACGACATCTACGAACCGCTCGACCCGCCCATGCGCAAAGCCATTCCCGTTTACAGCGTGAGCGACCGCTGCGGCGATGTGTGCGTGAAAGTCGATCCGAAGAAAATTGTCGCTGTGGTAGAATCGAACATTCCAAACGGCAGCGGCAAGTTTGCACCGATGGACGATGTAACGGAAAAAATCGGTGAAAATGTGGCGCACTTTTTGGCGGCCGAAATCAAGGCGGGACGCATTCCTGCGTCGTTCCTGCCCATTCAGTCGGGCGTGGGCAACATTGCCAACGCTGTGCTGGCCTCGTTGGGCGAAAACCCCGATATTCCAGCATTTACCATGTACACCGAAGTGATTCAAGATGCCGTTATCGGCTTGATGAAAGAGGGTCATGTGAAATTTGCCAGCGGTTGCTCGCTCACCGTGTCGCAGCCTGTGTTGGAGGAGGTGTACAAAAATCTCGACTTTTTCAAACAGCGCATTGTATTGCGTCCGCAAGAGATTTCGAACAATCCCGAAGTGGCGCGCCGTTTGGGCTTGATAACCATCAATACGGCACTCGAAGCCGACATTTTTGGCAACATCAACTCGACGCATGTACTCGGCACAAAGATGATGAACGGCATCGGCGGTTCGTGCGACTTCACGCGCAACGCCTACATCTCCATTTTCACCACGCCATCGACGGCCAAAGAGGGCAAAATTTCGTCGATTGTGCCGATGGTGTCGCACCTCGACCAGAGCGAACACTCGGTGAAAGTGCTGATTACAGAGTACGGCGTGGCCGACCTGCGTGGCAAATCGCCCATACAACGGGCGCACTGCATCATCGACAACTGCGTGCACCCCGACTACCGCGATATGCTGCGCCGCTACTTAGAATCGGCTCCAAAAGCACACACACCGATGAACATCTACACCTGTTTCGAAATGCACAAAGCATTTGCCGAAACGGGCGATATGCACAACGCAAAACTCTGATAATCAGAATTATAACCGCAAAAGAAAACGCTCGCCAACAGATTGGCGGGCGTTGCTTTTTTCGTCAGGAATCAGAACAGCACCTTGCCGATTTTTGCGTCGTGCGGTTCGGTGGGAATGTGCTGAAAAATCTGAAAATCGAACGCCAAACCGATGGTCGGCACGGCAGCGTGTGCAGCCAAAAAGCGATCGTAGTAGCCACGCCCACGCCCAAGACGGTCGCCAGCGGGCGAAAAAGCCATGCCCGGCAGCACAATCAAGTCGATGTCGGCCGAAAAAACCGTGTCCGAAGTCGGCTCTTGAATGTGAAAAGCCCCTTCGTGCAAGTCGTCGAGCGTGCGCAACTCCACAGGGCGAATGTCGTTGCCAGCAACCACAGGCAGAATGATGCGTTTTTTGCCCAGAGTGCGTGCAATAAGTGCGTGCGTGCAGACCTCGTCGGGCAGCGACCAGTAGAGCATCACGGTGCGCACCGACCGAAAGAGAGCCTCTGCCTCCAACTGCGCAATCACGCGGCAGGACTTTTCGGCCAACGCAGCGGCTGAAAACTGCGATTTTCGCAAACGCACCTCGCTACGCAACTGTTTTTTCTGTTCAGAAAGCGACATTTTCAGATTTTGGTTGATTGGTCGTTGAATCGTTGAATCGTTGAATCGTTGAATTGATTTTTGGTTGATCGGTTGATCGGTTGATTGGTCGTTGAAAAGTTGATTAGTTTTGCTTCGCAAGATTTTTTCTCCGCTCGGCATAGTTCAAACAAGTTTGGCTCTGCTCTCACTTGTCGAAAAAATTGAAAAGTTTAACGCATTGGTGTTGGTCTGTGAGGCAAAATCAATCTTCAAATAATTGTCAATTCTCAATTGTCTGCGGCTTTGCCGCATCACTGCTCACTATTTCAGTAGAATCCGAAAAGTTGTTCCTTTGCCGAGTTCGGACTGTTTGACAAAAATTTTGCCGCCGTGGTATGTTTCGACAATGCGTTTGGCGAGCGGCAAACCAAGTCCCCAGCCGCGCTGTTTGGTGGTGTAGCCCGGGCGAAAAACGGTTTTGAAGCGGCGTTTGTCGATGCCTTTGCCCGTGTCGGCAATGTCGATAAAAGTGCGGTTTTTGTCGGTTTTGCCCACAACGACCGTGATTTTGCCTTTGCCATCCATAGCGTCGAGTGCATTTTTGCAGAGATTTTCGACCACCCATTCGAAGAGCGGCACACAAAGCGAATTTTCGCACGCTGCCTTGTTGTCCACCTCGAACTGCACCATCTGCGAGGCGCGGCGGCGCATATAATCGACCGAGCACTGCACCACCTCGTTCACGCTACACGGCGTAAGCACTGGTTTTGAGCCGATTTTCGAAAATCGCTCGGCAATGGTTTTCAGGCGGTCGATGTCGTTGCCCATCTCATCGAACATCGTTTCGTTGGGATAGTTGCTTTTCAGCACTTCGTTCCACGCCATCAGCGACGAAATTGGCGTGCCAAGTTGGTGCGCCGTCTCCTTCGACAGACCGACCCACACGCGGTTCTGCTCCGACCGTTTGGCCACGGCCAACGCCGCCACCACCAACGCCACAAACACAGCGATAATGCCCAACTGCACATAAGGGAACAGTTGCAACTGCTTCAGCGTGATGGAGTCGTCGTAGTAGATATATTGCGGCTCGGCATCGGTTATGACAATCTCTATCGGCTGCTGCTTCTCTTTCAGTTGTGCATAGACAGCAGCATAAAACTCATCGACTTTGGTGGCGGGTTCGTCGAAATTGCGCGCCGTAACAAACTGCCCATTAGCATCGACAATCAGCACGGGAATGTTGTTGTTTTCTTCGATTATCTTCCAGATGAAATCGATGTTCGGTGCGTCCATGTCGGCTTGCACAAACTGGCGCATGGCCTCTGCCCAAATTTCCATTTTCTGCCTTTGGTCGGCCTCCAAGCGCGCCACCAAGCGGTTCGAAAAGACCAGCGAAGCCGCCACAATGCCCAACGCAACCGCCCACAAAAGCCATCTGACAACAGAATTGTTTTTCATTTTATGGTCAAATCATCGTTAATCATACGCTCGATATACTGCTGAATGGCGGCTTTCAGGTAGCGTTCTTCGGGCGCAACATCGACCGAATCGCGCCGATTGTGTTCGAGAAAACGGTCGTCGCGGTAGTTATAGACCGCCACTGTGCGCGTGCCGTCGAACTGCACCAACAGACTATCGCCAAAAAGTTGGTACACGCCATTGTTGTAGTTGATTATATAGTGCGGCTGGTCGCCATCGATGGTGTTTGCGCCAAAAGCGAAATAGGGTTCGGCGCAGCGCAGGTAGTGCAGAATGGTCGGCATAATGTCGGTTTGCGCCATCGGCACATCGCTCATGCCACGCAGGTCGCTGCCATGTTGGTAGAATAAAATCGGGATTTCGTAGCCGCCACGGTCGTTTTGGTACTCGGCGTGCGTCGAAGCGTTGGTGTGGTCGGCCGTGAAGACAAACAGCGTGTTGTCGAACCACGGATAGCGGCTCATCTTGTCGAAAAAGAGGCGCAACGCATGGTCGGAATAGCCAATGCACTTGTGTATCGGGTGCGGACCTTCGGGAAAAACGCCCTCGTAACGCTTTGGCACAGCAAATGGGTGATGCGACGAAGCCGAGAAAATTGTGGTGAGAAATGGTTGGCGAAATTCGCCCATCTTATCGGCAAAAAATTGAAAAAACTCCTCGTCCCAAATGGCCCAAACGCCGTCGAAATCGGAATCGTTGCCATATTCGGTCATGCCAAAATAGTCGTCGTAGCCAGCGGCGTTGGCGTATGCCTGAAAGCCCATCGAACCGTTTGGCGCGCCGTGGAAAAAGGCCGAATAGTAGCCCTCGTTTTTCAGCACTTTCGCCACCGACGACACATCGTTTGTGGCATACGGCGTGGTGATGTATGGCTCGATAAACATCGGAATACTCGACAGTGTAGAGGGCATGGCATCGATGCTTTTGCGCCCATTCGAAAAACTTTTGCTGAAGGTGAAACTCTCGGCCAGCAGCGAATCCAAAAACGGCGTGTAGCCCACATAAGTGCCGTTATCCAAATCGTGATTGAAAAATCCGATGTACTCTTTGCCAAAACTCTCCATGATGATAATCACCACATTCAGCGGCCGAAAATCGCCGTCGGGCGTGGGCGTATGCACAGGCGTGAAAATCGTTGGCAGTTCGTCGGCAGTGAAATAGTGCGGACTCTCGTACGACTTGCGCTCGACCGTGGTGAAAAGGCTAAAAGGCGTATTCAGCACCAGCGCATTTTCTATGGGGTGATTGATGTATTGCGCCGCATTGCTAATGTTTATCGGCCGTGTGTAAGCCCCGAAACCGCCGCGTATGCCGATAACCGTGAAATAGGCGCAAGTGAGCAGAATTGCCGTGTGCAACGGATAATAAATCACATGTGGCACAAACACTTTTTCGGGACGATAACGCCTGTAACCAAGCACCAAAACGCCTATTGCAGCGGCACAGAAAAGCGTGATGTACCAATAGTCGATCAGTCCTATAGCGATGATTTTCAGCAGATTAGCATCGTTCTGGAACTCGCTGAAAAAAGTTATCGTTGTACGTCGGTGCGTGAATGGGAAATAGGCCATATCGGCACAATTTACCACCAGCAACAGAATGTTGATTGTCAGAAAAATCCACTTCACCGCCTTTTGGTAGCGTGCGTCGGCACGGAAACGCAGCGGCAAAAGGGCGCAAAAAATGTAGAGCGAATTGAACAGCAACAGTGCCGACAAGTCGAACCGCAAGCCGCCGCCACACACCTCGACAAAGTGCGCCCAAGTCATGTCGGCAAAGGTGTCGCGATAGATCAGAAAAAAGAAGATTCTGCACAACGAAAAGAGCAGCATCATCAACGCCAAATTGCACAGCGCCACGGTGAGCGGTTTGCGCCACAAAGCCGCAAAAAAGTTCGCTATTTTTTTCATTTTCAAATGCATATTTCTAACGATATTTCGATTCACCAAAATCGGTGCGTATCGACAGATAACTCTCGTAGCGCGAAGGCGCAATGTCGCCCCGCTCTACTGCCGCCAGCACAGCGCAATCGGGTTCGTGCGTGTGCGAACAGTTGGCAAAACGGCACGCCTGCGCTGTGGCAAACATTTCGGGGAAAAAATGCCCAACCTCGTCGGCGGTCATATCTACCATGCCGAAGCCTTTCACGCCCGGCGTATCGATAACGAAAGTGTTGGGCGCAGTTTCGTACATCTCCGAAAAAGTGGTGGTGTGCATACCTTTGAGATGCGCCTCCGAAATGGCTCCCGTTCGCGCGGCTGCATGCGGCACAAGGCGGTTTATCAGCGTCGATTTGCCAACGCCCGAATTGCCCGACAGCAGCGTAGTTTTGTCCTGCAACAGCGACTTCAACGCCTCGACATTTTCGCCAGTTTCGGCCACAATGCGCACGCAGCGGTAACCGATTTTTTCGTATATCTGGCACAGAGCGTCGAGTTGCTCGCAGTATTTTTTGCCCAGCAAATCAATTTTGTTGAACACCAAAATAGTTGGCACGCCATAAGCCTCGGCGGTAACCAAAAATCTGTCGATAAAAATAGGCGAAGTTTCGGGCTGGCGCAAGGTTATCATCAGCACCGCTTGATCGATGTTCGCCGCAATGATGTGCAACTGTTTCGAGAGGTTTGTCGGGCGGCGCACAATGTAGTTTTTGCGGTCGTGCAACTGCGTGATGTAACCCGCTTCGTCGAACTCCACACGGTCGCCCACCGCCACAGGATTGGTGCTTTTGATGCCTTTGATGCGAAAATTCCCGCGCACCTTGCATACCACCGATTGCCCCTGTTCGTTGCTGACGAAACAATCAGACCCCACTATTTTGGTAACAATTCCAACCATTTTTTTAGTAGCAAATCACGAATAGTGAATTACGATAGCCGTCTGTTTTATTGGTTTTGCGCACTAAAACGCCTCTTTTATTGTGAGATAAAAATTCCAGCCGTCGCGGTGCCAAGTGGTGTTTTGGTTGTTGCGCGCCACATCGAACCGCACATTCACTTTGGCTTTGTTCACCGCCACGCGCAAGCCTGCGCCATAACCAACTTTTGGCGTGGCAAACTGCCAATTTTCCAAATTATACACATCGCCCACGCCAGCAAAAACCGCTGCTTTCAGAAATCGCCAGATGGGAATGCGCAGTTCGGCTTGCAGCGCAATCGCCACATCGTCGCGGAACTGCCCCCGACGAATGCCGCGCAACACATCCAATCCGCCGATGGTTGGCAACATCTGAAACGGTTTTTCGCGCCCGAAAGTCCATGCGGTGTTCAGTTGCCACGCAAAGACCAACTCTTTGTATATCGGCACAAACTGTCGAAAATCGGCCGACACGCTGCCCATACGGTAGGTGCTACCGAGATACGGCTCGTAGTAGTTGGCCACCGCCTTGAAAAAGATTCCACGCTGCGGATAAAACTGCCTGTCGCGCGAATCGTACGACACCAGCGCACCCACGCCAAGCATCACAAACGAGCGGTCTAAACCCGTAGTGCTACAGTGTTGCGCCAGCGAATCGATATTGGCGGCAGTGGTCGGTTTTTCCCACCGAAAATCGAGGCTTGCGCCCACTATCCAATGGTCGGTGATGTAGCATTGCGGTTGCGCCGATAGCGACACCACATCTGAAGTGTAATCAACCCGCGCTGCCAGCAACGATTTGCCGCTATTGCCGATGCCGTAGAAATAGTCGGGATAGCGTTTGAACCCGACGCGCGCATACAAAAACCAGCGACTATCGTTCCCGAAATAGACGGTCGAAAGTGCATTGACATTCCACTGCTTGTTGAGCGTATAGGCCGCATCGAAATAGATGTCGCTCACTTTCGGCTGCTTGGCACAGTTGAAATAGTATGCGCCCGCCACGCCAAATGCCCAGCGTGTTTCGGGCTGATAGGCCACCGTGGGCAGTGCCATAAATTTCCAGTCGAGCAGCGAGTCCCAGCGCGACCATTTTTCGGCCGACAGCGTATCGGCAGGCGTTTGCGCCAACACATTGGCACACAAAAGCAACGCCAACAGGCCAACGCCATATTGGCCACTTGCCAAGCCACGATGCAACCAACGATTCGACACGCCGCCTAAACGGTCATAATCTCTTTCTCTTTGGCGGCCATCATCTCGTCGATGCGCTTGACAAACTTGTCGTGCAGTTTTTGTGCATCGGACTCGCCGTCTTTGCCCATATCTTCGGGCATACCGTTTTTGACCTCTTTTTTCAGTTTGTCGATGGCGTCGCGGCGTGCATTGCGCACACTCACTTTGGCCTCTTCGACTGCACCGCCAGCGGTTTTCACCAGTTGGCGACGGCGTTCCTCCGTTACAGGCGGAATAGCCAAACGAATGCTTTCGCCGTTGTTGGCTGGCGTAATGCCCACTTCTGATCCCAAAATCGCCTTTTCGATAACTGGAATCAGCGCCTTTTCGTAAGGCAAAATCTGAATGGTGCGCGCGTCGGGCGTGGTGAGCGTCGCCACATTGTTGAGTGGCACTACGCTGCCATAATACTCCACACGCACGCCGTCCAAAATGCGCACATTGGCTTTGCCAGCGCGGATATGCGCCAACGCATCGTCGAGAAACTGCACCGCCAAATCCATCTCTTCGGAGGCGGCAGACAAAATCTGCTGAACTTTTTCTTGTGACATAACAAACGAATTATCTCGATTTTCGGTGATGATTTTGTGCAAAGATACGCATTTTGTATCGAAAAAAGGGACTATTTCGGCAAAAAAAATTACGATTTGGAAATATCGATTCTTTTTCGTACCTTTGTAGGTTGGCATTCAGCGGTGTAAACGCCCAAACATCGCCCGCCAGCCGCGCAAAAACGCAAATAAAACAACAACATAATGGTTAATCAGTGGATTTTCGACCAACTTACACCCGAACAAGAAGCACACCGCGCCACTATTGCAGAGGAACTCGGCGTAGGGCCGATTTTGGCACAACTGCTTGTGCAACGGGGAATCAACACTTTCGACGAGGCTAAAAAATTCTTTCGCCCCGACTTGAACGACCTGCACGACCCATTTCTGATAAAGGATATGGATCGCGCCATCGAACGGCTAAACCAAGCCCTTTCGCAGAAAGAAAAAATTCTTATTTACGGCGACTACGATGTGGACGGAACGACCGCCGTGGCGCTGGTTTACACATTCTTGTCGCGCTTTACAAACGCCATCGACTTTTACATTCCCGACCGCTACACCGAGGGTTATGGCATCTCGTTCAAAGGCATCGATTTTGCACACGACAACGGTTTTACGCTCATCGTGGCACTCGATTGCGGCATAAAAGCGGTGGATAAAGTGCAGTATGCCAACACATTAGGCATCGACTTTATCATTTGCGACCACCACAACCCCGGCGACGAACTGCCGCCTGCTGTGGCGGTACTCGACAGCAAACGCAGCGACTGTACCTACCCTTACAAACACCTGTCGGGCTGCGGCGTGGGGTTCAAACTGATGCAGGCGTTTGCACAAAACAATGCGATGGATTTTGCGCTGCTCAAGCCGCTGCTCGACCTTGTGGCGGTGAGCATTGCGTCGGACATTGTGCCGATAACGGGCGAAAACCGCGTGCTGGCCTACTACGGGCTAAAACAACTCAACGAAAACCCGAGCATTGGGCTGCGCGGCATTATCGATGTGTGCAAACTGTCGGGCAAAGAACTGACAATCAGCGATATAGTATTCAAAATCGGGCCACGCATCAACGCTTCGGGGCGTATGCATTCGGGCTACGAGGCGGTGGAACTGCTCATTTCGCACAACCAAAATTTTGTTTCGGAGCGGAGTTCGGTCATCAACGACTACAACGACGAGCGGCGCGACATCGACAAGCGCACCACCGACGAGGCCAAGAGTCTGCTTGCCTGCACCGAAGATTTTGCCAGCCGCCGTTCTATCATTGTTTACAACGCCGAATGGAGCAAAGGCATCATCGGCATTGTGGCGTCGCGGCTGTGCGAAGAGTTCTACAAACCGACCATCGTGCTGACCAAAGCCAACGGCTTGGTGAGCGGTTCGGCGCGCTCGGTGCCAGGGTTCGACCTCTACAGCGCCATCGACAGTTGCCACGACCTGCTCGAAAACTTCGGCGGACACCTTTATGCTGCGGGATTGACCATGAAAGAGGAGAATTTGGCGGAATTTACACGGCGATTCGAAGCGTTTGTGTCGCAAAACATTCAGCCAGAGCAACTTACGCCGCAAATCGAAATCGATGCTGAAGTCAAATTCTGCGACCTGACGCCAAAATTTTTCCGCATTCTCAAGCAGTTCAACCCGTTTGGTCCCGGCAACATGAAACCTGTGTTCTGCACACGCCGCGTGTTCGACTACGAGGGCAACAGCCGCCCTGTGGGCAAAGAGCAGGAACATCTGAAACTGGAGTTGGTCGATGCCAGTTGCGAAAATGTGATGAACGGCATTGCCTTCCGCATGAGCGATTTCAACGAGCAACTCAAAGCCCTGAACCCGCTCGACATCTGCTACACCCTCGAAGAAAACACCTTCAACGGCAACACCTCGATGCAACTGATGATTCGCGACATCAAACTATCGGAGCGGTAGAAGCGTATCAGGTTGGAAGTGATTTTTGGTTGATCGGTTGATGGGTTTAACATTCCCCACAGTGCAACGCTTCAACAGAATGACCAAAATTGCTGGCGCAATTTTGAGGAAATAGAAATCTGCACTATTGGGCTTTGTACTTTTGTTCGAGTTCCTTGGCGCGTTCGCGCAGGGCGGCATTTTTGGTGTCGAGGCGCGGAATCATCAGTGTAATGCCGTTGGGCAGTTGGTTGGGGTCGGCTATGCGGTCGGCATTGGCTTCGTAGATATAGACCCAAAACTCGGTGATGCCGTAGTGCTTGCGTGCTATTTGCGCCAGCGACATACCGTGTTTCACCTCCTCTTCGCCACGGAACGAGTCGTATTTGCCATAAATCTGTTCACGCTCGGCGGTTGGCTGCGGCAAATTTCCCCAATAGTCGTCCATTTCGCGCATAGTGATAGGCACAATCTCTACACGCCGATCGTAGCGCAACAGATGTTCGCCGCTGTAGTGGAACGGATAGTTGGCTCCAAACGACGCCACACGCATCTGCCGTGCATCGACGCCCATTTTTTGCAACAGGCTCTGCACAGCGTTGGCACGCCGCATAGCCAGCCGCTGGTTGTACTCGTCGTGGCCTATTTTGCAGGCGTGTCCATTGATCTGTATCGCCACATCGCGATGGGTGTTGAGCATCGCTTTCACCGAATCGAGCAGATAACTTGGCTCCACAATCGGGTCGTAACTATCGAACCGAAACCAGATAACGGCGCGTTTCAGCAAGTTGTCCAAGCGTTGCTGCCCACTGACGGTCGCAGTGGTTTCGGGCTTTGGAATTTCGGGCGTAACGGCCATTTCGGTTTGCGGCAAATCGCGGTAGATGGTGTCGCAAATGTAGATGGTGTCGTGCTGAATTTTGGCGGCGGCTTTCTCCTCTTTTCGCTTTTTGGCAGCGGCTTTTTGCGCTTCGGTTTTGCCTACAAAGAAGTTGAATTCCGCCTTTACGCCCACCGACCAAGGCAGTACGCTCCCCGCATTTTTCGTCGCCAACAAACCATCGTAAGTCGGCATAAAATTGCCGTAGCCGTTTTGTTCGTTGGCAAAGCCGATCGATTTTTTGTCGGCCTCTTTTGTGGCGTTCAGGTTGAATGTGCCGCAGTTGGCATACACGCCCAGCAGCAAATCGACCCGCTTGGCAAGACTAATGTTGGCACCGATTTCGGCAAAGACAATGGCGTAGTAGTTGGCAAAATGTTTGATTTCGTGCTTTTTACTATCGAATGTTTCGCTCTCGAAACGGTCGGGCAAGTCGTGCAGAGTCAAGTTCCAAAACGGATAGTAGCCCGTGTGCACAATGGAGGCTTCGGTCTGTTGGCGCGTGGCATAGATGGGCATAGCAAATTTGGCACCGATATGTGCAAACAACCCTACACGCCGCCCAAAATTCTCCTTAAACCGCAGAGCCACAGGCACTTCGAGCATATAAGCCAACTGCCGTTCTTCCCATTTTTCGATGTCGGTGTGGTGGTCGTAGGCATCGCCAAACTCGTCGGTCAAGCCCTGCCACACTTGCGATTCGGTGAAAGTAGCAGTGGAGCCATAGTTGCTCACGCCCACGCCGACACCAATGCCCATGTAGGGCAAAAAGTAGTAGGCGTAGCCCACATTAGCGGTAAACGCCGGAATTTTTGGTGCAATCGTGCCGCCCGTCAAGTCGTAATGCAGTTCGCTCACACCAATGCCGCCGCCCACCTGCAAATACGACCCTTTTTGCGACGCAAAGCACACAGAATCGGCTGATACAGAGTCGGTTGCCACCTCTTGTCCGACAAGCGCAAGCGGCCAAAGCAGTGCCAAAATGGTTGCCCAGAGAAAATTCGCCGTCTTCATCGCACAATCAGTTTAATGGTTTTGACTGCGCCCGAAGGCAATTTGGCACGCAACAGATAGACCCCAGCCGCGGCAGGAGCGTGCGTTTCTACCAGTCGACGATTGCTAATGGTCAGCGCATCAACCAGTGTGCCAAAAGCATTGTAGATGTCGAGCGTGTGGGTGTTTTCGGGCAACACAAGGGTGAGCGGCTCGCCCGCTGTGGCTGGCACTGGGGAGACCGAAAAGTCGGCAACCTCGACCGCTGCAAGTGCCGTGCTTGGGCGCACTTCCATATCGCAAAGGCGCATGGTTGTGCCATCGGCGGTGGTTACTACGGCGTAGTAGATGCCGTTCAAACCGCCTTGCTCGTAATAGAACGACTCGGTTGCGCCCGACAGCAGTTCGCCGTCTTTGTACCACTGAAATGCGGTGAACGACAAATCGCTTTGGGCATCGGGACGGCCGTTCTTGTCGTTGTTATCGACAAAAATGACATCGCTCCACTTGGTATGCAGGTAGCCATCGGCACCAACAGAGATGGTGATTTCGTACTCTGCACTGGCGCAAACACCCTCGTCGGCACCATCGGAAAATTGCAGATAGGCGTGGTAGATGCCTGGCGGCGTGTTTTGTGGAATGGCAATCGGAATAGCGAGATTGTCGGGCAGAGCGACTTTGTTTTGACTCTCAAAACCTGCTTTTGTGGCGGCTTCGTCGTAGCGTAGCGTGTATTGCCGCAGCGATCCGACAGGCGAATTGATGCCGATTGTTACCGAATCGGCCGTTTGGCAGGCATAGAGTTCGCGCGTTACATCAATCGAGGCTTTGCCACGCAACAAGATGTAGAATTTCAGGTGCAAGGCGCAACCAAATGCATTCACATCGTCCACGGTAACGGTATCTTTTTCGGTGGCGAAATGCAGCACTTTTTCGCTGCCGTCGGCCAGCGTGTAGGTGTAGTCGTAGGGCAACTGCTCTTCGCAAATCCAGAGCGGATTTTCTTGCTCGCTTTCGCGCGAGATGTAGTAGCGCACCGTGTCGCGCGAGTCGACCCAATCGGCTTGGCACGCACCATCGGTTACCTGCCGCACGGCAACTACGGTCAGCGGCAGTTTTGCATTGCTTAAATCTATGCGATAGACGGCATCGACTGCTGCAGCGTGCAATGTGTCGTGCATTTGTTGACCATTCTGCTCCAACAGCAGTGTCCAGCGGTAGGCAATGTGCGCTTCGTCGCCGCCCGAAGCCGCTGTTGCGCTGCCCAAACGCAAATCGATTTGCTGTTCGGAGGTTAGGCAGAGCATCGAATCTGCGGCTGCCACTGCGCCCACATCAAACGGTGCATAGAGAATGTAAGTTACCGAATCGGCCGACAGTTGCCACCCCACTTGAGCGATGTTGTCGCGCACTTCGCGGTGTACTACAAGCGGTTTGCCCTGTTGCAACTGCGACAAATCCATCAAGCAAAACGCCGAATCGGCATTAGCGATTGGCACGCCACCTACCGTCCAGCGGTATTCGTAAACGCCGCTACCGCCGCTCGGTGCTACCGCTTGGGCAATACTATCGGGCTGCGTCAGGTCGGCATGGCATATCACGCGCCGCCCCGACAGCGAATCGCCATCGATGCAGCCCGCCTCAAACGGGTCGAAAACGGTGAGATGCACCACGCCTTCGGAAAGATAGATACTCGTTTTGCTGCAATCGCTGCGCACATAGCGGTAGATGAAATACTCGCCCACACGGCTCACATCGAAAACAAGCGTCGAAGAGTCGGTCGTGAGCGTATCGCGCGAGGCAATGCGTACGGTTTTTTGCAGCGAATCGCCAGTAACCCAGTCGTATTGGCTGTAGTAAACATCCCACGCATAGGTCAGTTGGTTGTATTTTTTGTTGTGCGCATCGTATGCCGCCGTGTCGAGCGAGGCGTCGCGCAGACTGCCGATTACCAACGAATCTTCGCCCGAGTGCATCAGTCCGCTCATGGTCGAATCTATGGCGCCAGCATCGGGTGGCGGCAACACAGTGACAAAAAATGCGCCGTCGCTGCGCAGAGGCTCGACTTGGCAAAGCCCGTCGCGTGCATAGCGCACCACCATGTAAGTGCCGTAGTCTTGGGGCTTATAGCCGCTGAGTGTGGCGCTTTTATCTTCGGAAACAATGCGACTCGAAAGCGTATCGAGTTTGCCACTGTCGTCTCTTTCGAGTTTGTATTCGCGAAACAGATAGCGGTACTCTTCGTTGCCGCCCAGCGCAGGCTTGTCCGATTCGACTTTCATCGTTGCGTCGTTGCCAAAACAGTATGCTTCGTGTAGGTCGAATGTGCCGTTGGTTTTTATCGCTCCCGGCGTGAAATTGTCGTAACCAGCCACCACCACATACACATCTTTGTGCGATGTGCCAAGCGTAGCGGTGAGTGTGGCTTCTTGTTGGCCGCAGCGTTGCAAAAAGTATATGCCACCACCCAAAATGTAAGATATTGGTCCATTGTCCTGATCGGGCGCAGGCACAGAAGTCCAATTTACGATGTTGTTGTTTTTGTCGATATTCGCTCCTACGAAATAAGTCTGATCTTCGAACTTTTTCACAGCCCCTGCACACGCATTTTTGTGGAACACCACAGGACAAACCGACACCAACGAAAACTCTTTGCCAGCAAATGCCGCCAATTCAGGATAGTAGTTGGGTGCTGTCTTCCAATTTGCATCAGAAAAGATGGCATACATCTCTGTGGTTTGGTCTTTGGTGGTTGCCCCTGTGGTCGTACCGCTTTTCACGCTGGTTTGGTTGGGGTTCGACATCTGTTTGTCCCAATAGAGCCGATCGAGCGTGCCGTCGTTTTTGCCAATCAGACCGCCAGCGTTTTCGCCATCGACCAGTGCCACGCTGTAACCGTCGGTTATGCTGCCGCTATTTTCGCCCACAAGTCCGCCTACAAAACCAGCCGCACTTTGGCGTTTGAATAGTCGCCCTGTGGTATAGACATACGAAATCGAGCCTGTATTTTTGCCCACCAAGCCGCCCGCCGTGCCGTTTTTGTATTCCACCACCGCCATAGCAAAGCAGTTGCTGATGGTGCCAGCGTTGTGGCCAACCAAACTGCCAATGTAACTGTCGCCCTCGAATGTGCCGCTGGTGATAGCCACATTTTGCACTGTGCCGCTTGTGCCCACTGCACCAAACAATCCGATGTAATCGCTGCCCGACACCTTCACATTGGCAATCTGATGCCCGCCGCCGTCGAATGTGCCAGCAAAAGGCTTCGCCTGCGAGCCGATAGGCGTCCATACCCGACTGTCCAAATCCAAATCGTCGGTCAGCCGCAGTGTTTTTCCTGCAAAATCGTCGGTTTGCGCTGCTTGCGCCACGCGTGCCAACTGCGCCGAAGTGCTTATCTCGATAGTCGAAGTTGTCAAATCGAGCGTGTTGTCGGTGGTGCCGTCCCACTTGTCGGCATAAACCAGCCACAGCGAACTGCAAAAGAGCAGCAAGGTGCAAAAACATCTTCTCGTGTGCATAAAAATCTGGTTTTTAGCAGGTTTCGATTTGCAAATATACGAACTTTTGCCGAAAAATCAAAATTTTTCGCCTAAAATTTTCTCATATCAAAAATACTGCGTATCTTTGCAGTGTGATTTTTGGTGGATTCGTCTAGCGGTCTAGGACACCGGCCTCTCACGCCGGTAACACGGGTTCGAGTCCCGTATCCACTACGCAGCAAGCCGACAATTCTTGTGGAGTTGTCGGTTTTTTTTGTGCGATGTGGTTACAGATTTTCGAGCAGTTTTTCGATAGATTCGTCGGTTTCTTGCAACTTTTTTTTGCAGAACTTCACCAATTCGGCCGCCTCTTTCACTTTGGCCGATAGGTCGTCGAGGGCGAGCGTGCCCGATTCTATCTGCCGCACAATCTCTTCGAGGCGGTCGGCGGCTTGCGTGTAACTGGTCTGTTTCGTGTTCATATCTGTTCAGTTTTTGTTTGCAGATTTCACTTCCGATTGCACCACGCCATCGGCAAAATGCGTCTCTATCGTGTCGTTTGGCTGCAAATCGGCGGCCGATTTCACAATTTTGCCGTTTTTCACCGTCAGCGTGTAGCCGCGCTGCAACAGCGTGCGTGGATCGGAAAGTTCGAGCGATTTTTCGACAAGCGAAAGGCTATTTTTTGCCGATAAAATGGCGGTTTTTACCGATTTGTCGAGGCGGAAAATAGAGGCAAGCAGCGCATTGTTTTGACTCCCAACAAACTGCCGTGCCACGCTCAAACGCGCCAACTGCCGTTGCAGTGTGTGTTCGTGTTCGTCCAAAATGTCGCGCACCAAATCCGACAGTTGTTGGGCTGCACTGTCCACTCTTTCGTCGAAAGCGTGCACTTGGTCTATCAGAAATTCGGCGGCGGCCGTGGGCGTTTTCACACGCGTATGCGCCACCAAATCCACAATGCTATCGTCGCGCTGGTGGCCAATGCCGCTGATGATTGGCAGTGGAAATTCGGCACAATGCAGCGCCATATTGTAGTTGTCGAACGCTGCCAAATCGCTCGTAGCACCGCCGCCACGAATGATTGCCACCACATCGAACTGGTCGGCGTGGTCGTTGATGGCATCGAGTGCCGCAATGACCGATGCTTCGGTTTGCGCGCCCTGCATGGTAGCAGCAAAGAGCCGCACATAAAATTTGTAGCCGAAGCGATTGGCGTGCAGTTGGTCGCAAAAATCGCCAAATCCCGCCGCCGAGGCCGACGAAATCACCGCCACACGTTGCGGCACTGGCGGCAGCGCAAGTTGTTTGTTCATATCGACCACGCCCTCGTCGGTCAGGCGACGAACGATTTCGGCGCGGCGCAACGCCATATCGCCCACAGTAAACGATGGGTCGATGTCGCGTATGTTGAGGCTCAAACCATAAACCGCATGAAACTCCACTGCGCAAGCCACCAACACATTCAGCCCCACGCCCAGCCTTACGCCAGCCACCGACTCGAAATAGGGTTTCAGCATGTTGTATGTCGAAGCCCAGATGGCGGCCTTCTGTTTGGCAACCACCGCATCGCCATCGGCAGCCTTTTCTACCAATTCGAGGTAGCAATGACCATTGGCGTTTTCGTGCAGTTCGCTGATTTCGGCACGCACCCACACAACCTCCAAAAACGCCGATTTAATCGACACTTTTAAGGCTTCGTTCAACTCCAAAAGCGATAGAGAATTGTTGGGCATGGCGGATTTTTGGTTGATTGGTTGATCAAATTTATTTCTAGATTTCTAGATTTCTAATTTCTGGTTTTCGGTATCAACAACGCCTCAATTATTATTCATTATTCATTATTTATTGCCTTGCTCGTGGCCCCCTTTCCCGTTTCCCCCGAAGGGGGAAAA
>CAVGYO010000021.1:0-17075 GCA_963633255.1 Erysipelotrichaceae bacterium
TTAATTAACAATTAAGAATGAATAATTGATTAGTAGCAAGTAGCAAGATACAAGTAGCAAGAAAATTAGGAGTTAGGAATTAGGAATGAGGAGTGAGGAATTTTTAGGAGTAAAGACCTTTTAATCACCCCATTATCTAATTCCCAAATTAGCCCAGTCGTGCGGGATTTGCAATCCCGCACTCGCTGTATTATAAGGATTTGTAATCCGACCTGACCATGTCGCAAGTCGCAAGACAATGGACAATTATTTGAAGATTTGAAGATTGAGGCGTTTCGGCTACCGAAAACTAGAAATCTAGAAATTAGAAATTAGAAATCAAAATCAACGACCAATCAACCAGAAACCAGTTCAATGCTTCGGTGGGCTAACCCATTTGGCTGTGCTGTGCGATAATTGCTTTCCAAAACGAGTCGTATTCATATTTTCGCCAAGCGTGGCAGCCCATTGGCAGTTGCCCGATGCGCTCGTATAGTTCTTTGGGAAAGCGGTCGAAAGCGAAATACATGGCCTCTTCGGGTGTGGGGCGGCGCAGGGCATACTCGCTCAAACCCAGCAGGCTGCCCCAAAAATCGTCTTCGTTGCCGTGCCAACTGGCCAGCAAATCGGCGGGTTTTGCTCCCTGCACCCAATAACGCAACGCCTCGACGGCCAGCCACCAGTAGTTGCGCTTCCAAATTAGCGGCGAGCGCAAAATGTGCCACAGACGGAAAACTCTTTTCTGGCCGTTGAAAAAGCGCAAAATGGCATCGAGGCTGCGCAGACTGAAACCACCGTTGCCAACCCGCAGCGGCATATCGCGACGATAGACGCTCTGTCGCGCCAAGCCTACATTGGGCGCACCGATATATTCGTAGCCTTTGGCCGTCCATTCTTCCAATTCATCTCTGAAAACAAAGGCATCGGCTTGGTAGATAAGCATGTGCGAATACCCCCCCCCGTAAAGGAAAGTATGGTATTCGCACGATAAACAGAGTCGGTTGTAGCCTTGCAGATTGCTAAAATAGGCGGCATCGAACCGTTTTTCGAGCAAGGGTTTGCCTTGTTCTGCCCACAGTGCATGAAACGGTGCGGTGTCGAACCCTTCGGGCGCAATCAGAATGTGGTCGTATCGTTTCAGCACTTTGCAGCACTGCCGCAGCGATATTTTTTCGTCCGCCGTTGGCGTGCGATAAACGGGTATGACAACAGCAATGCGCATCGGTTTTCGCGGCAGTTTCTTACTCTTCGGTGGCTGCCTCTATTTTTTCGATGGAGCACTCTTGTTCTTCGGTGGCGGCTTCTAGTTTTTTCATCATGGCAAACATGAATATGGCTGCCACGAGGCAAACGCCCACAAACACGCTCCATACTGCCCACAATGGCAGGTCGCCCCACAGGTTGCTGCCCACGCTCACCAAGTAGTTGCCAATGGCCGTGGCCACAAACCAGCCGCCCATCATCATACCTTTGTATTTTGGCGGTGCCACTTTCGACACAAACGAAATGCCCATCGGACTGAGCAGCAGTTCACCGAAAGTCAATATCAAATAGGTGAAAATCAGCACATTGGCGTCGGCATAGGTAACCGCTCCGCCGCTTACGCGTGCCGCTTCTTGAGCGGTTGGTGTGAGCAGTCCGACAGAGCAGATAGCCATCAGAATGTAGGCGCAGGCGGCTACAACCATGCCGTAGGCAATTTTGCGCGGTGCCGATGGCTCTTTGCCGCGTTTGGCCAACGCTCCGAAAATAGCCATGCTCACAGGCGTGAGAGCCACCACATAGAACGGGTTGAACTGTTGGAATATCGGTGCCGAAATGTCGATGCTCGCTGGGTGGTGTAAAAATTTGTAAATCAACACACCAACGGCTACCGCCACAGCACCGCCAGCAATGTATTTGCCTTTTTTGGTGTCGCTTTGGAACAGACCAAACAGGCCATAAACAGCCACAACCACCATCAGCAGATTGACGATGTCGAACGCCATTGTTTGCACGCCAGTGCTTGTCGGTTTTACAAATTCGTTGGCGAAATAGGTCAGTGTCAGCCCGTTTTGGTGGAATGCCATCCAGAAGAATAGCACCACAGCAAACACAAGGCAGAGTGCCACAATGCGTTTTTTGGTCTGCTCGGGCGTCAGTTCTTTTACTGCTTGACCACTTGCAGCAGCCTGTTTTTCAGAATTTTCTACATGTTTGAACCATGGGCGGCAGGCGTAGTAAATCAGAATGCTCAACACCAAACTGGCGCACGCCACCATAAAGGCAAAGTGGTAACTGTCGTTCACGCTGGTGCCAAGTTGCTCTTGCGCCCACGCCATGATTTTGACCGCTGCGGTAGGGGCAAACATTGCACCGATATTGATAGCCATATAAAAAAGCGAAAAGGCCGAATCGCGCTTGTCGGCGTATTTCGGGTCGTCGTACAGGTTGCCCACCATCACTTGCAGATTGCCTTTGAACAGGCCTGTGCCGAAACTAATCAACACCAAAGCCGCAATCATCGTTCCCATGGCCATGCCGCCACCGCCCAACGGAATCGAGAGCAGCGCATAACCCACAAACATCACGATGATGCCGATAGTTACCATACGGCCATAGCCAAATTTATCGGCTAAAATGCCGCCTACCAATGGCAGAAAATAGACAAAAGCGAGAAAAGTGGAGTAGATTTGACCAGCAGCGGCAGGTTCCAAACCAAAATTGGCGCGCAGGAAGAGCGCAAACACAGCCAACATCGTGTAGTAGCCGAAACGCTCGCCTGTGTTGGCTAGCGCCAGAGCAAAAAGCCCTTTAGGTTGATTTTTGAACATAATTTTCTTGTTTTTAATTGGTTTTTATTCTCTTGTTTCTCTGATTTTGCGAAAAGTAAAATGTTTTTGCGAAAAATAACTGAACACGGTGGTTATCAGCGTTGTAAGCATATTCGACGGCGTGGGATAGATGCCGCACACCTCGACAAAAAGTTTCAGGCAGGCGTAGTGAATCAGAATGCAGGCCGCCACCACCAGCAGATAGCGCAACAGTTGTGTGCGGCGCATCAACTGCGACCCCGAAAAACTGATGTGGCGGCTCAACCAAAAGCCCGTCAGAAAAGTGATGGGAAATTTGAACACAAACGCGGCAATGTGTGGCGTGAAAGCCACAAACCCAAAATCGACCACCTGCGCATGAAAAGCGTAGTGGTAAAGCACAAAATAAAGCACCCAGTCGAACGCCATATTCAGCCCGCCAGCAAAGCCGTAGCGAAAAAAATCGCGCGGCACAAACGCGGCAAACGGCTTGTAGAAAAAGTCGATAATTCGGAGTAGGGCGGCTTGCGCTATTTGCTCGATTTTCGTCATTTTGGCAGCGTTGGGCAGTGCGGTGCAGAAAAAATTTTGGCGATTCAAAAAATTTTTTCTACTTTTGCACCACCTGAGATTTTTGCTCGGCAAAGGTAGCAAAATTTCTCCATTTATTAGATGTAATTGCGTAAAAATGCCCGACGACCCACTTCTTGATGACTTTAGTACGAGCAAAAAAGTACTTGGGACAGCATTTCTTGAAAGATTTGTCCATTGCCCAACGCATTGCCGACAGCATACCTGCCGGCTGCGACTTGCCTGTGCTTGAAATCGGGCCTGGCATGGGCGTGTTGAGCCAGTTTGTGTTGCAGCACCCCAACCGCTTCACTGCCATCGAAATCGACGCCGAATCGGTCGAATATCTCCGCCAAAATCTGCCTACACTCGATGTTGTCGAGGGCGATTTTCTGAAAATGGATTTGAACGCCCTGTTCGAAGGCGGCAAGTTTGTCGTCGTGGGCAATTTTCCCTATAACATTTCGAGCCAGATATTTTTTCGTGTTCTCGAGCAGCGCGACCGCATTCCGTGCGTCGTTGGTATGGTGCAAAAAGAGGTGGCCGAGCGCATTGCTGCGCCATACGGCAACAAAACCTACGGCATCACCAGTGTGCTGTTGCAGGCGTTCTACAGCATCGAATATCTTTTCACTGTATCGGAACAGGTTTTCGACCCACCGCCCAAGGTGAAATCGGCCGTTATTCGCCTAACGCGCAACGCCACCGAGCGGCTTGCTTGCGACGAAAAACTCTTTGTGCGTGTGGTGAAAACGGCCTTCAACCAACGACGAAAAACGCTCCGCAATTCGCTGAAGCCACTGCTGCAAGGCGCAGCGTGCGCGGAGCCAATCTTCGACAAGCGTCCCGAACAGTTGAGTGTTGCCGACTTTGTGGCGCTCACCAATCTGATGGCAACAAAAATGAGCGTTTAACCCACGATGCGGATTTCGCGACGAAATGCGTATCGAAAAAAACGAAAAACCATGTCTGAAATCCGTTTGTTCTACCGCGAAAACAATCGCCTGAAAATATCGAAAGAGATAGCGTCGCTCAAACAGATGCCGCTGAGCAATGTGCTGTGGATCGACCTGAACGATGTGCCAGAAGATGCCGAAAGCGAACTCGAACAGTTCCTCAAAATCTACATTCAGGAAGAGGAGGAGATGGAGGAAATCGAGATAAGTTCGCGCTACATCGAAACCGAGGACACGCTGGTGGCCAACTCCAAATTTCTGCTCGACAATTACGAAGAAGAACCCGTTTCGTTCATCGTCAAAAACAACATTCTCGTGTCGGTGCGTAGCCAAGAGTTGCGCTCGTTCAACGAAACGGTGAAAAAGATGTTTGCCAATCCGCGCAACTACCCCAATGGCTACTACATACTTGTGGCGCTGCTCGAAACCCGTGTGGAATACGACGCCGACATGATAGAGGATATGACGCGCGAAATAACGCGACTCAGCAACCAGTTGAAAAACGACGATGTGAGCGACGACATACTGATAGCCATCAAAGAGTTGCAGGAAAAGACGATGTTGATACGCGAAAACATTGTCGATAAACAGCGTGTCTGCTCCAACATGCTCAAAAGCGAAATGTTCCCCGCCGAGGCCAAAAACAAACTGACCATCATCATCAAGGACATCAATTCGCTTTTCGAACACACGCGCTTTTCGTTCGACCGTCTCGAGTACTTGCAAGACACATTCCTCGGTTTGGTCAATATCCAGCAGAACAAAATCATCAAAATTTTTACCATCGTGAGCGTCATCTTCCTGCCGCCCACATTGGTAGCGAGCATGTATGGCATGAACTTCGACTTTATGCCCGAACTGCATTGGCGCTACGGCTATCTGTGGGCCATCGGGCTGATGGTGCTGTTTGTTCTCTTCATTCTGTGGTATTTCAAACACAAGAAATGGCTGTAAAGCACCATTTCACTATCCAATAAACCAATAGAGCCGCCACATTGTGACGGCTCTACGGTTTTGTATCCTCGTTTTTTTTCAGGCGATTACAGCGTTATTTTGTAGATTTTTTGGTCGATGCGCACGATGTAGAGGCCGCGAGTAGGCACGCCAAACTGCGCACGATCGGTGGTGATGCGCTGGTGCGATACAAGCGCACCGAGTGCGGTGTAGATAGATATTTCGGCATTGGCGGCATGTTCGACCACAATCTGCTGCTGCTCGGCATAAAGCACCGCCTCTTGCGCCACCGTTGCAATGGCAGTCGGGGTGGCTTTGATGGTGAAGGTAACTTCGAGCGTGTCGCTGGCAAAATAGTCGTCGCACACGGCATAGGCGCGAATAGTGGTGCGTTGGGTGATGTTACGGGTGATTTTCGAGTAGCCGTTAATCCAGTTGTTCGAACCATCGACATCGTAGTAGAGCGTAGCCCCTTCGGTATCGGTTTTGATGTTGATTTGCTGGTTATTTTCGACCTCGGTTACGCCCGAAACGACATAGGGCTTCGCCACTTTGCCTTTGGCGATGTGGTAAACGAAAGTCGCTGTTTCGCTATCGACATAATTCTGCTGCGACACATACGCCTCGACAGTGCTGTTTTCGCTGATTGTGAGCGTGCAAGTAGTCTGATTATCAGCCGTTTGCCATTCGCCCGCATTGATGCGATAGTGGAGTGTGGCGCCGTCTTGGAAAGAGATTATCACATTGTCGCCAGCATTGAGCAGCGTGCCGCTCGGTTTGTTGGCGGTGGGCATTGGCAACTGCCCCAAAGCCACGGTGTAGTGCTGCGTCAGCGTTTCGCTCTGCAGATATTTGTCCTTGGTGGCGTAGGCTGTAACGGTACACGAACTTTCGATGGTGATATAAGTCGAACCCGTGGCAGTTTGCCACCCGCCGTCGTCGATGCGGTAGTGGAGCGTGGCATTTTCGGTGGTGGAATAGATTTGAATTTGGTCGCCTTGCAGCACATTTTCGGCAGTATTGCTGCATTGTGGTGTCGCCACTTTCGCCGAGTTGTAATTCACAGTTACAGGTTCGCTATCGGGCAAGCCCGACGAGGTGCAATAGGCTGTGATAGAGTTGATTTGCCCATCGACAGTGAGTGTTATTGGTGTTGGTCCCGATTTCTCATCGCCGTTGTTTATGCTGTAAACGATGGTTGCGCCTTCGGTGGCCGACGAGATAACGATTTCGTCGCCTTGGTAGAGCGTGCTGCCCGATGCTTTCGAAAATTCGGGCGATTTGGTGGCGGGCAGTTGGTAAGTGGCTTCGGCAATGTAACTGTCGAACTTGCCCTCTTGTGTGGCGTAGGCGGTGATGGTGGTTTTGGCATTGATGTCGATGGTTGCATCGGCGGTGCTAGTATGCCAAACGCCGCTATTCACGCAGTAGTGGAGCGTGGCATTGGTCGGACAGGTTACCGTGATAGATGTGCCTGCCCCAACATCGCCGCTCGCCTGCGAAAATGTGGGCGTTTCTACCGCTTCGGCAGCGTGTGTTACCGTGGTAATATCGTCGATATAGGCAGCGTTTTGACTGTAGAGTTTGAAGCGCACGCGGCTATCTTTGATGGAATCGGGCAGCGCAAAATCGACACGGTGCATCTCTTTTAATTTGCTGTTTGTGAATGTCCCCAGTTCAATCCAATCGGCGGTAGCGGGCTGCCATGTGTATGTGCCATCGACCAGTTTGAAATTGCCTGTTTGGAACGCGACTTTCAGCGAAATGGCTGCCGTTGCGCCAATGTAGAGCGAAAAGGTTTGCGGCGACAGATAATCTTCGGTGATGACGGTCGTGCCTTTCGTCAGATAGAGATATGGCACATCCGATGTCGATGTGGTCGAAAATGCCGAAGTTGGCGTTTTTGATTGAATAGTGCCCGTGGTTGTCGTCCAGCGTGCATTTGGTGGTGCAACGGTGCCGTCGGCGGTATTGATTACACCTGTGGCGGTAGTTACGCTGAAAGTAGCCACTTCGCTCGTGCCTTTGGCCTCGGTAACGGCAATCACTTTCACTGTGGTGGTGGCGTCGAGCGGCAGCGAAACGCTTTCGCCCGATGCCGATGTCTGTGTAGGTTCACTGCCATCGAGCGTGTAGTAGAAAGTGGCGTTTTCGGTGGTGGAAGCAAAGCGCGCCAACACCTCGCTGCCCCAGTAGATTTCGGAATTTTGGTCTTGGTAGGCATCGACTGTCATCGTGGGCGTGTCGGTAAGTCCCGAATACGATGTCCAAGCGATGTCATCGACTATGAATCCAGGTTCGCCGCTTTCCACGCCCTGCATCGTGATTTTCAGTTGCGAAGTGCGGGTCAGTTGCGCTGCCGGCAGGTTGATGTCGGCTGTTGCAGTTACAATAGCCGAATTGTTGGAGATCTTCACCGTGGTCTGTACGCTTGTACCGCCGACTTCAACGGTAAATGTGCGGTTGCCGAAGCCTTTGCTGCCCGCCGTAGCGGCTTTCACTTTGAACGACACTGTGCCAACGCCTTGCGCCAACTGGTCGCTGCTGAAATTGCCCGTGATGTCATTGTTCACGCTATTGCCTTCAGAATCGAAAGCATAAAGCGTTGCGCCAACAGCGCCGCTGATATAGTAATCGGTAGTGCCAATTATCGTCCATGTTTGACCGTTATCGCCAGTGTAGATATAAGTCCCGATTTCAGTTTTTTGGTCGGGAGCCTTCTCGAACGATTCAGAGCCTTCGGCCCATGCGTTCAGTGCCACACAAGCCGCCGCAATAAGCGATAGTAATGTTTTTTTCATAGATAGTTTCAGAGTTGGATTTGATTTTTCTGTTGAATTGTTGAATCTGATTTCTAATTTCTAGTTTCTAGATTTCTAGTTAGTAGCAAGTCGCAAGTAGCAAGTCGCAAGAATTTATTCCGTTTTTTTCGAAAGGGGAACGCCTTCGTTTAATTATGAGTTATGAATTTAGAATTAAGAATTTTCGCGTTCCGCAACGCCTCAATCTTCAAATCTTCAAATTTTCAAATAATTATCAATTGTCTTGCTACTTGCTACTCATATCTTGCGACTAATTTCTCACTTTTTTGCTATTTGCACCTAATTTATTTTCCCAAGAGCCAATCGGCAGCCAAAATGCAGTGAATGGTTTTGCCGTTGCGCTGAATGTCTTGCGGGTCGCCTGTCATCATAATGAGTGTAAGATTGTCGCAGTGGGTGCGGTTCGAGGCATTGACTAAAGCATCAATTTCACGATTGAACAATTTGGCGCTCGGTTCGACGAAATCGTAGGTTACCTGCACCAATTCGCGCACATGAAAATCCTCTACTACAACAAAATCGACCTCATAATCGCGTTCACGCAAGTAGTAGAGTTGTTCGTATTCCTTATGAAGGCGTCGCATCAGTTCGATAGCGACAACATTCTCCAAACGCAACCCATAACTTTCTGTCTGCAAAGCGTTTTCGTGTTGCGAAAGAAACGCATTGTCTACCGCATACGCCTTATGAAAACTATTGCGTTCGGTACTTTTGAGCGAAAAACGAGAAAGCAGACAGACAATATAAGCATTCTGCAAGTAGGCAATATAGTTCATTGTGGTGTGTACCGAGCGTATACCCAACTCGCGCGTAACATCTTGATACGATTTTTCTTTTGCAAACCAATCCAGCACTTGAGATGCCAACCGCGAAATAGTCTGTTTGTAGCGTACCCGATAGCGGCGACAGATATCTTTAGCAATAATCGCCTGCTTGAGCGACATCAAATAGTCGTGGCGATTAATTTCTGGCGATTTTGTTAATTCAGGAAAGCCACCATCCATCATATAGCGCAGCAAAGCGTGGTTGCGAAGCCCGTAGGCTTGTGTGGTTTTACTTGTCGTATCGACCCTGTTTATCTGACAAAATTCAGCAAACGAGAAAGGGAATAATTCTATCAAACGATATCGACCTGTGAGGTGCGTAGCCAAATCACTACTCAACAAATTGGCGTTGCTGCCCGTCAGAATCAGATGAACACCCTGACGCAACAACCGATTGACAAACAGTGCCCAACTCGGGACATTCTGTATTTCGTCGAGAAAGAGGTGTGAAAAATTACCGTAAATGGTATAAAGCATCTGCAAAATGTCGTCCAAATCGTCGCTCGTCGCGTTGGCCAAACGCTCATCGTCGAAATTGACATACGCAAAAGCGACACCACTTTCGACCAAAACCTTTTGGCAAAGCGTCGATTTTCCACTGCGTCGCACGCCTATTACCACTTGAGCCAACGAACTATTCAACTGTAATTCATGCTCCTCTTTGCGTGGGCAAATAGAGGCTAAAGAAATACACTCCAGTTCCTCTTTTTGATTGGCTAATATACGCTCTAAATTTTTCATTTTGCAGGTGTGTTTTGAATTACATCGCAAAATTACTAATTATCAACAATATACGCAAGCGAACTGCACAAAACGAGAAGTTTTTTGTTGCTTAACTGCACAAAATAACGAGTTTTAATGTTCTTAACTGCACAAAATTGCGCAATAGGTTATTTGTTGAAGCGATTCTAGTTTCTGGTTATTGTTGAACTGTTTAATCGTTTTTTGGTTGATTGGTTGATCGGTTGATTGGTTGTTGATTCTGATTTCAAATTTCAAATTTCAAATTGTTGAACTGTTGAAGCGTTGAATAGAAAAAGCAATCTTCAAATCTTCAAATAATTGTCAATTATCCATTGTCCATTGTCAATTAAAAATTCCTCACTCCTAATTCCTCACTCCTCACTCAAGAACACTTCTCACTGCTCACTTCTAACTTCTCACTTTTTTGCAACTCGCATCTTTTTGTAGCCAGCATAGAGCAAAATGCAGACAAAGAGTGCACCGACATCGCCGATGGGCGTGTTATCTTCAGGGATGTTGGGGTCGGCTGCGCCGCCACCAGTGCCAGGATTGACTACGCGCTGTATACCGTTGTTGCCGTTGGAGAAGGGTTCGTCGATGACGACGCTCTCCGATACGGTGGTGCTGCCATACGAGATGGTGTTTTGCTTGGCGGCTTGGCGGAACGAGTATGTTGCGCCTGTGCTGCCTATGCTCACCGACGACTGTGATGAGCGCACGGTGAGGCCCGACGCGTAACTTGAGCCGCTGCCGCCACCCATGCTTTGCGTTGCGCTGGGGTTGGCCACAGCGTAGAGCGAACCGCTTGCTGCCACTGGCGTGGCGGTGCGACCTGCGGCGGCGTGTGGCGTTGCGCTCACGCGCGATGCCGAAGTAACGCTGCTCGGCAGAGTTGGCGACACAAAGGTCGCTCGAGTGCCACCAAGCGACTGTTTGGTGTGCGAGTACGACTTGATGGTGGTGGCTGGCGTTTCGTCCTCTCCCTCTTTTACACGACGGCTGCTATCGATGCCGGCGGCAACGCAACTTGCAATGCCAGCGGCAAGCAGCAGTATTTTGAGTGCGGTTTTTACTATCTTCTTATTTATCATGGTGCTTTTCCGATAATTTTGCATTGTTCCTCGATTCGTTTTCCTCAAAATTCTATTTTACTATCGTGCGCAACAGGTAGCGTTGTGTGTCGCTGTCGATTACTATCATATAAACGCCGTCGGGCAGGTGTTGCAGCGTGCAAGTGTTGTTGCCGTCGAGCGGTTGCGTGTGGAGTTGGCGACCCACTGCATCGACTACCGACAGGCGGCCGTGTGCGGGCAGTTGCTCTATCTGCACCACACCGTTGTTGATGTAGGCGATAGGCGCAACGCCATCGGTCTGTTGGTCGATAGGCGTTACCACTTGCGCTACACGCTCTATGGTGATGCTATAGTCGCTGTGAGTGGTCCTGCGGTTGGTTGTGATGGTGTAGTCCGATTCGAGCAGATTTGCCACTACCGATTCGCCATAGTAGAGCGTTACGGCCGTTACGCCCGACAGGTCGCTCTGGTTGCGGTTGATAGCGATGGTGTAGTCGCCCGCTTTTGGCGTGTAGATGCTCATCGGAATGCGTTTGGCCGAGGCGGCTGGCAGCGCATTGAACGCCAATTTTTTGCGCGATCCGTCGGTGATGTAGGTGCTGATTATCGGGCGGCGCGTTTGTTCGGTGCTGCCCATCTTCACCAAGTCGCGGGCTATCTCGTAGAGGTCGGAGTAGCGTTCGTCGACCAAAATGCCAGTAATATCGCTATTGCCAGCGGCGTCGGCTATCTGCAACAGCACTTCGGCGTGCAGTTCGTGGGCGGCAGAGCGCAGTTGCGGCGCAGCAGCCACAGGCAGTTCGCGTGCCACTTTTTCGAAGGTGAGCGTAGCCGCAGCATCGCCAGCCACTTGTACAAAGTAACCTCTGAACGGCTCAATCACTACATTTGAAGCCAGTTGTTGGTCGTAGTCCTCCATACCATCGATGGGCAGATTGACATACACTTTGTCGGTCTCGTTGTAGTCGCTGCCTGTCCAGTAGCCCATCTTCACTTCGTCCACATTCACACCTGTAGAGGATTTCGTTTGGTTGAAGTTCGAGATGTAGGGATGCCCGATAAAGTTCCAACCGCGGTCGTTTTGGTATTTTGTTTCTGTTCGGTTGGTGGCGGTGCCAGTGTAGGGCTGCACAGTGAGCGATTTTGTGTCTTCGCCCGACTCGGTGTAGGTTCCCGTGTTCGCCAGTGGCGGGAAATAGATGGTTTTCAGGCGGTTGCCTTCGTTTATATTGCCAATGCCTATTATGTAGGCTTTGTTGGCTTCGAGCGTATTGTTGGCGCTGGTGAATGTTCTCCAGTAGGTAATGTCGTTGTAGCCAGTGCCAGCGTCGTTCCAAGTGCCTGTTTCGGCGCGTGCAGCACCGTCGTAGTACTGAATCCACCAATCTTCGCCGTATGTGCCGAGGCTCTTGCCGTTCAGTTGGCGAATGGCGGCAATGTTACAGTTGTAAGGCAGCGCGAAACTGTACCAGTATTTGGAGTCGATACGCTTTTCGTGCACCAGATAGTCCGAAACGATGAGCGTGCCATCGACGGTGGCAAACGACACGGTGTCGTTTTTGGCCTGCATTTCGAGGTTTTTCACCGTAAAGGTCTGTCCTGCATTGACACTGAAGTTGCCGCCGGGGAAGGTCTTCACATTGCGGAACTCTTGGCGACCGTTTGCTACATGGTCCAAGCGTTTGCCCGACAGAATCACTACATCGCACACCTTGCAAGTATCTTCGCTGTATCCGAATTTATTTTTGTTGGTGGTGTTGGTGTTGTAGTTGATAATGATCGGCACTTTGTATTCGGTCGAGGCTTTCACTTCGCGCACTTCTACGCCATTTACATCGGTATAGGCGGCGCACTCGATGAGCAGCGTTTTGCAGGTGTAGTCGGTCAAGGTCTCGAAATCGTTGGTTATCCATGTGTCATCGCCTACGGGGTTCAGTATAAATGTGTACGAACCGTCGTCGAGAGGCGTGTACGAGGAGTAGTAGTTGGCATAGTCGAAACCGCCCACAAACGCGAAGTTTTTGCACGAAATAGCATATTCTTGGTCTGTCGATGCACTAGGCACATTCGAGCCTTGCCACTCGCTGGCCAGCGTGTAGAAGTTGCCCTGATTCGATACGGCGGCATTGGAGCCCGATTTCACTTTTTTGGAGCGCACCAGCAAGCAGCGGTTGGTCGAAAGCGCATCGTATGTGCCGTCGGCACTGCCGATGGTTGTGCCGTTCATGTCCATACCTATTTTTGAGTTCCAGCCATTTTCATCGCCCCTTTGGGTTGCCGAGAATATTGGAACTGCGCATTTTGAGTCGTCGGGTTGGTTCGAGGCTTTGCGTGCGCCTATCAGGTCGAGCATCTGGTAGCGAACGGTGTCGCTGCCCGCAATGGCTGCACCACTCGAACCAAAGGTAAAGGTTGGATAGTCGATGTAGCGCCAAGTGAGTTGGCTGTCGCCCTCGTCCAGTTTATAAGTCCATGTCTGTGTGGTGCCGTCCGACAGTTTGCGACCGCTGTAGCGTGGGTTTGTTTCGGCACGCATCAGTGCCAGTGCGTCGTTGCCGTCGAACGAGAGGGCGTAGTTACTAGAAGGTGACTTGCCGAACCAACTGTTCATGTCGGTGCTGGCACGGGCGCAGTTGAGTATCTCGCCTCTGCCGTCGCCGGTATAGACTATCAACTCTTCGTTGGGGTAGATTTTGCCCGTTTCGTAGTTGCCAAGTTCCGACAGGTCGCACACCACATTAGTACTCCAGTTGTGGCCGTTCGAGCCTATCCACACATAAGTGCCTGCAAGGCTGATGGTGTCGTTGGTTGGGTTATATACCGCCCAGAGTTTCACGTCTCTGGCGGCTTCGTAGTATTTCGAGAAGAAGAGTTCGTAACCTACATTCTTCGTAATTTCGTCTTCGGTCAATTCGCGGTTAATCACTATCTCTACTTGGTCGGTGCCTTCGATGTTGTGTTCCACGGTCATCATGGTGGTGTCGATATCGACTACCTCGATGAGCGGCTCCGAGGGGTCGCTACCAGCCGACACAATGCCGACAAGGTGCAGCGTGGCTGTGGCATCGCCCGAGGTGAGTATAAGGTCGCACTCGCGCGTGAGGTCCGATACATCGGCACTAGCCGAAAATGTAACCTTGAGCGTGCCGCCCTGCGCACCCAACTGCGTTTTGTCGATGGTGAAGTTGTCGCAATGCTCACAGTTTTCGCAGGTGGTGCTGCTCTTTGCTATCAGCACATCGGCGGTGCACCACTCTGTTCCGACAATGGTAATGGCCGTCGCTGTTTTGCCCGATTGGCAAGAGATGGTGAGCGGCGACTCTACCGTGATGCTGGGTGTGATGGTGGAGTCGTTGGTGGTGAACTCGAACGGCCCATATTGGCAACCCGTAGCGCCATTGACTATGTAGTACTCGTAGGTGTGCGCTGGCCAGAGATTGTCCATAGTGGTCGTGCTGGTATTGTTGAACGAGTAGGTCTGCTCGCTGCCAGCACTGGTTTTGCATAGTGTTACATCGTCGATGTAGAATGATTCGGTGCCTGTGGTGCGGCGACCGATGAATACACCGTAAGTGCCCGATACACCGCTGAAATTGCCCGAAAGCGAAATCCATTGGTTGCGCGTGGAAATTACACCGCTATATTCGTAGACGAGCACCGTTCCGCTTGCACTGATCAAGCCGTAGTAGAACTCCTCTTTTTGGTACGAATTAGGCAGATAGACATAGAACGACAGTGTGTAGTCGCCGTCGAGCGATGTGGTGTTGCTGTATAGGTTCGACAATGTTTTACCACCACACATAGATTTGCTAGTACCATTCCCTGTTACCTTCAGCGAATAGGACCCGCCATGCGTTTTGGTGGTCGATTGTTCTTTATTGAGTTGTCCTGTCAGCGACGAGGTCCAACCTGTGGTAACATCACTTTCGAAGCCGCCGTTGTTGAGTACAGTCTCCGAACTATTGCCGAGGTCGGTTAGTTTTATGGTGCCGCTCATGGCTTGCCCCAAGTTGGCTATGGCGTAGGTGGAGCCAATGGTGGGTGTGTTTGGGGTGTAGGTGTCGCACGACACGCCCTCGAGTTCGAGCGTGTAGTCGGTGCCGCCAGTGGTGAGCGTGAGGGTGGCGGTGTGTGTGCCGCGCATTGTGCCTGGGCAGTAGGTTACTGTCACGCTGCCGCCCAGTGTGCCTGTGGCTACATTGTAGGTGAGTGCGCTAGCGTCGTAGGCAAAGAGGCTGGCATTGGTGCCACTTATGGCGAGCGTGATGTCGTCGAGGCAGGCAGCCACATTGGTGCCGCTTACAGGCACGGTGCTGGTGGCGCAGATGCCGTCGTTGCTCTGTATCGATAGTTTGGCTTGGTCGAAATCGACCTCGGCGGCTGCACTACGCAGCGTTACATTCTGCTCGTCGCTGCCGCCCACGGTGTAGTAGTAGGTCTGCCCAGCCGTGAGTCCCGTAACCTCTTTTGCTGTGGCAGAGCAAGATACCGAAATGTCTTGCGCATTTGTTTTCGACAGCGTTTTGATGGTAACGGAGGTTAACCTAAAGTTTGCGCTACTACCACTCTGCTTAAAATATAGTCTATCCGAAGCACTTACGCCCGAAAGGGTAAAAGTGAATTCGCAATAACTATTTTTGGCAATGCTAGAACTCGTTATTTTTTCTGCTGATGCACCATTGATAATAACAGACTTATTGGTTGGATTTGTACCATTCGCGGCAGCAACCACCGAAACAGTCAGTGTTTGTGCGTTAGTTGTACCATTGTATGCTTTTACGGCAACAATCATCTCGTCGCTTGTTGTCAAATCGCTTTTCCAATTAGTAAAAGTAGGCGAATATAAAGCATCTTTCATGCCATAACCTGTAGCTGCAGCAGTTTGTGTGTTTGTGCTTGCAACCCCCCATGTACCATCTTTGATTTTTGAATATACATACACGGAATTACCCGTAATACTTTGCGGGCTAGACAATACCTCATTCGCTATCTGCGCCACCTCTTTTTGGTACACACTCAGCGTTTGTGTGCCGCTGCAGTCGTCGGTGTTTTGCCAGTTGGCGGTAAAGGTGGTGGTGGTTACAGGGCAAGCGGGCCACACAGTTATGGCGTTGCAGTTGGCTATGGTAAATTCGCACACGGCATCGGTGTAGGGTGTGCCAGCGGCATCGGTAAGGCTCGCCGCATTGGTAAAGGTCAAGCGGTAGGTGTGGCCAAGGGTCATGTTGGCTCTCAGAAATTTGACATACGCTGGTTCTGTCGTTGTTTGGCCGTACGAAATGGCGGTAACGGTTACCGTAGTGCCAAGTGTCAGGTCGGTAAGTACCACATTCTTGCTAAATTCGTCGGCGTTGGTTGTTATCAGTGCGCCATCTTGGTAGAGCGCACCCGTGAGTGGGAACTCAAGGTCGTAGTTGTCGGTGTCGTAGCAGTAGACTTCGGCGTAGTTCTCCCACGCCAGTGCGGCCAGTGTGGTTACTGCGCCGCGCAGCGTTACGGTGCACGAGCCGCCTTTGGCACCCGTAAGTGTTACCGTGGCGGTGTAGTTGCCTTCGGCTGTGCTACTGCTAGGTTTGAAGGTAACGGTAATGCCGCTGCCGTCGCTGTTTTTTGCTACCGAGAACATATCTTTGTTGCTGCCCGTTATCGTGCCTATTGCGAAATCGCTCTGGTCGGTGAGCGTAACGGTGGCGGTGGTGGTGGCAGCGTTGCCCGCCTGCGTGGTGATGGTGTTAGGCGTGGCGCAAGCGATGGTGTAGTTAGCCGCGCGCCAAATAGCATAGAGCGTGGCGTCGTTGGCGGGCATGGTGTAACTGGTCAGTGCCTCGGTGGCGGTGGCGCTGGTGTTCCAGCCCACAAACACTTTGTTGGTAGGGGCTACCATGTCGCCCTGCCCGGGCAGGGTTATGCTGGCGTTTACATAGTAGTCGGCCGCATCGGGCGGGTTGGTGCCGCCGTTGGCATTGTAGGTCAGGCGTTTCTGTACGCAGGTTACGGTGGCATTCACTGCCAATGTTTTGCTGGTGGCGCCGCTGCTGCTTATGGTGAGCGTGCCGCTAATGGCGGTGGTGCTTTCGGCGGGCGCAGTTACCTTTATATAAATGGGTGTATTCACCTTGCCACTGGTGGCGGCGTAGGTGGCGGAACTGCCGTAAGTGCCGCTGGCGCTGGTAGCCACAGTGATGGCCGAGTTGCTCGATGCCACTTTAACGCCTTCGGTCAGGTTGTAGCCGCTCAGCGTAACGGTTTGGTCTGTAACGCTGCTGCCGCACGCCGCCGCAATGGTGAGCGTGCCACTCTGCGTAATGTTCACCACGGGCGTAGCCAGCACGGTTATCGTTGCGCTGCCGCTCTTGCCGCA
>CAVGYO010000022.1:0-17038 GCA_963633255.1 Erysipelotrichaceae bacterium
TAGCTCAGTTGGTAGAGCACTGGTCTCCAAAACCAGGTGTCGGGAGTTCGAGCCTCTCCTTCCGTGCAAAATCTATTTGCTGAAACATGAAACTCATCAATTATTTCAAAGAGTCCTATCAGGAACTTGTCCACAAGACCTCGTGGCCTACGCGGCAAGAACTGACCAACAGCGCAGTAGTTGTTCTAATTGCTTCCCTTGTTATTGCGCTTGTAGTTTGGGCAATGGACTTTTGCATTGAGAAGCTCATGACATTCATTTACACCACGGTACTCTAATTCGGGAGGTAGCAGATGTCTGAGAATTTCAAATGGTATGTACTGAAGGCCATCAGCGGCAAAGAGAACAAAGTGAAAGAGTACGCCGAGGCGGAACTCCGCACTTCTGACTTGAGCCAGACGGTCTCTCAGATCTTGATACCGATGGAAAAGGTGTATCAGGTGCGCAACGGAAAAAGAGTTATCAAAGAACGCAGTTACCTGCCTGGCTATGTTTTGGTCGAAGCCAATATGACACGCGAAACAATGGGACGCTTGCGTAACATTCCTAATGTGTTGGGCTTTTTGGGCGAAACACCGGGTGGTGCGCCGATGCCATTGCGTCCGTCGGAGGTAACGAGAATCCTCGGCTCCATCGACGACCAACAGGCGGCTGGCGAAGAGACAATTGCCGTACCATTTAGCGTAGGCGAAAATGTGAAGGTGATTGCTGGTCCGTTTGGCGGCTTCTCGGGCGTCATCGAAGAGGTGAACAACGAGAAGAAAAAACTCAAGGTAATGGTGAAAATTTTCGGGCGCAAAACACCGCTCGAACTCGGTTTCATGCAGGTGGAGAAAGAGTAACGGACGAGGTTACGCGCTGAAGTTGCTCGAAATTCATTAACAACAAAATCTTAAAATTATGGCTAAAGAAGTTGCTGGACTTATCAAATTGCAAATCAAAGGTGGTGCGGCTAACCCGTCGCCTCCGGTAGGTCCTGCGTTGGGCTCGAAAGGCATCAACATCATGGACTTTTGCAAGCAATTCAATGCCAGAACCCAAGACAAAGCGGGAAAAATCCTGCCTGTTGTTATCACGTATTACACAGACAAGTCGTTTACATTTGTTGTAAAAACGCCTCCTGTGGCTATCCAACTGTTGGAAGCCTCGAAGGTGAAAGGCGGCTCGGCCGAGCCAAACCGTAAAAAGGTAGCGGAAATCACTTGGGATCAGGTGAAGACCATTGCCGAAGACAAAATGCCCGACTTGAACTGTTTCACGGTGGCGTCGGCCATGCGTATGGTGGCTGGTACGGCTCGTAGTATGGGTATTGCCGTCAAAGGCGAATTTCCCAATGTTTAACATTAAACTTCAATTCAGAAATGGGTAAACTTACAAAAAAACAAAAGTTGGCTGCAGAAAAAATTGAAGCAGGGAAAGCGTATACTCTCGATGAAGCCGCGAAATTGGTGAAAGAGATAACTACCACCAAATTCGATGCCTCTGTGGATATTGATGTGCGTTTGGGTGTTGATCCGCGCAAAGCAAACCAGATGGTGCGTGGCGTGGTGTCGCTGCCAAACGGCACAGGCAAGCAAGTGAGGGTTCTTGCGTTGTGTACTCCCGACAAGGAAGCCGAAGCGAAAGCCGCAGGCGCAGACTATGTCGGACTGGACGAATACATCGACAAAATCAAAGGCGGTTGGACCGACATCGATGTCATCATCACCATGCCTTCGGTAATGGGCAAAATTGGCGCACTCGGCCGTGTACTCGGTCCCCGTGGCTTGATGCCAAACCCGAAGAGCGGAACGGTTACGATGGAAATCGGTAAGGCCGTAGCCGAGGTAAAACAAGGCAAAATCGACTTCAAAGTCGATAAAGCAGGTATCGTTCACACATCGATAGGTAAAGTGTCGTTCACTCCTGAAAAAATTGCGGAAAATGCCCGCGCATTCATGAGCACGATTATCAAACTGAAACCATCGACAGCCAAAGGCACTTATGTGAAGAGCGTTTATCTTTCGAGTACCATGAGTTATGGTATCAAAATCGATACGAAGAGTATCGACGAAAAGTAAAATTTGAGGAGACAGAAGCATGAAAAAGGAAGATAAAGCATTGATCATTGAGCAGATACAAGAAACGCTGAAGACTTACAGCCATTTCTACATGACTGAAGCCCAAGGCTTGAACGCCGAACAGGTGAGCAATCTCCGTCGCCTTTGCAACAAGCAAGAGGTGAAGATGGTGGTTGTGAAAAACACCCTGTTCAAAAAGGCTTTGGAGGCCAACGGTATCGACACCGCTCCGATAGCCGATGCGTTCAAAGAGAACACGGCAGTGCTCTTTTCGAACACGGGCAATGCGCCTGCCAAACTCATCAAAGAGTTTAGCAAAACCGCGCCGAAACCTGTGTTGAAAGCCGCTTTCGTGGAAGAGAGTTTCTATGTAGGCGCCGATCAGATAGACGCACTTGTTGCTATCAAGAGCAAGAACGAACTCCTTGGCGACATCATTGCCTTGTTGCAATCGCCAGCGAAGAATGTTGTGTCCGCACTCCAAAATGGAGGAAATACGATTCATGGTGTGCTTAAAACACTCTCTGAACGTCAATAAACAGTTAAACAAAAAATTACAAACAAATAAAACTTTATTACAATGGCAGATTTGAAAGCTTTTGCAGAACAATTGGTTAACCTTACCGTCAAAGAAGTAAATGAGTTGGCCGAAATTTTGAAAAACGAATATGGCATTGAACCCGCCGCTGCAGCCGTTGCAGTTGCTGCTGGTCCTGCTGCTGGTGGTGCACCTGCTGCAGAAGAGAAAACATCTTTCGATGTTGTTCTGAAGGCATTTGATGCCGCCGCCAAAATCAACGTCATCAAATGCGTGAAGACGGAACTCGGTCTTGGTTTGAAAGAGGCTAAAGATCTTGTAGAGGCTGCTCCGACCGCGGTCAAAGAGGGTGTCTCGAAAGAAGAGGCTGAAGACTTGCAGAAGAAATTGACCGAAGTGGGTGCTGAAGTTGAACTTAAGTAACACCAACAACCTGATTTTCAGGCAAACACGGTTTAGAATCCCGTTTGAACGGGACTCTAAACCTTTTCATGTATAAAAAAAGTAAGTTCAACAAATATACTTAAAATAAATGTCCTCAAATACTGAAAATCAAAGAATTAGTTTCGCTACCATAAAGAATCAGTTGGCTTATCCCGACTTTTTGGAAGTGCAACTTAAATCATTTCAAGACTTTTTCCAACTCGACACACCGCCGGAGCGGAGAAAGAACGAAGGGTTGTATCGTGTGTTCGCCGAGAATTTTCCGATAACCGACACACGCAACAACTTCGTACTCGAATTTCTCGATTACTATATCGACCCACCGCGCTACACCATAGAAGAGTGTATCCGCCGTGGTTTGACCTACAGCGTGCCGTTGAAGGCCAAACTGAAACTCTATTGCACCGATCCTGATCACGAGGATTTCGACACCGTGATTCAAGATGTGTACTTGGGGCCGATTCCATACATGACCTCGAAAGGAACTTTCGTCATCAACGGTGCGGAGCGCGTTATCGTGTCGCAGTTGCACCGCTCACCGGGCGTGTTCTTCGGTTCGAGCATTCATGCCAACGGCACAAAACTCTATTCGGCGCGTATCATTCCGTTCCGCGGTTCGTGGATAGAGTTTGCGACAGACATCAACAATGTGATGTATGCCTACATCGACCGCAAGAAAAAATTGCCTGTAACCACGCTGTTGCGCGCCATCGGCTACGAAAGCGACAAAGATATTTTGGAAACATTCGGGCTGGCCGAGGAGGTGAAGGTAAACAAAACAAATCTGAAAAAATACTTAGGACGCAAGTTGGCCGTGCGTGTGCTGAAAACATGGACGGAAGACTTCGTCGACGAAGATACGGGCGAGGTTGCGAGTGTAGAACGCTCGAAAGTGCTTGTCGAACGCGAAACTGTGCTCGAAGCTTGCCACATCGACGACATCATTGAGTCGGGCAATCAGACCATACTGCTGCACAAAGAGGAGCAGGGCATGGACGATTTCGCCATCATCTACAACACACTGCAAAAAGACCCGAGCAACACCGAGCGCGAAGCCGTGCTGCACATCTACCGTCAGTTGCGCAACGCCGAACCTGCCGACGACGCATCGGCACGCGAACTGGTCAATGGTCTCTTCTTCTCGGAGAAACGCTACGACCTTGGCGAAGTAGGACGCTTCCGCATCAACCGCAAGCTGTTCAACGGCAAAACCGACAATATCGATGTGCATGTGCTTGAAAAAGAGGACATTATTGCCATCATCAAATACTTGATTCAGTTGATCAACTCGAAAGTGGAGGTGGACGACATCGACCACTTGAGCAACCGCCGTGTGCGCACGGTAGGCGAGCAGTTGTATCAGCAGTTCAACATCGGTTTGGCACGCATGAGCCGCACCATTCGCGAACGCATGAATGTGCGCGACAACGAGGTGTTTACGCCCATCGACCTGATAAATGCCAAGACGATTTCGTCGGTCATCAACTCCTATTTTGGCACCAACGCCTTGTCGCAGTTTATGGATCAGACGAACCCGCTGGCCGAAATCACGCACAAACGCCGTCTGTCGGCACTTGGTCCTGGTGGTTTGAGCCGCGACCGCGCTGGTTTCGAGGTGCGCGACGTACACTACACGCACTATGGCCGCCTCTGCCCGATTGAAACGCCTGAAGGCCCGAACATCGGTCTGATTTCGTCGCTCTGCGTATATGCCAAAATCAACGATCTCGGCTTTATCGAAACGCCTTACCGCAAGGTGAGCAACGGTCAAGTCGATTTGTCGGACAACGGCATCGTTTATTTGACTGCCGAAGACGAAGAGAAGCAAATCATTGCGCAGGGCAATGCGCTGCTCGACGACGAAGGTCGTTTCATTCGCAAGAAAATCAAATCGCGCCAAGAAGCCGATTTCCCGCTGGTTGCGCCCGACACCATCAACTTGATGGATGTTGCTCCGCAGCAGATTGCGTCGATAGCGGCTGCGCTCATTCCGTTCTTGGAACACGACGACGCCAACCGCGCGTTGATGGGGTCGAACATGATGCGCCAAGCCGTGCCGCTGTTGCGCCCCGAAGCCCCGATTGTGGGAACAGGCATCGAACGCCAGTTGGTGCGCGACTCGCGTACGCAAATCATGGCCGAAGGCGATGGCGTGGTCGAATTTGTCGATGCAAGCGTTATCCGCGTGCGCTACGACCGCACCGAAGAGCAGGAATTTGTTAGTTTCGACTCGCCTGTGAAGGAGTACAAACTCCCGAAATTTGAGCGCACCAACCAAGATACAACCATCGACCTGCGCCCAATAGTGAAGAAAGGCGACCGCGTGAAACTCGACCAAATCATGACCGAAGGCTATTCGAGCCAAAACGGCGAACTGGCCTTGGGACGCAACCTGAAAGTGGCTTACATGCCGTGGAAAGGTTATAACTACGAAGACGCTATCGTGATAAGTGAACGAGTGGTTCGTGAGGATATTTACACATCGGTTCATGTTAGCGAATATACGCTCGAAGTGCGTGAAACAAAGCGTGGTTTGGAAGAATTGACCTCCGACATTCCGAATGTTGGTGAGGACGCTACGAAAAATTTGGACGAAAACGGCATCATTCGCATCGGTGCGCATGTGATTCCGGGCGACATACTTATCGGTAAAATCACACCAAAAGGCGAAACCGACCCAACGCCCGAAGAGAAACTGCTGCGCGCCATCTTTGGCGACAAGGCTGGCGATGTGAAAGACGCTTCGTTGAAGGCTTCGCCGTCGTTGCGCGGTGTGGTTATCGGTCGCGAACTCTACGCCAAAGCGCAGCACACGCGCAAATCGCGCACCAGCGACAAAGAGATAATTGCCAAACTCGATGCCGATTTCGAAAAAGAGATGGCTGCCCTGAAAGCACAACTCGTCGAAAAACTGATTGCTGTAACGGGCGGAAAAACTTCGCAAGGCGTGAAAGATTTTTGCGGTGGCGATGTCATTCCGAAAGGAGTGAAATTCACCCAAAAACAACTCAATGCGGTCGATTATAATACGGTGCAACTCACCAAGTGGACGACCGACGCGCACAAAAACGAACTGATTCGCGACATTGTGATGAACTATCTGCGCAAATACAAAGAGGCCGACGCGCGTCTGAAACGCCAGAAATTCAACATCACGATTGGCGACGAACTGCCTTCGGGCATCATACAACTTGCCAAAGTTTACATTGCCAAGAAACGCAAAATTCGCGTGGGCGATAAGATGGCAGGTCGTCATGGTAACAAAGGTATTGTGTCGAAGATTGTGAGCGAAGAGGATATGCCATTCCTCGAGGACGGAACGCCAGTAGATATCGTTCTGAACCCGCTGGGCGTGCCTTCGCGTATGAACCTCGGACAGATTTTCGAAGCCGTACTCGGCTGGGCAGGCAAGGAACTTGGTGTGAAATTTGCAACGCCGATTTTCGACGGTGCCAATCTCGACGACCTGAACGCTTGGTGCGACAAAGCAGGTGTGCCACGCTACGGCAAAACCTATTTGTACGACGGCGGCACAGGCGAGCGTTTCGACCAGCCAGCCACCGTGGGCGTAACCTACTTCTTGAAACTCGGCCACATGGTCGAAGACAAGATGCACGCCCGTTCGATTGGTCCATATTCGCTCATCACGCAGCAGCCACTCGGCGGTAAAGCACAGTTCGGTGGACAGCGTTTTGGCGAAATGGAGGTTTGGGCACTCGAAGCCTTCGGCGCATCGTACATTCTGCAAGAGATTCTGACTGTGAAATCGGACGATGTGAACGGTCGCGCCCGCGCCTACGAGGCCATCGTCAAGGGCGAGCCGATGCCAACGCCAAGCATTCCCGAATCGCTGAATGTATTGCTACACGAATTGAGAGGGTTGGGTTTGAATGTTACGCTTGAGTAATGCACTCGCGCAAACATCGAACAGAAATGTACATCTTACAAATTTCAACAAAAGACTATGGCATTCAAAAGAGAAAATAAAACAAAAACGAACTTCACCAAAATTTCCATTGGACTTGCTTCGCCAGAGGAGATTCTCGAAGCGTCGTATGGCGAGGTTCTGAAACCCGAAACCATCAACTATCGTACCTATAAGCCCGAACGCGACGGTTTGTTCTGCGAACGCATTTTTGGTCCTTGCAAGGACTACGAGTGCCACTGCGGCAAATACAAACGCATTCGCTACAAAGGCATCGTGTGCGACCGCTGCGGTGTAGAAGTTACCGAGAAAAAGGTGCGCCGCGAACGCTCTGGACACATTCAGCTGGTCGTTCCTGTGGCACATATCTGGTATTTCCGCTCGCTGCCCAACAAAATTGGCTACCTGCTCGGAATGCCGACCAAATCGCTCGATGCGGTTATCTACTACGAAAAATATGTGGTGATTCAAGCAGGCGTTTTGGCCGAAATTACCGCCGAAGACGACGAACCTGTAACCGACGGTATGTTGCTCGACGAAGAGCGTTACATGAGCCTGATGGACAAACTGCCGAACGACAATCAACTGTTGGACGACAGCGACCCGAACAAATTTATCGCCAAGATGGGCGCAGAGGCCATCTACGACCTGCTCTGCCGCTTGGATTTGGACAAACTTTCGTACGAACTGCGCAACAAAGCCAACACCGACACATCGCAACAGCGTAAGGCCGAGGCACTCAAACGCCTGCAAGTGGTGGAATCGTTCCGCGCTGCACGCCCGAAAAACCGTCCCGAATGGATGATTCTGAAGGTGATTCCTGTGATTCCGCCCGAATTGCGCCCACTGATTCCGCTCGATGGCGGCCGTTTTGCCACATCGGATTTGAACGACCTCTACCGCCGCGTGATTATACGCAACAACCGTCTGAAACGACTGATCGAAATCAAGGCACCCGAAGTTATCTTGCGCAACGAAAAACGCATGCTGCAAGAGGCTGTCGACAGCCTGATCGACAACTCGCGCAAGACCACGGCGATGAAGAGCGACTCGAACCGTCCGTTGAAATCGCTGTCCGACAGCCTGAAAGGCAAGCAGGGACGCTTCCGTCAGAACTTGCTCGGTAAGCGTGTCGATTACTCGGCGCGTTCGGTTATCGTGGTTGGCCCAGAGCTGAAAATGGGCGAGTGCGGTCTGCCAAAAGATATGGCTGCCGAACTCTACAAACCATTCATTATCCGTAAGTTGATAGAGCGCGGCATTGTGAAAACCGTGAAATCGGCCAAGAAAATAATCGACCGCAAAGATCCCGTTGTTTGGGACATTCTCGAATATGTGATGAAAGGTCACCCCGTGCTGCTCAACCGCGCACCAACGCTGCACCGCTTGGGTATTCAGGCGTTCCAGCCGAAGATGATCGAGGGCAAGGCCATTCAACTGCACCCGTTGGCTTGTACGGCGTTCAATGCCGACTTCGACGGCGACCAGATGGCGGTGCATTTGCCTTTGAGCAACGAAGCCATTTTGGAGGCGCAACTGCTTATGCTTCAGTCGCATAACATTTTGAACCCAGCCAATGGCGCACCTATCACCGTGCCATCGCAAGATATGGTACTCGGCCTCTACTACATCACCAAACCGCGCAAAGGCGCAAAAGGTGAGGGCATGAAATTCTATTCGCCCGAAGAGGTTGAAATTGCCTACAACGAACAGAAAGTCGATGTGCACGCCATCATTTCGGTGCGTGTGCAGGATTTGGACGAGAACGGCAATTTGGTAGAACGCCTGATTGATGAAACGACCGTTGGCCGTATCATCGTCAATAAGTTTGTGCCGAAAGAGTGCGGCTACATCAACCAACTGATTTCCAAAAAATCGTTGCGCGACATCATCTCGTTCGTTATCGAAAAGGCTGGCGTGGCGCGTGCTGCCCAATTCTTGGACGACATCAAAAACCTCGGTTACAAGATGGCGTTTGTGGGCGGTCTGTCGTTCAACCTCTCCGATGTGATTATTCCTGAAGAGAAAGAGGCGTTGGTACAAAAAGGTTACGACGATGTAGAAGGCATTTTGGCCGACTACAACATGGGCTTCATCACCAACAACGAACGCTACAACAAAATTATCGACACTTGGACCGAAGTCAATAGCAAGTTGGCAAAAGTCGTTATCGACCGTTTGGCTGCCGACCAGCAGGGCTTCAACTCTGTGTATATGATGCTCGACTCTGGCGCGCGTGGTTCGAAAGAGCAGATTCGTCAGTTGTCGGGTATGCGTGGTCTGATGGCCAAACCGCAAAAAGCGGGTGCCGAAGGCGGTCAAATCATCGAAAACCCGATTTTGGCGAACTTCAAAGAGGGCTTGTCGGTGCAGGAGTACTTTATCTCCACGCACGGTGCGCGTAAAGGTCTGGCCGATACGGCGTTGAAAACGGCGGACGCTGGTTACCTGACGCGTCGTCTGGTCGATGTGTCGCACGATGTTATCATCACCGAAGAGGACTGCGGCACACTGCGCGGACTCATCGCTACGGAATTGCGCAACAAGGAACAGGTTGTTTCGTCGCTCTACGAGCGCATTTTGGGTCGTGTGTCGGTACACGACATTTTCCACCCGCAGACGGGCGAACTGATTGTGGCTTCGGGCGACGAAATCACCGAAAAAGAGGCGAAAATCATTCAAGAGTCGCCCATCGAGCGCGTCGAAATTCGTTCGGTGCTGACCTGCGAATCGCGCCACGGTGTTTGCGCCAAGTGCTACGGCCGCAATTTGGCCACAGGCCGCTTGGTAAACAAAGGCGAGGCGGTTGGTGTGATTGCAGCACAGTCGATTGGCGAACCGGGCACGCAGCTTACCCTGCGTACATTCCATGTCGGTGGTGTGGCTTCGAACATTGCTGCCGAATCGAGCATGATTTCGCACTACGACGGCATTCTCGAGATAGACGAATTACGTACCGTCAAAGCGCACGACGCCGCTGGCAACGACTACGATGTGGTTGTGAGCCGCCAAGCCGAAGCGCGCATTGTCGATGCAAACACACGCATCATACTCACCACGCAACCGATTGCCTACGGTTCGAAACTGTTCTTTGCAAATGGCGCAACGCTGAAAAAAGGCGACAAAATTTGCGAATGGGATCCGTTCAATGCCGTTATCATTTCGGAGGTCGAGGGTAAACTCGAATTCGAAAACATGATAGAAAATGTAACTTACAAGGTTGAGTCGGACGAGGCTACTGGCTTGCGCGAACGCATCATCATCGAATCGAAAGAGAAGACGAAAGTGCCCGCTGCGCAAATCAAGGACAAGAAAGGCAATGTGCTGAAAACATACAACCTGCCTGTGGGTGCACACTTGGTAGTAGAGGAGAAACAGAATATCAAGACTGGCGATTTGCTGGTTAAAATTCCGCGTGCTGTGGGCAGCGCAGGCGATATCACGGGCGGTCTGCCGCGTGTAACCGAACTGTTCGAGGCGCGTAATCCATCGAATCCTGCCATTGTGGCCGAAATTGACGGCGAAATCATCTTTGGCAAAATCAAGCGCGGCAACCGCGAAATCAGCGTTGTGTCGAAATCGGGCGAAGAGAAGAAATATCTCGTGCCGCTGTCGAAGCAGATTCTTGTTCAGGAGAACGACTATGTGCGCGCTGGCACGCCGCTGTCGGACGGTGCCATTGCTCCAGCCGACATTTTGGCGGTGAAAGGTCCTACGGCCGTACAGGAGTACATTGTGAACGAGGTGCAAGATGTTTACCGTCTGCAAGGCGTGAAGATCAACGACAAGCATTTCGAAGTGATTGTGCGTCAAATGATGCGCAAGGTCGAAATTGCCGAAGCGGGCGACACGCGTTTCCTCGAAGGTCAGATTGTGGACAAAATCGACTTCAACGAAGAGAACGACCGCATTTGGGGCAAAAAAGTGGTGGTCGATGCTGGCGACAGCGAGACATTGCAAGCGGGACAAATCGTTACGGCGCGCAAACTCCGCGACGAGAACAGTGCGCTGAAACGCCGCGACTTGCGGTTGGTCGAAGTGCGCGACGCTATGCCTGCCACTTCGGGTCAGATTCTGCAAGGCATCACACGCGCTGCACTGGGAACGAAGAGTTTCATGTCGGCTGCGTCGTTCCAAGAGACGACCAAAGTGCTGAACGAGGCCGCCATCAATGCCAAAGTCGATAACCTCGAAGGCATGAAAGAGAATGTGATTATGGGCTTGCGCATTCCTGCTGGAACGGGCTTGCGCGAGTACGACAAACTCATCGTTGCCTCGATGGAAGAGTACCAACACACCAAAAATGTGGACGATACACACGACGCTACAAAATAGAGCATCGTACATAACTGAAACAATCGGGCTACGCCAATGCGTAGCCCGATTGTTTTGTTTGCTCTTTGGAGTTTATGGAATGCGCAAATTAACGCCTCAAACAATAAGACCAGAAATCAGGAATAAATGGTCTCTATTTCTTCCAAAACCTGCTGGTGATGTCGGTCATTTGACCGTCGACAATGCGGTAGAGGCGTTGGTTGGTGGTGGTCGATTTTAGGTCGCCGCAGCGCGCATCGTAGCCGCCTACTTTCACATAGTCGAAAGCGTCGGTGGCAAAATTTGTGGGCAGCGCATTGCAACCAGAGTACCAGCCGATTTTCAGTCCGTAGGTCTGCTTTACGATTCGTGCCAGCCGCGCCACTTCGGTAGGAGCGCCATCGCCACCCATGAAACAGACACAGGTGGCGGCATTTCGGTATTCGTCTATCAGCACTGCGAGCCGCTCGACCGAGAGTTCATCGCCGATGTCATCGCGCAGGTGCGGACTATGGCAGCCAGGACAGCGGTTTGGGCAGCGGCTCAAGTTGATGGCCAGCGTAACCTCGTCGGGAATCTCCTGAAAGACAATATCGTAACTGACATATTTCAGCATCTACGCTTCCAGTTTATCGGCGTGTGCGTAGTAGCGTTTGGCAGCCTCTTTTTGCCGTGCCACCGAGAAGTTGCTCACGCGTTTCATGTAGCCGATGACGCGCGTCAGGTAGTCCACATCGGTGCTGTGGCAGTTGGGACATTCGTGCAGATAGCGTTTGTCGATATGGCCGCACTTGTTGCAGATGGTATTCGGAATGTTGAATGTGAAATAGTTGCAGCCCTCTTGCGCAGCCACACGCAGCAGTTGGCGGTACTGCTCTTTGCTCAGGTGTTCCGACAAGTTGCAGTGCAGTGCCGAGCCGCCCGTCAGGTGTTCGATATATTTTTTGCCGTGCAGGCGGAAGCGGTCGAGTACATTCAGTTTTTCGTCTTCTACCACATAGAAATAACTGTTGTAGCAGTCGCGCGGCACTTGGTAGCCGTCTTCGCGGTCCCACTTGGCGTGTTTTACGCCCACATTTTCGGCAGGAATCATTTCGCAGTTGAACATCACATCTTTGGTGCGATACTGTTTGTTGGCTTTTTCGACAATGCCAAGCACGCCCTGCACAAATTCGGTATATTTCGGGTTGTCGCTGATTTCGATGCCCAAAAATTCGGCGGCTTCGACCAAACCATTCACACCGATGGTCAGATATTGGCGCCCGATGTTGATGTAGCCCGCGTCGAACAGCGGCAGCATGCCTTTTGCTTGCAGGTTTTTCAGATTTTCGTTGTAGGCCAACTGCACTTTATGCATCAAATCGACAATGTCGGTCAGATAGGTTTGGTACGGAATGCCGTGCGTTACGGCGTACTGTATGCAGCGGTTCAGATTGACGGTAAGCACGCTCTTCGAACCCGTCGAAACGCCGCCCGCGCCCAGCGTGTAACTGAAGCCGTTGTCGGTAATTTCGTTGCGGAGGCGGCAGCAACTCGACAGCGAGTCGGCATTGTCGCTCAGGTAGGTGAAGAACGAGTGTCCTTCGGCGTACATTTCGGCAGTGAAATCGGCATACTCTTTGTCTTTCACATCGCCATTTTCGGCCAAAAGCGCCATCGTTTCTACGGGGAAAGTCAGCACAGTTTTGGTGCGCTCCTTGTTGAACCACTTCATGAAGCGTTTTTGCAGCCAGCTGAGCGATTCCCAGTGCGGTTTTTCGCCGTTTGGGAAGTAGAAATTGCCAAACAGACTCTCGAAATAGTAGCGGTCGTAGTAAGCCACATTCCAGAACACCGATTGGAAATTGCGTGCGCCTGTGGGCTGGTTGATGCTGTAAACAATCTGTTCGAAGCAGTCGCAAATCACCTTGTCGATGCTGCGCTGTTTTTTGCTCAAATCGACTATTTTTTCGGGGTGTTGGTAGTAATCTTCGCCATATTCCAAGCCGATGAAATAGTTCATATACATCAGAAATTCGGGCGTAGCGCAAGCACCGCTCAACATACTCGACACGATGAACACCATATTTACAAACCCGCCGCAGAACGATTTCAGATTGGTGGGAGGCGTGCTGTTGCCGCCTATCGAGATGGTGCCGCCGATGAGCCACGGATACATGGTGATGCTGGCGCAGTAGTTGGCAAGGCTTGTCTCGTCGTTTTTGTAGATAAAATGCGTGTTGAGCAGTTGCAAGTATCTGTCCGACAGTTCTTTACCAAACATCGACTTGATGCGGTCGGTGAGCAGGCGGCGGTTGAGGCGAATGAAACTCTGTTTGGGCAGTTCGCCGATGAGCGTGGCAATGTTTTTGTTCGTAACATTGGCGTTGGCGTCGAATTTGCTGCCTGTGGCGGCGTTGGCGGCGTTGCAATAGTTCGTCAAAAACTCCAGTTTGTCGCGTGTTTCGCGGTCTTCGGCGTGTTGGTGGCGGTAGAGCATATAGGCTTTAGCCACTTGGTAGTAACCTTCGGCCATCAGTGCCACTTCCACTTGGTTTTGAATCTCTTCTACGCTGATGCCATCGGTGATGCGCAGATGCCCCAAAATGCCCGTCATAATCTCTTGTGTGGCAAAACTGCCTGCTGCAAGAAACGAGCGCGCAATGGCATTTTTGATTTTGTCGATAGAGAAGACCTCGCGCTTTCCGTCGCGTTTGACGATGTAGTTTTCCATAATTCGGATTTTTTATTGTGCTTTCGAGCGGAAAAATGTCAGACAAAAAAGCCAAGTTTTGCCGCAGATTTTTGTGTTAAACGCCTGTTTGTCAGATACTTTGGCGCAATCTGTCGGATTGTTACTTGTCTTGTTGCCCGTGCTTTTTCTTCGAAAAGCATTGGTAAAACATAACTTTTATCGACTTCGGTTCTGCATTCACAAAACGCACTTTTTCGCGATTGTGGTCTGAATGCGGAGCAAAAAATGGAGGCTGCTGCGGTAAAATCAAACGATTTGTTCCGTCGAACGACCACGGCAAAATTACGCAACAAAATTAGTTTGGCAAGATATTTGCATTAAAAGTTATTAACAATGCGACACGCTGGTGCAAGTTGGGCGGTCGGCAAAAAAGATGTATTTTTGCAGAAGCGTTGGTACACAACAGCGTAGTTGTTGAAAAATTGTGTAATGCGCTTTTAATCAGACAATTATGACAAACGACAAACAGACAAAATTGGACAATCGGTATATGCGTATGGCGCGCATTTGGGCAGAAAATTCGTACTGCAAACGCCGTCAGGTAGGCGCATTGCTGGTCAAAGGGCAGATGATAATCTCCGATGGCTACAATGGCACGCCTTCGGGGTTCGAAAACAACTGCGAAGACGCCAACAATGTATCGAAACCCTATGTCCTTCACGCCGAAGCCAACGCCATCAGCAAGGTGGCGCGGTCGAGCAACAGCAGCGATGGTGCCACGCTCTATGTTACCGCTTCGCCCTGCATCGAGTGCGCCAAACTGATTATTCAGGCGGGCATCAAACGGGTGGTTTATGGCGAGCAATATCGCCTTGTCGATGGGCTGGAACTGCTCGAACGCGCTGGCATCGAGGTGGTTTTTGCACCCGAAAATCTGTAACGAATTTTAGAAAATTTTTGCAACTATGAAAAAAACAATTGTGCCGATAGTGGTGGCTGTGGCTTTGGCGGTTGGCATTGTGGTGGGCAACCTTTTTTCGGTGCGTGGCGGCAGTTGGCTGGTTGCGCCAGCGACAAAATTTGCGCCCTCCGACAACAAAATTTCGGATTTGCTGCGGCTCATCGACGAAGTGTATGTCGATTCGGTGCGCACCGACAGCATCACCGAGGCCATTTTGCCGCTCATCGTGCGCCAACTCGACCCACATTCGGCCTACATTCCAGCCGCCGATTTGGAGGCAGTGAACGAGCAACTCGAAGGCAGTTTTAGCGGTATCGGCGTGCAATTTTCGTTGCAAAACGACACCATTTATGTGGTCGATGTTATCGCTGGCGGCCCATCGGAGCGCGCTGGACTGATGGACGGCGACCGCATTGTAGAGGTGAACGACACGGCGTTTGTGGGTAGCAGTATCAACAACGAAAAAGTGATGAAAAAACTGCGCGGTCCCAAAGGCACGCAGGTGCGGCTTGGGGTGGTGCGCCGCAACACGCCCGAGATGCTCCATTTCGACATTACGCGCGGCGATATTCCCGTGCATAGCGTCGATGTGGCCTATATGATTACGCCAACAACGGGCTATATTTCGGTCAATAAATTTGGCACAACCACCTACAACGAGTTTCTCACCGCTCTGGCGAAACTGAAAAAATCGAATGCCGAAAATGTGGTGGTCGATTTGCGTGGCAATGCTGGCGGCTACCTCGATGCAGCGGTGAATATGCTGAACGAATTTTTGGATCGCGGCGACCTCATCGTCTATGTCGAGGGTAAAGCCTATCCGCGCACCGACTCCTACGCCAACGGCTACGGCAGTTGCCGCAATATGGGTGTGGCGGTATTGATCGACGAATTTTCGGGCTCGGCATCGGAGATTTTTGCGGGTGCCATTCAGGATAACGACCGCGGCACTATCGTCGGGCGACGCTCGTTTGGCAAAGGATTGGTGCAGAACCAGATGGAATTTGCCGACGGTTCGGCACTGCGACTCACTGTGGCGCGCTACTACACGCCGTCGGGGCGCTGCATACAAAAGCCCTACGAGCGCGGCAATCAGGACGACTACGAGATTGATCTGCTCAACCGCTATCTGCACGGCGAATTTTTCTCGCAAGACAGCATTCATCAGACCGATACGGTGGTCTATCGCACCAAAAGCGGCCGCGAAGTGCATGGCGGTGGCGGCATCATGCCCGACCTGTTTGTGCCACGCGACACAACGGGCTATTCCGCCTATTTCAACCGCTTGGTGAATGGCGCGCACATCTACCAATTTGCTCTGCGCTACTCCGAACAGCACCGCAGCGAGTTGGCAAAATACAAGGATTGGCAGTCGCTGGCGGCCTATCTCGACCGTCAAAATCTGTTCGACCAACTGGTGAACTACGCCGCTGCCAAAGGCGTGAAAGGCAGCGAAAAGGACAAAAACACCTCGCGGCAACAGATTTCGCGCCAACTCAACTCGTACATCATTCGCAACTTGCAAGGCGACAACGGCTTCTTCCCCTACATCAACTCGTTCGACGAAACCGTGCAGTGCGCCGTTAAACAATTAGTTAGAAGTTAGCAGTTAGCAGTTAGCAGTGTTCTTGAGTTAGGAGTGAGGAATTAGGAGTGAGGAGTGATGCGGCAAAGCCGCAATTAGTAGCAAGTAGCAAGATACAAGTAGCAAGAAAGTGAGCAGTTAGAAGTTAGAAGTGAGCAGTGTTCTTGAGTGAGGAGTTAGGAGTGAGGAATGAGGAGTTTTTTTAGTTAGAAAGTTAGAAAGTGTGAAAGTATAAAAGTGCGAAAGTTCAAGCATTCGATAATTCGATAATTCAATGACTCAATGATTTAGTTGGCGTTCCCCCTTCGGGGGAAACGGGAAAGGGGGCTACGAATAAGGCAATGAATAATGAACAATGAATAATAATTGCGGCGTTTCGGCTACCGAAAACTAGAAATTTAGAATTTTTTCGACAAGTGAGAGCAGAGCCAAACTCGTTTGAGCTATGCCGAGCGTAGCAAAAATGCGCGAAGCGAAATCAAAACTCATCAACTTATGCTATTAAACATCATTTTACTCATCATTGGTTTTGTAGTG
>CAVGYO010000023.1:0-16948 GCA_963633255.1 Erysipelotrichaceae bacterium
CTTAAACAGGCGCACCGCCCACAACCATTTGTCGATACGGCAAGTCATTGTTAGTTGGAGAGTTGAAGAGTTTAACTGTTGAATTGATTTTTGGTTGATTGGTTGATTGGTTGATCGGTTGATTGGTCGTTGATGAGTTGAAAGGTTGATAAGTTAATGAGTTTAACGCATTGGTGATGGCTTATGCGGCAAAATCAATCTTCAAATTTTCAAATCTTCAAATTTTCAAATCTTCAAATTGCTGCTTTGCCGCATCACTCCTCACTCCTCACTCCTCATTCCTAACTCCTAACTCAAGAACCACTTCTAACTGCTAACTTCTAACTGCTCACTATTAAAGCAGTTGGCTTGCAATTTCGGAGAGTTCGCTGCGTTCGCCTTTCACCAGATTGACATGCGCAAAGAGGTCTTGCCCTTTCATGCGGTCGATCATATAGACGAGACCGTTCGATTGCATATCGAGGTAGGGCGAATCGATTTGGTACACATCGCCTGTGAAGACAATTTTTGTGTTCTCGCCAGCGCGCGTGATGATGGTTTTGATTTCGTGCGGCGTGAGGTTTTGCGCCTCATCGACAATGAAATAGGTGTCGCTCAGGCTGCGGCCGCGAATAAACGCCAGCGCCTCGATGACGAGTTGGTTGTTTTTTTGCATCTCTTCCAAAATGCGAATCTCCTTGCCTTGGTACGAAAAGATGCTTTTTATCACATTCAGATTGTCGAAAAGCGGCTGCATATAGGGTGCCACTTTCTCCTGCGCATCGCCGGGCAGCGCGCCGAGGTCGCGGTTCGACATGGCAACGATTGGGCGTGCCAGCAAAATCTGTTTGAAATCGTCGTGCTGTTGCAGGGCGGCGGCCAGCGCCAACAGCGTTTTGCCCGTGCCAGCGCGTCCCGTTACAGCCATCAGTTTTATGCGATTGTCGAGCAGCAGATTTAGCGCAAAAGCCTGTTCGGCATTGCGTGGCTCGATGCCAAAGGCGCGCGTTTTGTTTACGCGTTGCACCATGCCGTCGAACGGATTGTAGCGCGCCAACGCCGTTGCACGGTCGCTTTTCAGCACAAAGCATTCGTTTGGCTCGATGTCCGATTTGAACGGAAATTCCTCGATATCGACGCCGTTGTTCGATTCGTAGAGGCGGTCGATGAGTTCGGGCTCTATCTCGTCGAAAGTGGGGTGTTCGGCGTTGAAAATGTCGATATTCAGCACCTTGTCGGTGATATAATCTTCGGCCAAAATGCCGAGTGCGCGGGCTTTGACACGCACATTGATGTCTTTGCTGACGAGAATCGTCTTGATGTCGGGGTGTTGCCGCGCCACTTCGAGCGTTGTGCCGATGATGTAGTGGTCGGGCGTGCGCTCGGTGAATGCGTCGGCCAGTTCGGCGGGGAAGTAGTTTTTCGGCACAATAAAGAGCCGTCCGCGTCCTTCGCCCATGCTGGCGCCGTTGACCGAGAGCATATCGTCGGTCAGGTCGTCGAGTTCGCGCGCAAATTGCCGTGCATTGAAATTGAGTTGCTCGTTGCCTTTTTTGAAATGGTCGAGTTCTTCGAGTACGACCATCGGAATGAAGATGTCGTTCTCTTGAAAATGGTCGAGACACTTGTAGTCGTGCAGAATGACATTGGTGTCCAATACGAAATTCTTTTTCATGGTAAATAAAGATTTTGCAAGAGCAAAGTTAGCAAAAATGTGAAAAAGTGTGAACGCTTTTTTTGAAAAAAAATGATAGGCGGCACTATTTTTTTGCGCCATGGCAGCGTGCAGCGCACAGTTTGACGAGGTTTTTGACCTCGGCCGACACATTCCAGCGATAGATGGCCCACACGCCAAGGCCGACCAGCAGGCAGGTGCGCACTGCGGCTTCGGTGCATTGCAGCCACAGATTTTGACTGTCGAGCGCAATCTGTTCGGCACCAAAGCGACAAAGGGCGTTCAGCGCAAATAGCACCGCAAATATGGCCACAACTTTCAGTTGCACGCGCGAAAATGGCGAAGTCTTGACCTTTTTGCGCACCAACCCAAGCACCGCCATATAGTACAAAAGACAGGACAGCAGCGTGGCTACGGCTGCGCCATCGATGCCCCAAATCGGCACAAGAGCGTTGTTCAGCGCAATAATCAACGCCGTTTGCAAAAATGCGAAAAGTAGCGAAAAGTAGTAGTAGCGCGAATAACTCAACACCGATATGCCGACGCTCAAGGTGGAGTTCAACAGTTTCGACAAGCCCAAAACCAGCACTACCAATTTAGCAGCGGCATACTGTTCGCCGTTGGGTAGCAGCCTGAAAAGGAGGTCGATATTCGTCCAAATAACGAAAAACAGGAACGAACCCGCCAGCAGTTGGTGCAGCGACACTTTTTGGCACAATCCGTTGGCAGCGGCAATGTCTTTCTCCTTGATAGTTTGCGAAAGTTGTGGTTGCGCAATGGCGCCCAGCGAGCGGTACGGAATTTCGATGACGGCCGCAATGTAAGTGGCAATAGCAAACACGCCCGTAAAGGCCAAACCTTGCTGTGCGCTGATGAAAAAAGTGCTCACCGTGGGCGTGATGGCCGAAACAAAAGCGGTTACCATTAAAAATAGTGTGTAGCGCAGATAGTCGTTGCGCAGCGACTTGCTGATGTGTTTCAGGTCGGGTTTCAGTGAGATATGTTTCAGCGAAAACAGATAGATGGCGTTCACCAGCGTAGCGATGCCGTAGATGCCGCAGAAGCACGCCACAAATCCTTTGAGCGACAGCACTCCGAAAGCGTAGAGCAGATAGTCGGCCAAGGCAAGCAAGCGCACAATCACTTCGCGCGACAGTTTCGGCACTACAATACGCATCAGCACATTGGCGTTGCTCTCGAAAATGGACATATAGAGCATGAAAAACGCCAACGGAAGCACTGCATAGTAGTAGTCGATAACGAGTGGCGATTTTTCGGCAAAAGCCGCTTCTATCGGGGTGCGCAGAGCGATGTAGAGCAGAGAAAACAGCGCAAATCCAACCAGCGGCACAACCAGCGTCCAAAAAAACAGACCGTGGTCGCCGCTCTCTTTGTCCCTAAAATAGGGATAATAGCGCATCAGCGACGAGCAAGTGCCAAATTGCGAGAGTGTGGCCAACAGCGTTGCACCGTCGATTAAAACGCGCGTCAAACCAATCTCTTCGGCGGTCAGAAAGCGCGTCAGCACAAAAAATGTGGTAACGAACCCAATCGCCACGCCCACATAATTCACTATCGTGCCTTTGATGCTCTGTCTGATGATAACGCCCATGAGTTCAGATTTGGTTGTTTAATCGTTGAAGCGATTTTTATTTCTAGATTTCTAATTTCTAGTTATTTGGTGAGTTGGTTAATCTGATAATTTGAAATTTGAAATCTGAAATTGCGGCTTTGCCGCACCACTCCTCACTCCTAATTCCTCACTCCTAATTCCTCATTCCCAACTCTTGCAAGTATTTTTCTGCTTCGAGTGCGGCTTTGCAACCGCTGCCAGCGGCCACTACGGCTTGGCGGTAGATGGGGTCGGCCACATCGCCAGCGGCAAAAACGCCCGGCACATTCGTCCGTGGTGTGCCAGCGGGATAAGTTTTGATGTAGCCCGCCTTGTCGGTATCGACAAATGGAGCGAAAATCTCCGAATTGGGGTGATGCCCGATGGCAAGGAAGAAACCGTCGATTTTTATCTCCACAATTTTTTCGTCGGGCTGCCCTTTGCGCCACACGAGGCGTGCGCCTTCTACGCCGTCGGTGCCGAGCAAACCGAGCGTGTTGTGTTCGAACAATACTTCGATGTTGGGCGTGTTCAGCACGCGTTCTTGCATAATTTTCGATGCACGGAGAAATGGTTTGCGCACGATGAGATAGACTTTTTCGCACAATCCAGCCAGATAGATGGCCTCTTCGCACGCCGTGTCGCCGCCGCCTACCACCGCCACGCGTTTTTTGCGGTAGAAAAATCCGTCGCAGGTGGCGCACGCCGAAACGCCCTTGCCCGCGAAACGCTTTTCGTCGTCGATGCCCAAGTATTTGGCCGATGCGCCCGTAGCAATAATCACTGTGTCGGCTTCGATGGTCGTTTCGCCATCGACTACAACCTTGCGCGGTTGCACCGAAAAATCGACCGAAGTAATCGCTCCAAAGCGGATATCAGCACCGAATCGCTCGGCTTGTGCGCGAAAATCGGCCATCATCATGTTGGCGTCGATGCCGTTGGGGTAGCCCGGAAAATTTTCGACTTCGGTGGTCTGTGTCAGTTGGCCGCCAGGCTGCATACCTTCGTACAATACGGGCGACAGATTGGCGCGGCTGGCGTAGATGGCGGCTGTGTAACCTGCTGGTCCAGAGCCAATTATCAAGCATTTTACATGTTCGTTCATACGCATAATTTTTCTGCAAATTTAGGCATTTTCTCCGACAATTCAAGCATTTTGCGGTTTGTGTGGTGCTCGCAAAAAAAAATGTCTGAAAAATTTTGTCGGGTCATTTTTTTGCACTACCTTTGCAGTGGGTAAGTCCTATACGACCAGCTCCCTTTGAATTCCCCCAGGGCTTGACCGCAGCAAGGGTAGGAGGTTGTAGCGGTGCGATATAGATCGCTTACCTATTTTTTTGTGCCATTACGAATCGTTGGGTTCGCCCGATTTTGGATCTATCGGGTGAGTTGCCAGTTCCCTAATTGAAATCGCGTTACAGTCGGCCGTTGTCGGCAAAACTGTAGTGCCCCTTGCCGCCAATGATGATGTGGTCCAACAGTTGTATGTCGAGGAGGCGGCAGGCGTTGGCCATTTTTTGCGTTATTGCGTCGTCGTACTGACTTGGTATTAGGCTGCCGCTTGGGTGGTTGTGGCACAGCACTAGTGCGCTCGCCAACTGTTCGACCGCCATTTTCAGTATGATTTTTGTGTCGATGGCGGTTGCACTCACGCCGCCTTTGCCCACGCAGCGCGCGTCGATAATTTTGTGTTGGCGGTTGAGGGTCATTATCCAAAACTCTTCGTGCGGCAGGTCGGCCAGCAACGGCTGAAAGTAGCGCGCCACATCGTGGCTGTTGCCTATCTGCGGCCGCTCCAACGCTTGCGACTCCTTGCGCCGCCGCCCGAGTTCCAGCGCAGCAATAAGCGTAACAGCCTTGGTCTCGCCGATGCCTTTGAAATTTTTGCGCAACTCGTTCACACCAAGTTTGCCCAGTTCGTCGAGGTTGTTTTGCACCGATGCAAGTATGCGCCGCGCAAGTTCTACCACAGTCTCGTCGCGCGTGCCAGTGCGCAGCAGTATGGCCAGCAGTTCGGTGTCGCTCAAGGCGGCTGTGCCGTGTCTCATCAATTTTTCGCGTGGTTTGTCGCTATCAGCCCACGATTTCAGGTTGGCGTGTTCCATATCCTCTCTTGTTTTTGTAAAAATTGTTCTACAAAAGTAACAAAATTTTGCGCAAAAAATGCCTTATTTTTTTATAAAAAAACATAACATAGGTTAAATTTGATTGTCGGATTGAAAATTAGTTCTACTTTTAGAGCGTCAAAAGTTTTTTGGAACGAATTTTTTGCACACTATGCGCACGAATCGCGGCTCTTTTTTGGTTTCGGTGTGGCGTTTCTATGTCGATGGTTTTCGGTCGATGACTTGGGGACGGCCGCTCTGGCTGCTCATTTTTCTGAAAATCATCATTCTGTTTGCCGTTTTGCGCCTCTTCTTTTTTCGACCAGCCATGGAGGGCAAAACCGACGCCGAAAAGAGCGATGTGGTGGGCGCGGCACTCTCGCAACCGTACGACAGCAACTAATCGAATACTAACCTTAAATCTTTTACCGCTATGGATGTAACCGCTTTGATTGACTGGTCGCGCATGCAATTTGCTATGACCGCCGCCTATCATTGGCTTTTTGTGCCGCTCACGCTGGGCTTGTCGATGATTATGGCAACAATGGAGACGCTCTACCTGATTACAAAGGACGAGTTTTGGAAAAAGACGGCCAAGTTTTGGATGAAAATTTTTGGCATCAACTTTGCCGTCGGCATTGCCACGGGGCTTATTCTCGAGTTCGAGTTTGGCACCAACTGGAGCAACTACTCGTGGTTTGTGGGCGATATTTTTGGCGCGCCGCTTGCCGTCGAGGGCATTGTGGCGTTCTTTATCGAAGCCACTTTTGTGGCAGTGATGTATTTTGGCTGGGACAAGGTGAACCCAAAGTTTCATTTGGCTGCGACTTGGCTCACGGGCATTGGTGCGGCCATTTCGGCCTACTGGATTTTGGTGGCCAACGGCTGGATGCAACACCCTGTTGGCACTGCGTTCAACCCCGACACCGTGCGCAACGAGATGGTTTCGTTTTGGGCGGTGGCTTCCAATCCTGTGGCGGTGAGCAAATTTTTCCACGCTGTGTTTAGCGGCTGGGCTACAGGCGGCGTGGTGGCTGTCGGCATCAGTTGTTGGTATCTGCTCAAAGGGCGTGAGCAGCGTTTTGCCAAGCAGAGCATCATTGTCAGTGCCATTGTCGGGCTCATTGGTTTGTTGGCAACTATGTTTTCGGGCGATGTTGCTGGCGTACATGTGGCGGAGTTTCAACCTGCCAAATTTGCCGCTATCGAAAAACTCGACAAAGGTGGGCGTGGTGCGGCATTCACCGTAGTGCCAGGCGTTGAAGTGCCGAAAATGCTCTCACTGCTTGCTGCCAAAGATGCCGATGCCTACATTCCGGGCAAACAGGACATTTTGGCGGGTTATGTGGATAATGCGGGCAACGAGATTCTCGCTGTGGAAGAGAAGATGGCCAATGGTCGCATGGCTATCGATGCGCTGAAAAATTACCGCCTGCTGAAAGATTCTGCACCCGAAGCAGCGGCAGAATACAAGGCTGTACTCGACCAGACAATCGACTATCTCGGCTACGGCTACTTGAACGCGCCCGAAGATGTTTTCCCCAACGAAGACCTGATATTTTGGGCTTTCCGCCTTATGATTGGCTTCGGTATGATTCTGCTTGGCGTGCTTTGCCTCAGCCTTTGGTTTGCCTACAAAGACAAAATGGGGCAGATGAAATGGCTCTTGTGGCTTGGTATTCTCTCCATTCCGCTGGTCTATCTTGCTGGGCAGTTTGGCTGGATTGTGGCGGAAGTGGGGCGGCAGCCGTGGGCTATTCAAGACCTGCTGCCCGTGAATGTGGCGATGTCGAGCCTGAGCGTGGCTGCGGTGAAAACCACTTTCTTCATCTTTGTGGCGATATTCACGCTCTTCCTCGTTATCGAACTGCGCATCATGTGCAAAGCCATTGCGCTTGGCCCGCAAATCGACGAGCCTACGCCAACCCAAACAGGCAAAAAACAAGAAACAACCTAAAAAACTTTAAGCCATGACTTACTCTTTTTTACAACAGTATTGGTGGTGCATCATCTCCCTATTGGCGGGCTTGTTGGTGTTCCTCATGTTCGTACAAGGCGGAAATTTTCTCGCCATGGTACTGGGGCGCGGCGAAATGCAGCGCAAAATGATAATCGCCTCCACTGGGCGCAAATGGGAACTGACTTTTACAACGCTGGTGCTGTTTGGCGGTGCGTTTTTTGCCTCGTTTCCGCTCTTCTATAGCACAAGTTTTGGCGGTGCCTACTGGGTGTGGATTCTGCTGCTGGTGTCGTTTGTGTTTCAGGCCGTCTCCTACGAATTTCAGGTGCGCCGTGGCAATCTGCTCGGGGTCAATACATTCCGTTTCTTCTTGGCTGTCAATGGTTTTGTTGGTCCGTTTGTGGTTGGCACGGCTGTTGGCACTTTTTTCACGGGTTCCGATTTTCTGGTCAACAAAGAGGCCATTACCGATGGCAGCCTTATGCCGACTATCAGTGTGTGGGGCAACGCGTGGCACGGTCTCGAAGCACTGGCCAATCCGTGGAATGTAACGCTGGGGCTGGCGGTCTTTTTTCTTGCACTGACGCTCGGTGCGCTCTATCTCATCAACAATATCGACGACGATGAAACCGTAGCCCGACTGCGCAAAACGCTGCCTGTGTCGGTGGTGCTGTTTTTGGTGGCTTTTCTCACATGGCTGGTGCATCTGCTCGTAGCCGATGGCTTTGCGGTGGCTGCCGATGGCACTGTGTCGATGGAGCAATACAAATATCTGCACAATTTCTTGCAGATGCCGCTGGTGTTTGCGCTCTTTTTGCTGGGCGTTTTGCTGGTGCTTTTGGGCTTTGTTTTGGGCATTTTCACACGCTCGAAACGCGGCATTTGGGCCACTGGCATTGGCAGTGTGCTGGCGGTGTTCTGCCTATTTTTGGTGGCGGGACTCAATGGCACAGCGTACTATCCGTCGTCGCACGATTTGCAGAGTTCGCTCACTATCGCCAATAGTTCGTCGAGTCCGTTTACGCTGCAGGTGATGTTCTATGTGTCGCTCGTCATTCCGCTGGTGCTGGCCTACATTGTCTATGCTTGGCGCGCGCTCGATGCGCACCCCATCACCCGCCAAGATGCCTATTGATACGGCTCTACACGGGCTTCCGAAATCATCGGAACAATACACAAAGAGAAACCCCTCCTCGAAAAAGGAGGGGTTTTCAAACAAACTTTCAAACTAATTTAGCGCATTATGCCAATTTATTGACATGCAGCGTGAGTTTCGATTTCAGATTGCTGGCTTTGTTCCGATGAATGATGTGGCGTTTTGCCAATTTGTCCAGCATCGACGCAACTTTTTTCAGCAGTTCGCTTCCGACGGCTTTGTCGGTGGTGGCACGCAATTCGCGCACAGCGTTACGGGCGGTGCGGGCGTAGTATCTGTTGCTCAAGCGGCGTTTTTCTGTCTGACGAATCCTTTTGATAGATGATTTGTGATTTGCCATTATAACAAATTTTATGCGTTTAGTTTGTAGCCCATAGCAGAATCGAACTGCTCTTTCAAGAATGAAAATCTTGCGTCCTAACCGATAGACGAATGGGCCAAAAGCGACTTTTTCTGCGGTCGATTTTGCGACTGCAAAGTTAATGCCTTTTTTTGATTCCTGCAAATAGTGGCGAAAAAAAATCGCGCAAATGTTTTATTTTGCTGATTTTCAGTGAATTATTATGCCATAAAAAGGCGCATTTTCCTGATTTTTGCAACAGTTTTTCGGGTCGAATTTGGCATTTTTAGGCGTTTCGTTTGCGTCGCACGGCAAAATTTATGCCTGCTGCAGCCAGCAGCGCAACTATCGGCACAAGCATATTGGTCGTTTGCCAAAAACGGCGGTTCGACGATACGCTGGCGTTGTTGAGCAGCCGCAGTTTGAACTGGCGGTTGCGCAGCGACATCCAATCTTCTTCTTCGGTGAGGTAGAGTAGCGCATTGAGCAGAAAATCGCGGTTGCCAAAGGTTTGGCGTGTGGTGCGGTCGTAGCCGAGCGGCAGCACGCGCCAGCCTTGCGTGGTCTGTTCCAGTTCGTTGCGTATGATGTCGCCATCGGCCACCACAAGCATACGCGTCGGCACGCTTTGGTCGCGGTGCGGCAGCGGATTTTCTATCTCTGGCGGCACTGGGCGGCTGCGCGACGGAAAAATCGATGTAAATTCGCCTTCGAGCAGCGCAGCCACAGGTTGGTAGCGTGTGAACCAATAAGTTTCGTTTTGCGCGTCGGTCATGAGTTGCTGCAAACTGACAATGCAGGGCGTTTGGCTCACATGCGTGGCGTTCGATGTTATGAGCAAAATCTCTTTGCGCACGCTGTTGTCGGCGTTGTTGGTAAAGTCGAGCGTCGAGGCAAAATCGGCTTTCACTTGCAGCAGATTTCGTGTGATGGGCGAGTTGGGCGAGGTGAGCAGCAACGGCTCGTAAAACCACGGCACAGGCTCAAATTGCGGCTGTTCGGTGGGTGTTGCTACATTGATGGGGCGGTAGGCGCACTGCATGTCCTGCACCACATCGTTGCCGATGCGCACGCCGTAGCGAAAAAGTTGGTCGTGCAGATTCACATCGAGCGGAATGAGCGTGGTCGATTCGCTTTTGGTGAGCGCATCTTGCTGCATCTGCACACCGTCGATGAGCCACAGCACGCGGCCACCGTTCATGATGTATTGGTCGATGATATATTTGTCTTTTTCGGCAAATGGCTGCGTGGGTTTTGCCACAACAATCGCTTTGTAGTCCGACAAGATGGCGGCATTGTACCCAATCACGCCGCGGTCGATCTGAAAGTAGCGGCTAAAAGCCTCCGAGGCGGCATAAACTTCCTCTTCGGCCAGCTCGCCATGCCCTTCGATGAAGGCGATTTTTTCGACTTCCTGCTTGCTGAGAATGCGGATGGCATCGGTAAATTCAAACTCCAAATTTTCGATGGCACGATTGATGCCCTCTTCGCCGCTGCGCCGCCCGTCGGGCTGCAAAAGGCACACGGCCATGGTGTCGCCAGCGCATGCCACTTCGGCCCACGGAAAGACAATGTTTTGTGTGATGCGCCCGTCGGCATCGCGCGAGGCCACCGACATTCCGCGCAAACCGCGCTGTTCGAGAGCGTAGTAGTGCTTTTGTCGCTCGGTGTCGCTGTCGGCTTCCGACGGATTGACAAATCGGTAGAGAATGCGTGTGCGTGCAAAAGCGTTCAATTCGTCGATGAGTTCGGCGGCGGCGTTGTTGAGCCGCGCAAAATTGGCGTCGATATTTCCGCCCGAATAGAAGGTAATCTCTATCGGTTTTTCCTGATTGCGCATCAGGGTTTTGCTCTGCTCGGCAATGCTGAACCGCTTTTCGGAGGTCAAATCGATGCGCACAAACGGCAGCAGCGGCAGCAGCGCAATCAGTGCGGTGAGTGCCACAACTGTGGCTGCGCCAAGATGTTTTTTTATGGTGTTACGCACGGCTTTCGTCTGGTTTTTGCTCGTTCAGCGTGGGGTAACTGACGCGCGAATGGTAAATGCTTTTCAATCGTTCTTTGAAAACGGCTTTTATCTGCTCCACATCGCGGAAGGTGATGGGCGAATTTTTGAACGAGCCGTTGGCAATTTGTCCGTCGATAATGCGCTCTACAAGCCCGTCGATGCTCTTTTCGTCGTAGTTTTGCAGACTGCGCGAGGCGGCTTCTACCGAGTCGGCCATCATCACAATGGTGGTCTCTTTGCTGCCTGGCTTCGGCCCCGGATAGGTAAATTTTGACTCGTCAATCTCGCGGTCGGGATACTGATTTTTGAGCGTGTTGTAGAAATAGGCGGTTTTGCTTTCGGCGTGGTGCGTGAGTATGAACGCTTTGATGCGGTTGGGCAGTTTGTATTTGTCGGCAATTTTCACACCGTTGGCCACATGGGCAATGATGGTTTGCGCCGCATCTTCGGGCGACATCTTTTCGAGCGGATTGATGCCCGATATTTGGTTTTCGGTGAAGCAGAGCGGATTCACCATCTTGCCGATGTCGTGGTAGAGTGCGCCCGTTCGTGCCAACAGTGTGTTGGCGTTGATGCGTGCAGCGGCTTCGGCGGCAAGGTTCGACACTTGCAACGCATGCTGAAAGGTGCCGGGGGCTTTGCCCGAAAACTCCATGAGCAATTTATTGTTGGTGTTCGACAGTTCTACCAATGTCATATTCGACAGAAATCCAAAAGTCTTCTCGAAAATGAATATGAGTGCGTACGCCAACATTTGCAGCAGCGAATTGACGGCAAAAATGGCAAATATCCACCAATCGATTTTCTCGATCGAACCATCGCGAATGAGCGTAACTGCCAGAAACACAACCGAATACGAAATAAACACAAGCAGTGCCGTGCGCACAAATTGCGACCGCTGTGTCATCTCTTTCAGGCTCGAAACCACAGTCATGCCAGCGGTGATTTGCAGCAGCAAAAACTCAAACGGTTGCGCCGCCATAAACGAGGTTACCAACACCGTGATGATGTGCGCAAAAAGTGCTGTGCGCGAGTCGAAAAAGGTGCGCACAATGATTGGCAACAGCGCAAAAGGAACGATGTAGATGCTCAAATCGGTGCAATTGACCGTGAGCGACGCAAGTCCAATCATGCCCACCACCATACACATGATGAACAGAATGTCGCGGTTGGAGTTGAAAATGCGCGGTCGGAACAGGTGCAGATAGAGGAAAAAGAGCAGCAGCAAGCCCACAATGAGCAGCATTTTGCCCGCCACAATCCAGCCCACATCGTGGTTCGATGCAGTTTTCTGCTCGGTGGCGATTTTTAGCGAATTCAGAATTTTGTATGTTTGGTAATCGACTATCTCGCCGCGGTCGATAATGCGTTCGCCCGCCTGCACCATACCTGCCGTGGGCGAAATGGTGGCCAGCAGTTCGCTTTTCACCTGCTCCGATTTGTTCTGGTCGTAGGTGAGATTCACCGCCAAAAAGTGGTTGAGGTCGGCTTCGCGAATTTTTTTCTCGTCCACGCCGCTCGCTTGGCACAGAGCATCGTAGGCGGTGCGTATGGTGTAGATGCTGCCAAAATTGATTTCGTGCGCCACCAAGTTGCTGTCGATGAGCGATATACGCGCAATGCCGTAGGCTTCGAGTTCGCGCTGGTCTTTGACCTGCATTATGCCCACAGCGTAGATGTCGCGCATCGCTTGGGCTATGCGGTTTTTGCTGATTTTCGATAGACGCGTGTCGGCCTGCATCAGTTTTTCGATTTGTGCGTCGCCTATGCGCTGGTCGATGGCAAAATAGGGCACAAAATGGTGCATCACGCTATCTTGCTCGCGTTTCAGTTCGCTCTCGTCTTTGTATATCGGAAAATCGAACTCGGCGGTCAGCAGTTCGTGCGGCCACGGTTTGCCCAGCATAAATTGGCGGTCGAAATGTGTGGCTTGGTGCGGAATACACTCGTAAACCAACGCCACCGACCCTACGAACAGCAGCAAGCGCAACGCTCGGCGCAATACCTTTTTTGAAAAATCAATCTTCTTCATCGAGACATCGAAAACAATTTTAACCTACAAAGGTACTGCTTTTTGGCGAAATTTGCAAAATTCGGTCGATTGAAAACTTTTTTGTATCTTTGCAAGTTAATACTAACCATAAACCGAGCCATTATGTTGAACATTGTGATTTTCGGAGCGCCAGGCTCTGGCAAAGGCACTCAAAGCGAACTGATTGTGGCCAAATACAATCTGGTACACCTTTCGACGGGCGATATGCTGCGCGACGAGATTGCGCATGGCACAGAGATTGGGAAGTTCGCCGACGCACTCATCTCGAAAGGCAATCTTGTGCCCGACGACCTGATTGTGAAGATGATAAGCGCAAAAATTGCGGAGCAGAAAGCCAACTGCAACGGCTTTATTTTCGACGGATTTCCACGCACGGTGGCGCAAGCCGAGGCACTCGATCGTCTGCTGGCCGACCACGGCAAAAAACTCACGCTGATGCTCGACTTGCGTGTGGCCGAACCGCTGCTCATCGAACGGCTGCTGAAGCGCGGCGAGAGTTCAGGGCGCGCCGACGACACGCTGGAGGTCATCAAAAAACGCCTGCAAGTCTACCACGATGTAACGATGCCCGTCATCAATTTCTACAAACAGACCGACCGCTACGCCGCTGTGGATGGCTGCACCACCATCGACGAATACTTCCAAAAAATCGTTCAACTCATCGAAAACAAGAAAGCAATAAAGAAGTGAGAAGTGTTCTTGAGTTAGGAGTGAGGAATTAGGAGTGAGGAGTTTTTAATTGACAATTGATAATTATTTGAAAATTTGAAGATTTGAAGATTGTGGTGTCCAAAATTATTTGCACAATAATCAACCGATCAACCGATCAACCAATCAACCAAAAATCAGTTCAACGATTCAACAATTCAACGCTTCAACAAAACTTTATAAACTTTATAAACTTTATAAACTTTACGAACTTTCACACTTTCACACTTTCACACTTTCACACTGATATATCATGCCGAGTTCCAATTTTGTAGATTATGTAAAAATTTTTTGCCGTTCGGGCAAGGGCGGTGCAGGTTCGGCGCATCTGCATCGCGCCAAATATATGCCCAAGGGTGGTCCCGACGGCGGTGATGGCGGTCGCGGCGGTCATGTCATTTTGCGCGGCAACAAAAATTATTGGACGCTGCTTCACTTGAAGTATGCGCGCCACATTTTTGCTGGCGATGGCGGCAGCGGTGGCGAAAGCCGCAGTTTCGGCAAAAATGGCGACGACAAAATCATCGATGTGCCGTGCGGCACGATAGCCTACGACGGCGACACGGGCGAATTTTTGGCCGAAATTACCGACGACAAACAGGAGATTGTCCTGCTGAAAGGCGGTCGCGGCGGCCTTGGCAACTGGCATTTTCGTTCGGCTACCAACCAAACACCGCGTTATGCGCAGCCCGGCGAACCGCGCGTGGAGCGCACCATCATATTGGAACTGAAAGTTCTGGCCGATGTGGGTTTGGTGGGCTTTCCGAATGCGGGCAAATCGACGCTGCTGTCGGTGGTTTCGGCGGCAAAACCCGAAATAGCCGACTATCCATTTACCACGCTAGTGCCGAACTTGGGCATCGTGTCGTACCGCGACAGCCAGTCGTTTTGCATGGCCGATATTCCTGGCATTATCGAAGGCGCGGCTGAGGGTAAAGGCTTGGGGTTGAGGTTTTTACGCCACATCGAACGCAATGCCATACTGCTCTTTTTGGTGCCAGCCGACAGCGACGACATCGAAAAAGAGTACCGAATTTTGTTGCACGAACTGGAAAAATACAATCCCGAATTGGTGTCGAAACAGCGCATTTTGGCGGTGTCGAAGTGCGATATGATAGACGAAACCATGATGGCGCAGATGCGCGAGAAACTGCCAAAAGATGTGCGCACGCTCTTTTTCTCGTCGGTGTCGGGCATGGGGCTCGATGCGCTGAAAGATGCGCTGTGGGAGGAGTTGAACAAGCCCGAAAATCGCGTGGAGACCATCACACACCGCAACCTCGACATAGTGCAAGTGGAGCGCGAAACGCCCGACGAAGAGGAGGAATTCCGCACCATCTATGGCGTGGAGCGCCGCGAACGCGAAATCCCCTACGAAGTGGCTTGGGACTCGCCAGAAAATTTGAACAAGGAGTGAGGATTTTTTTTGAGAGCATAGACTTTTAATTGACAATTGATAATTGATAATTATTTGAAGACTCAATGATTCAATGATTCAATGATTCGATGACTCGATGATTCGATGATTAAACATGTCAACCTAAAAATGATTTCATTATCAGCACTTTATAGAATTTTTCAATCGCATCCGCAGGTTACTACCGACAGTCGCATTTGCCCCGAAGGGTCGATTTTTTTCGCTTTGAAGGGCGCATCGTTCGACGGCAACCGCTTTGCGCAGGCCGCATTGGACAAAGGTTGCGCCTACGCTGTGGTCGATGAGGCGGAATTTGCTACCAACGAACGCACGCTGCTGGTCGAAAATGTGCTGCAAACGCTGCAACAGTTGGCGCGTATGCACCGCGAAAAATTGGGCCTTCCTGTGGTGGGAATCACGGGCACCAACGGCAAAACCACGACCAAAGAACTGGTGGCGGCTGTGCTTGGCGAAAAATTCAATGTGCACTACACGCAGGGCAACCTGAACAACCATATCGGCGTGCCGCTCACGCTGCTCGGTTTGACCGAAAAACACACCATGGCAGTGGTAGAGATGGGCGCCAATCACCCCGGCGAAATTGCTGATTTAGTGGAACTTGTCCGCCCCGATTGCGGCTTGATAACCAATGTGGGCAAGGCGCACCTCGAAGGTTTTGGCTCGCTCGAAGGGGTGCTGAAGACCAAAGGCGCGTTGTACGATTTTCTGCGTGCGCACGGTGGTCACGCCTTTATCAATGCCCAAAACGAACTGCTCAAAAGTATTGCGCACGGGTTGTCGCTCACCTCGTATGCACTCGATGCCGCTGCCGATGTGCAGGGCAGTGTGGTCGATTGTTCGCCGTTTGTAACGCTCCGTTGGCAGCGCAAAGGTGGCGATGCGCACACCGTGAAAACGCATTTTGTGGGCATTTACAACGCCGAAAATATGTTGGCGGCTGCCACTGTCGGACTGCATTTTGGCGTGAATGAGCAGGCCATTTGCCACGCGCTCGAAAGTTATCTGCCGCAAAACAACCGCTCGCAATTTGTCGAAACGGCACACAACCGTTTGGTGGTCGATGCCTACAACGCCAACCCCACCAGCATGATGGCTGCGCTCGAAAATTTTGCAGCCATGCAGTTGCCGCACAAGGTTGCCATTTTGGGCGATATGCTCGAACTTGGCGCACAAAGTCGCGACGAACACCGCAAAATAGCCGATTATCTTGCCAGTGCCGATTTCGAGCAGATTTTTCTGGTCGGCACGCAATTTGCACAGGTTTCAGAAAACAGGTTTCAGATTTTTGAAAATGTCGATGAGTTGAGCGCGTATTTGCAGCATAATCCGCTGATAGACAATACAATACTTGTCAAAGGCTCGAACGGGATTCATCTCACTAAACTTTTACCGCTGTTGTGAACGCAAATCGCTACATAGTGCTGTTGTTGGTGGCGTTGTTGGTTGGTTGCAAAAACCAGATGACCACCTCCATTCCGTCGACGAAAGTGGATTTCAAGTTCAACATTCTGACCGACGCGCCACAGTTGAATGCGAATGGCGGCGTGGCTACATTTATCAAGCCGAAATACGCTAACCAATACTTGGGCTATGGCGGCGTGGTGGTTTTTCGCAATTTCGAAGGTGCTTCGTTTGCTGCGTTCGATTTGGCTTGCCCCAACGAGGTCGATCCGCAGGTGCGCCTCAATGTCGATAGCATTCCCGGCGAAGCCATCTGTATGCAGTGCGGGGCCGTGTTCGACATCGCCTACAGCCGCGGCTATCCCATCTCCGACAACTGCAAAAGCCCGCTGCGTCCATACAGCCTCACCGTTTCGAGCTACGAAGTGCATGTGTATAATTAGTAGCAAGTAGCAAGATACAAGTAGCAAGAAAAGTGAGGAGTGAGGAATTAGGAGTGAGGAGTGATGCGGC
>CAVGYO010000024.1:0-16324 GCA_963633255.1 Erysipelotrichaceae bacterium
CTCACTTCTCACTATCAAAACACCCACTTCACATTATCGACCCAGAGTGCGTTGCCGGGGTGGCCACAGAAAGCGGGATAGCAGCCAGCCGTTATCATCAGAATGACATGCGTCGGGGTGTCGTCGGCACTGCCCCAGCCCACCTCTTTGATTGGCACCATTTTGCCTTTCGAGTTGCGGGTTTTGAACTGCGCTGCCACAGGGAACAGATCCATGTAACTCTTGAAATAGGGCGTCGCCGTGATGTCGCCGTAGTGAATATCGATACGGTAGTTGTTTTGCCACTCGGGAATGGTATGGTCGAAACGCTCGCGCGCCGTGGCAATGCGTTTGGCGTAGATATTGCCATTGCTGTCCTCCCACCGTTTTTGCAAATAGACATGCACTTCAGGTTCGTCGTGGCCGTCGATCCACTTCTTTTTCGATAATCCACTGGCTTTCAATACCTTATGCTCGGGACTGACGCGCGTTTTTAGGTCGAGCATCACGGCTTTGGGCTTTTGCGTAAACGGAATGCCCATGTCGATGGCAGCATACGGGTCGTTGGTATCGGTTACAGGTTCGATATTTTTGCCAAGAAAGAGCGTGCCAGCGACACAAACTTCGAGGTCGATAAATCCGAATACGCTCACCGCTTCGACGCGCGTGTCGAGGCGGGCGCAAGTGCCGTTGCCACGCCGTTCGGGCTGCGTGCTGCACGCGCCTTTGTCGATGCCAGCGGGACTGGCGTAGGCGTTCGATATGCCCCAAATGGTTTTGCTAAAATCGTAGGGCGCATTTTTGCGAATGGTGTCGGTAGGTCCAAGCACATAGAGCGTTTTGGTTTCGCCGCCGAGCATCCGCGACTCTTTGATGTAGCGCACCGTCCAATGCTCCATATCACCATATTTTATCGGCACAATGCGCTCCTGCGCTGTAGTCGATGCCACTGCCGCAAAAGTGAGCAGCAGAGATGTATAAAGTTGCTTCATTTTTTTCTAAAACATAGACGATAGAGCAAAAGTTTAGCCCTACGATTCATTTTTCATTGTTTATTTTCTCTTATTCCCAGCCGTCGAAAATGTGGTAATCGTACACATTGTCCTCGTCGGCATCGTGCAGCGGCGACCAAATTTGCGCAAAAAACGGGTTGCGTTTGGCCTCCTTATCCCACTGCCACGGGCGTGGATTCGGCACATCGTTATACGGATTTGGGAAGCAGTCGGGACACCAGTGACCGCCCAACAAAATCAGTCGCGGCGAGGCTTTGAATCGGTGTCCTTCGGCGCATTGCCACTCGAGCGGCGTGTCCCAATCGCCTGTCGCCATCGTTTGGCTCAAACAGCGGCCGCCACGAAATTCAGCAGCGCGGCGCATATCGTCGATAGTAAATTCGGCCAGCGGTTTCTGTTCGTCGTAGCCGTGGTCGAGCAGCACCGCTTTTTCGGAATTGTGCGAAAGGTCGGTGTGCTTCCAATCGGGAATGGCGCGATATTTCTCGAGCGAACCATAATAGGCGGCTATGCGCTGCGCATTGCGCTCTTTTATCCAAGTCTGCGTGCCGTGAACAGCCTTGTGCGCCATAGCACGCATGGCGAGTTTCACAATGTGCGGCACAAGTTTTGCCACTTTGGTAGCGCGCGCAAACTTAATGCCGCTGGGCAGACTGTTCGATTGCGCCATCTGCGCAAAATAGTCTTTCACAGGAATGTTTGCACGGAAATGCAGATAATTTTCGAGCCGATCGCCATCGAGATACCACATGCCGTGGAAATTGCGTGTAGTGAACCATTTTGCCTCGAAAATTTTTTCGGGACGCGGACAACCGATAGCATCGAGCAGCAAACACTCAAATTCGTAGTTCGACAGGCGATATTCGGCGCCAGAACCGATGTTGTAGTAGCGATTCCAAAATTCGGCAGGCACTTCGGGACGGCAAACGCGTTCGAGCAGACGCCCCGAATCCTCCACAGTAGCCCATTCGAGCACGCCCCGAATCGGTACATGAAACATTATCGGATCGTAGTTTTTGAGTATCGCTGGATAAAGAATGCCCGACTGCCGCAGACTGACCCATGTTTTGATGCCCGAATCGGTCAAAATGCGCTCTGCCACCGCCTTGGTCAAGCCATAGTGGTCGTAGGCCGACACGCAAATAGGGTCGCCTGCACGCCCCCAGTGCAGCGGTTCGCGGCGGTCGCCCATCTGTGCCACCGAACCGATATAAACCACTTTCGGTTGGCGGTCGCCTTGCGCCAAAACTGCGTTTTTCACATTTTCGGCGGCGGCAAGGTTCACGCGGCGTGTGGCGTGCGGTTTGTAGTCGGCTTGCGGCGACACCATGCCGCCCACATGCAGCACAATGTCTGCGCCCGAAACGCCACGCAACACATCGTCGTAGCGTGTCAAATCGCCCCAAACAATGTCGATTTTTTCGGCGTAGGCAGCCAGTTTTTGCTTGTTTTTTGCGCTTGGGCGCGCCAAAATGCGCACACGATAGTTGTCGGGATATTTGAGCAACTCTTGCAACCCAGCCCAGCCCATCGTGCCAGTAGCGCCCGTCAGAAAGACAACGCTTTTCTTCTTTTCGCTCATAAAAATTTGATTACTATCAAAAGAGCAAAGGTAAGCATTTTTGACAAACGCGCCAAATCGTCGGTTGGGGGGGAGTCATTGAATCATCGAGTCATCGAATCATTGAATCATCGAATCATCGAATTATCGATTTCTTATCACTTTGCTAAATTCAGGTATGGTGCAGTGATGCTTTTTTTGCTTTGGGTGACCTGTTCGGGCGTGCCGACGGCTACTATTTCGCCGCCCTGTTTGCCCGCTTCGGGACCCATGTCGATGATGTAGTCGGCACATTTCACCACATCGAGGTTGTGTTCGATGACGACAACCGTATTGCCGCGGTTCACAAGCCGATTCAGCACGCCGAGCAGCACACGAATATCCTCGAAATGCAGGCCAGTAGTCGGCTCGTCGAGCAGGTAGAGCGTGCGCCCAGTGTCGCGTTTCGACAGTTCGGCGGCCAATTTTATGCGCTGACTTTCGCCGCCCGACAGCGTGGTGCTCGACTGCCCAAGTTTGATGTAGCCCAAACCAACATCTTGCAACACCTTCAGTTTGTAGACAAACGACGGCATATTTTCGAAAAATTCCACCGCTTGGTTTATCGTCATATCCAGCACATCGGCTATGGATTTGCCCTTGAAGCGCACTTCGAGCGTTTCGCGGTTGTAGCGTTTGCCGTGACACGCTTCGCACGGCACCAACACATCGGGCAAAAAGTTCATTTCCAGCGTTTTATAGCCGTTGCCGCGGCAGGTTTCGCAGCGACCGCCAGCGGTATTGAACGAAAATCGCCCGGGTTTGTAGCCACGCATTTTCGATTCGGTGAGATTGGCAAAAAGATTGCGAATGTCTGTAAAAATGTTGGTGTAAGTGGCTGGATTTGAGCGTGGTGTGCGTCCGATGGGTGCTTGATCGACCTTCACCACCTTGTCGATATTTTCGATGCCTTCGATGCTGGTATATGGCAGCGGTTTTTCGTTCGAACGGTAGAGTTTTTGGCTCAATATCGGCTGCAATGTGCGGTTTATCAGTGTCGATTTGCCCGACCCCGACACGCCCGTAACGCACACCAGCGTGCCGAGCGGAATGTTGAGATCGACATTTTTCAGATTGTTGCCGCTGGCACCGCGCAGTGTGAGCCAAAGTCCGTTGCCTGTACGCCGCGTGGCAGGAATTTCGATTTTGCGCGTGCCGTTCAAGTAACTCGATGTGAGTGTGTTGCGTGTCAGCATTTCGGCGGGCGTGCCTTCGAACACCACATTGCCGCCCAATCGGCCAGCGCGCGGCCCAAGATCGACAATGTAGTCGGCGGCGCGCATCATCTCCTCGTCGTGCTCCACCACAATGACCGAATTGCCCATGTCGCGCAGATTTTTGAGCGAAGCAATCAGTTTTTGGTTGTCGCGCTGGTGCAACCCGATGCTCGGTTCGTCCAAAATGTAAAGCACATTCACCAGTTGCGACCCGATTTGCGTGGCCAAACGAATGCGCTGACTTTCGCCACCCGACAGCGTGGCCGAAGCACGGTCGAGCGACAGGTAGCCAAGTCCCACATCGAGCAAAAATTGCAGGCGTGTGTTTATCTCTTTCAGAATTTCGGTGGCGATGGTCAACTGTTTTTCCGACATCGCTTTGGGGGCATCGCGCAGCCAAGCGTGCAGGTCGCCCAGTTCCATAGCCGACAGTTCGGCGATATTTTTGCCCGCTATGCGGTAGTGCAGAGCTTCGCGATTGAGGCGTGTGCCGTGGCATTCGGGACATTGCACTGTGGCAAAAAATTGGTTGACCCACTTCTGCTCGGCCACCGACACGCAAGCCATCTCTTGTTGCATTTCGATGTAATGCACAATGCCTTCGTAGGAGGTGAAATAGTTGGTATCGTTGCCGAGCGACGCATTTTTCACCTGCACACGCTCTTCGCTGCCGTTCAAAATCTCGTCCAACGCCTCGTCGGGAATGTCGGCAATGGGCGTTTTCAGTGTGAAACCATATCTTTCGGCGATAGATTTTAACTGCCAAAAAATGAGCGAGTTCGACTCTTTTCCGAGCGGAACGATGCCGCCTTGCGCAATGCTCAATCGTCGGTCGGGAATGATTTTCGCCATATCGATTTGATTGACCACGCCAAGTCCTTTGCAGCACGGACAAGCCCCTTTGGGCGTGTTGAACGAAAAGTTGTGCGGCGCAGGTTCGCTGTACGAAATGCCCGATGTGGGACACATCAAGTGGCGCGAAAGGTAGCGTGGCGCGCCATCTTTTTCTAGCAGCATTATCACGCCATCGCCTTGTTGCATAGCCGTTTGCAGACTTTTGCGCAGGCGATTTTCGTCTTTGCGTGCCACCACCAATTTGTCGATCACTATCTCGATATCGTGGTTTTTGTAACGGTCGAGTTTCATGCCGAATGTTATCTGACGCAGTTCGCCATCGACGCGCACATTCAGATAGCCTTTGCGGCGAATAGTCTCGAAAAGTTCCTTGTAATGACCTTTACGCCCTTTCACCACAGGCGCAAGCAGATAGCAGGGTTTGCCCTCGTAGGCGTCGAAAATGAGCGAAACGATTTGGTCGTCGCTGTATTTCACCATTTTTTCGCCCGTAACATACGAGTAGGCCTCGCCAGCGCGTGCGTAGAGCAAACGCAGAAAATCGTAAATTTCGGTGGTTGTGCCAACGGTCGAGCGCGGATTTTTGCTCGTCGTCTTCTGCTCGATGGCGATAACAGGACTCAATCCCGAAATTTCGTCTACATCGGGACGCTCTACATTGCCCATGAAATGCCGCGCATAGGCCGAAAAAGTCTCGATGTAGCGGCGTTGTCCTTCGGCATAAATCGTGTCGAACGCCAGCGACGACTTGCCGCTGCCACTCAAACCTGTAATCACCGTCAGTGCGTTGCGCGGAATGGCAACATCGATATTGCGCAAATTATGTACCCGCGCCCCAAAAACCTCTATTTTTCCCTCTTCGCGAATGTCGTCCATCGTATCAAAAAAAAGCGAACTGCAAAGATACGAATTTAGTGTGAAAGTGTGAGAGTAATTTCTAATTTCTAATTTCTAGATTTCTAGTTATTGTTGAAGCGTTGAAAAGCAATCTTCAAATCTTCAAATTTTCAAATCTTCAAATAAATATCCAACTTATACCAACTTATCGACGGCAGCAAGCCATAGTTGCGCCGAGGCATCGCTGGGCATGCGCCAATCGCCGCGTGGCGAGAGGTTTACGCTGCCTACTTTCGGACCGTCGGGCATGCACGAGCGTTTGAATTGCTGCGCAAAAAAGCGTTTTGCAAAAATTCGCAGCCATTTTTTGATGGTTGCTGCATCGAATTTCGCTGCAAAGGCCATTTGTGCCAACGCATAGATTTTGTCGGGTGCAAAACCGTGGCGCAACATATAGTAAAGGTAGAAATCGTGCAGTTCGTAAGGACCGACCAAATCCTCGGTTTTCTGCGCAATATCGCCTTTTTCGTTGGCGGGCAGCAGTTCGGGACTCACTGGCGTATCGATAATGTCGATCAGATTTTTGCGTGCCGATTGTGCAAAGGCACAGTCGGCAGCGTAGCGCACCAAATGGCGCACCAGCGTTTTGGGAATGCTGGCATTCACGGCATACATGCTCATGTGGTCGCCGTTGTAGGTTGCCCAGCCGAGCGCCAGTTCCGACAGGTCGCCCGTGCCAACTACCAATCCGCCGCACTGATTGGCGACATCCATCAAAATTTGTGTGCGTTCGCGGGCTTGCGTGTTTTCGTAGGTGGTGTCGTGCTGGCGTTGGTCGTGACCGATGTCGGCAAAGTGCTGCAAACAGGCTTTTTCGATGCTGATTTCGCGCAGTGTTGCACCAAGACTTTCGACAAGTTCCGTAGCGTTTTTGTAGGTGCGATTGGTAGTACCAAAACCGGGCATAGTTACCGCCACAATGTTTTTGCGCGACAGACCGAGTTTGTCGCAGGTGCGTGCGCACACAAGCAGTGCCAAGGTCGAATCCAAGCCGCCCGAAATGCCGAGTACGAGCGATTTTATGCCTGTGGCGTGCAGTCGCGTAGCCAGCGCGTGGGTCTGTATGTCGAGAATCTCTTCGCAGGTGGCGGTCAGATTGTCGCCTTTCGGAACAAACGGCGTTGCATCGATGTGGCGCGTGAGTGCGAGCGGCTTTTCGGGCAGGTCGAACCGACTGAAAACGGGTGCTGGTATGGCTGCCAAATTGCGCGAAAAAGCACTTTTTTTGCGGCGGTCGTGGCGCAGGCGTTCAACATCTATTTCGCTTATTATCAGTTGTTTATCGAGCAAAAAGCGTGCGCTTTCGGCCAATAGTGCGCCATCTTCGGCAACGATGCCATTGCCCGCAAAAACCAAATCGGTACTCGACTCGCCAAAGCCTGCCGACGCATAGACATAGCCCGCCATGCAGCGCGCCGACTGCTGCCGAATCAGGCTTTTCAGGTAAGAATTTTTGCCGATAAGTTCGTTCGAAGCCGAAAGATTGAAGATGATTTCTGCGCCCGACAAGGCGTGTGCGCTGCTCGGCGGAATCGGCGTCCATAGGTCTTCGCATAGTTCGATAGCAAAAGTGGCGTCGCTCGATTGGAACAGGATATTCGCCCCGAAAGGCACGGTTTGGTCGCAGCAGACCACGGTTTCGTTCGTAGCATCGGCCGCCGAGGCAAACCAGCGGACTTCGTAAAATTCGTTGTAATTGGGCAGATAAGTTTTCGGCACAATGCCCAAAATGCGCCCTCGATGAAATGCGGCGGCGCAGTTGAAGGTGCGGTTTTGTGTGCTTATCGGCAGTCCGACAATGCCCACAATGTCCATCGTTTTCGTTTCGTGCAGCAACCACGCCAAACTCTGCTCGGCTTCGTGCAGCAGCAGGGCGTTGCTAAACAGGTCGGCGCAGGTGTAGGCGGTCAGTCCCAGTTCGGGAAAAACGACTATCTGCACGCCAGCGGCTTCGGCTTGGCGGAGCAAATCGAGCGTCTGTTGCGCATTGAAATGGCAATCGGCCACTTTTACCGACGGAATGGCGGCCGCCACTTTGATGAATCCGAAATTTTTCATGATTTATGAGGTAAAAATGCACCTAAATCAGTGCTTTGATGCAGACAATCACACCGAAAAGCACCAATATCGCCCCAGTGATTTTGTTCAAAATCCACAGCCCGCGCACATTGAACCGACTGCGTAACTTGCTGACTATGAGCGTGAGTGTAAGCCACCAACTGAATGCGCCAATCAAAATCGACAGCATTCCGACGACATTTTCGTACCATGTTTGCCCCGACTCGAAAAAGTTGAACTGCGCAAAAAGTCCGATGAAAATGAAGATGATCAACGGATTGCTAAAACAGAGTCCAAACGCCGAAAAGTAGTCGCTGATGTAGTCGCTTCTCGACGATTTTTTGACCGACGAGAGTTGCGCCGAGGGGTTGCTCAAAAAGACATGAACGCCAAAAAACACCACAATGACGCTGCCCGCAATCTGAATCCAAAATTGGTGTGCATCGATGAAATCGGTGATGAAACTCATGCTGAATCCGACGATGGCGGCATAAATCAGGTCGGAGGTGGAAGCGCCCAAACCCGTTATCACACCGTGCCAACGCCCACGGTTGAGTGTGCGCTGTATGGTGAGAATGCCGAGCGGTCCCACGGGCACCGATGTGAATAGCCCGATAACTATGCCAATGAGTATGGTATTGAGCATCGCTGTGCCTGCCATTGTTTTACTTTTTCATTTGTGTTGCCAATTCCACAATTTCGCGTTCATCGTCGGGGTGAAACCAGCGTATCTCTTTGTCGCGCCCAAACCACGACAACTGTTTTTTGGCGTAGCGGCGCGTGTTTTGCTGAATCATACCGATGGCGTGGTCGCGTGTCCAAGTGCCATCGAAATAGTTGAACAACTCCTTGTAACCCACCGTGTTGAGCGCATTCAACGCACGATGTGGGTACAACTCTCGCGCCTCTTGTTCCAGTCCGTCGTCCATCATCTGCAACACACGCCTATTGATGCGGTCGTAGAGTTCGGTGCGCGGACGGTTCAGCCCTATTTTTATGATGTCGAACGCGCGCTGTTTCGTCTGATTGGTGCGCAAGTCCGAGAATTTTTTGCCTGTCATCTGCATCACTTCCAAGGCGTGCAGCATGCGTTTGGCGTTTTTCAAATCGACTTCGGCGTAGTGCGCTGGGTCGAGCAGTCGCAGTTTGCGCCGCACGCCTTCGATGCCGTTTTGGGCGTAAAAGTCGGCCACTTCGCGGCGCGTTTCGGCGTCGATGGTCGGCAGGTCGTCGATGCCGCGGCACACAGCGTCGGCGTAGAGCATCGAGCCGCCAGTCATCAGCGCATTGCCCGAGCGTGCTATCTCCGCTTCGATAATCGGAATGGCGTCCAACTCGAACTGACCTGCGCTATACGGCTCGAACACCGAGCGGCAGCCCACGAAAAAGTGCTTCGCTTGGCGCAGTTGCGCAGCGGTGGGGGCAGCCGTGCCGATTTTCATTTCGCGAAACATCTGCCGCGAGTCGCACGAAACGATGGCACACCCCAACAGTCGCGCCAGCGTCAGGCTGATGTCGGTTTTGCCCACGCCCGTCGGCCCGACCACGACAAACAGTTTTCCGCGTGCGTCAGCCAAGTTTAGTACAGTTCGTTACCGTTCTCGTCGAACGACATATCGCCAAAGCCCTCTTCGTCGATTTCGTCGGGGTCGTACTCGTCGCCGCCGTAAAAATCGGTGTCGAAATCCACTTTCTGTTTCTCGGCAAAAGCGTCGATGTCCATCATCTGCACGGGTGCATTGCCTTTGCTGCGTGTGCATACGGGTTTGTCGAGGCTTCGGCCTGGCGTGGCGGCTTTCAGTTCGATGAAAAAGGCGCGTTCGGTCATGTTGTCGAACACATAGAGCAGGCGTTGCCCCACATCTTCCACAAACTCGTCGAGGCGCGTGTCGGCCATCAGATAGGTGTCGGTTTCGGAGTCTGCGCCCATGTCGAAGAGCATGATTTCCTGCTCTTTTTCCCAGTTGTCGCTACAGATAAAAAACGATGTAATCTGTTTTTTGTCGTAGCCTGCCGACTCTTGAATCGCCTCGTGGAATTGCAGAAAAGTGGCTTCGGAATCGATTTCGATTTCGCGCTGAAAATTGTCCACTTCGTCCGACAGAATCAAAAATTTATAAACCATAAAAATTGCGTTTGTTTATAAACAACAAAGATACAACATTTTTTTGTTAGAAGCCAAAAGTAGTGTTTTTTTCGCAGAAAAAAGACCCCGCAGGCGGAGTCTTTTCGCTTTACGACTGATTTTCAGACAGTTCGTTAGAAACTATAGCCAATACCAAGTCCGATATTACCTTTGAATTGCACGCGTTCGACGGGGTTGTTGCCGTCTTTGTCGGCTATCATCACGCCGTTGTAGTACTTGAGCGAGGTGCTGAGCGTTACATTCAGCACTTTCAGGAATTGGTACGAAATAGCAAAGTCCCAATCGACATCGAAGTTGCCAAAGCGGCGGTGGTTATCCTTGTCCGACGGCCATTTGTAGGGAGTAAACACGCCCACGGTCGAGATAATTTTCAGATTTTCGATGCGTGCGTAGTTCACACCGGCTTTTGCCGAAAGACCGAGTTCGGCCAGCACTTTTTTGTCTTTGTCGATGCCGTATTTTGTGCGGAAATCGAAGTACTGCTCTACTCCGTCGGCATCGGTATAGCCCAAACTATCGACGGTGCAGGTCGAGATGCGCCCTGCTACGGGCGAAATATACACCGAGAAAATTTCGTTGGGTTTCCAGTCGATACCGAGCGAAACATCGGTGTACGAAGGCGACAGCCAACTCGAAATCGGTTTTTTGTAGTTGTCGCCATATTCGTAGCCTTTGGCATACTGCGATTTGAAACCAGCCAGTGCGGTGAGGTACCATGTTTTGTGGAACTCCCAGCCGAATTTGGTGGTGAAGTTGATTTTGTCGTTCGATTTACGCCACGGTTCGAAAGTGTTTTGCTGGTAGGTCATACCAAATTCGGTGTCGAGATTGCTCTCCCACGCGATGGCGTTCTTTTTGTAGAGCAGCGTTACATTGGCAGCGGCCACGGTGGTTACATTGTTGTTGCCGCCTGCAGCCCAGTTCCAAAGGCCAGTTGCGCTGGCGTTGAGCGAGAGTATGCCCGTGCATTTCCAGTTTTTCTCTTCGACGGGCGCGGCAGCCGCTTCGGTGGCTTCGGCTGCTGGTTCGGTTGGTTCGTCGGCAAAAATTGGCGCGCAGCAGAACACCGCCAAAGCCGCTAAGAGTAATTTTTTTGTTTGCATAACGATATGTTTTTGTTAAAATTCGTAAAAATCGCCGCAAAATTACAAAAAAAATCGAACTTAACGCATAGTTCGCTATTTTTCCTTCACCAACAGCACGCAGAGCGCGCCCACAAACAGGCAAACGCCCGCAACGGCAAGCATATAGGCCTGATGTCCGCCCACCGCACGCAGCAACGAACCGCCGCACAGCGCCGCCACTATCTGCGGCAGACAGATGGTGCAGTTGAACAGACCGAGGTAAGTCCCCATGCGGTCGCCTTTGATATTGTTGGTAAGAATGGTGAACGGCAGTGCCAGCATGGCTGCCCACGCACAACCGATGAGCAGATACGGCACAAACAGCAGATATTGGTCGCCAACAAAAGGCACAGCCACAAAACCGATGCCGCCAATCAGCAGACTAACAGTGTAAGCCACTTTGTAGTTTTTGAACCGTGGAATGGCAAGCGACCACACAATGCCGCCCACGGCTTGCACGGCAAACAGCACGCCCACCCAGTTGCCAGCGGCTTGGTAACCTTCCGAAGCCACATCGGTAGTGTGCCAAACGGTTTCGGCAATGGCACCGTTGGTGTAGGTCCACATATACATGAACGCCGCCCAGCAGAAAAATTGCACCAAACCGATGGTCCAAAATACGCTCGGCGCACCTTTTATCAGTTTCAGCAGGTTGTTTTCGCTTTTCTGCGTCGATTTTGGCACAGCGTGATATTTGGCATATTCGGCGGGCGGCATTTCGCGCACCGTGAACACCGTGTAGAGTACGCACGCTATCAGTATGGCTGCACCGATGTAGAACGAGTAGATAACCGAATCGGGCACCACGCCCTCGGCAGCCACATTGCTGATGCCAATCCAAGTGAAGAAAAATGGAAACAGAAACCCAACCACATTGCCCAAATTGCACAGAAAACTCTGAATGGAGTAGGCCAAACCCTTCTGCTTTTCGTTCACAAGGTCGCCCACCATCATTTTGAACGGCTGCATGGCCATGTTGATGCTCGTGTCGAGCAGCATGAGCGACACCACGCCAAAGAGCATGGCTGCGCCCACTGTCAGTCCGAAACTGCCAGCGTTGGGCAGCAACAGCATAATTGCCACGGCTGTGAGCGCACCGACGAGCAGGTAGGGAATGCGCCGCCCAAAGCGGCACCAAGTTTTGTCGCTCAACAGCCCCACAATCGGCTGCACAACCATACCCATGAGCGGCGGAAGTACCCAAAAATAACTCAAACTGTGTGGATCGGCACCCAGCGTGGCAAATATGCGACTGATGTTTGCGCTCTGCAAGGCGTAGGCTATCTGCACACCCAAAAATCCGAAACTGATGTTACACAGTTTGCCGAAACTCAAATCTGGCTGGTTGCTCATAGTCGCTGACTGTTTTTTTCGTTCCAAAGGTACGCTTTTTTTTGCAAATGGCGAAAAATGTGCTACTTTTGCGTTCTCGAAAATTTTTAGTTGAAAACGACAAGGCGATTACCTAATCACTTCATTATTTGATGATTTGAAAATTTGAAGATTTGAAGATTTGAAGATTATTGCGACAGCATTGATTGCATGGCTTTCCCCCCTTCGGGGGAAACGGGAAAGGGGGCCAAGAAAACAATGAACAATGAATAATTATTGTGGCGTTGTTGATACCGACAACCAGAAATCTAGAAATCTAGAAATTTTGCGATTAGCGAGCGCAGAATCAAACTTGTTTGAGCTATGCCGAGCGGAGCAAAAATCAAATGAAATTTGAAATTCCCACAATGGACGAAGACATCAGAAATGCACTGGACACATTGCGGTGTGGCGGCGTGATATTGTACCCCACCGACACCGTTTGGGGCATCGGTTGCGACGCCACCAACGAGGCGGCTGTAGCGCGTGTGTTTGCGCTGAAACGGCGTGCCGACAGCAAAGCCATGCTCACGCTCATCGACAGCACTGCCAAACTGTCGGGTTATGTGAACGAAATTCCCGATGTGGCCTACGATTTAATCGAAATGAGCGACAAACCGCTGACAATCATCTATTCGGGCGCAAAAAATTTGGCGCGCAACCTGCTGGCCGACGACGGCAGCGTGGGCATACGCGTTACCAACGAACGCTTTTCGAAGTGCCTTTGCGAGCGGTTTCACAAGCCGATTGTTTCCACTTCGGCGAATATCAGCGGCGAGCCAGCACCACGAACTTTTGCTGAAATTTCCGACGAAGTGCGCAATGCGGTCGATTACATCTGCACCACGCGCCGCAACGAGACCGCAGGCACACAACCATCGTCCATCATCAAACTGGGAGCGCACGCCGAAGTGCAAGTGATACGCCAATAAAGCCCTTTGGTACGAAATTTGAACTGCCACAATGGATTTTTGTGCGATTTCGGCTGTTACAGGAGGTTTTGCACACTGCAAACCACACCCACAAACGCTCGAAAACCGCTGTCGCAAAGCAAAGAAACTGACATTTTGGCAGATCATTTAGAAGTGAGTAGTGAGAAGTTAGAAGTGAGCAGTGTTTTTTTGAGTGAGGAGTTAGGAATTAGGAGTGAGGAGTTTTTAATTGACAATTGATAATTGACAATTGACAATGTTAGTAGCAAGTCGCAAGACACAAGAGGCAAGACTTTTTTGTTTGAAGATTGCGGCGTTTCGGCTACCGAAAATTAGAAACTAGAAACCAGAAATTTAGAAATCTAGAAATCAGAATCAACAAGAAAAAGAATGAGATCCTTTGAAGATATGCTGGTCGATGGCGATGAACAGACCGTTCACCGCGAAGTGATTCGCCTCGACGAAGATGGCGACCCCAATGCCGTGAGTTGCCTTTCGGGCGACGAACTGCCCGTGTTGCCGCTGCGCAATATGGTGCTGTTTCCGATGTCGGTGCTGCCCGTTTCGATAGGGCGCAAATCGTCGCTGAAACTGGTGCATCAGGTTTACGAAGAGAAAAAAGAACTCTTCACCGTGATGCAACGCGACCATCACATCGAAAATCCGCAAAAGGCCGACCTGTTTGAATTTGGCACTGTGGCACGCGTGCTGCGCATTATCGAACTGCCCGACAATACCACGATGGTGCTGCTACATGGTCGCCGCCGCGCGCGCCTTATCGATGTGGTGCAACGCACGCCCTACCTCACGGCAACCGTCGATTTGATGCCCGAAACAGCGCAAGACAGCCCCGCTACCGCCTTTGGCAACGACCTCGACGGCATAAAGGCGTTGTGCGAAAAAATTGTCAAAAAGTCGAACATTCCCAACGAAATGCTCTTCGCTGTGGAACACGCCGACACGCCCGAAACGCTCATCAATTTTGTGTGCAACAACCTGCAACTCGACATTTTCGACCAACAGCGATTGCTCGAGATGGACGACCTGCGCCAGCGTGCCTCCGAACTGCTCGAACTGCTGAAAAAAGAGTTCAAAAAAATCACCGTTTCGGCCTCCATTCAGTCGAAAGTGATGAAGGACATCGACCGCCAACAGCGCGAATACTTTCTGCAACAGCAGATGAAAACCATCAAAAACGAGTTGGGCGACGACACCACCGACAAGTTGATAGAAACCTATCGCAAGCGCGCCAAATCGAAAAAATGGGACAAAAAAACGGCCGAAATTTTCAACAAAGAGTTGAAAAAACTGGAGGTGATGCCGCAACACGCACCCGATTTTGCCGTGCAGCAAAACTATGTGGAAACGCTGCTCGAACTGCCGTGGAACGAATTTACCGAAGATAATTTCGACCTGAAAAAGGCGCAGCAAATTCTCGACCGCGACCATTTTGGGCTGGAAAAAGTGAAAGAGCGCATTGTGGAACATTTGGCTGTGCTGAAACTACGCAACGACCTGAAATCGCCCATTCTCTGCCTCTACGGACCTCCGGGCGTGGGCAAAACATCGCTCGGAAAGTCCATCGCCGAAAGCCTCGGCCGCAAATATGTGCGTGTGTCGCTGGGCGGTATGCACGACGAAGCCGAAATTCGCGGACACCGACGCACCTACATCGGTGCAATGCCCGGGCGCATCATTCAAAGTCTGAAAAAAGTCGGTTCGTCGAACCCCGTGTTTGTGCTCGACGAGATTGACAAACTGGCCGACGACGCGCACGGCGACCCATCGTCGGCACTGCTCGAAGTGCTTGATCCAGAGCAGAATGCAGCGTTTCACGACAACTTTTTGGACATCGACTACGACCTGTCGAAAGTGCTGTTTATAGCCACTGCCAATTCGCTCGCCTCGGTGCCGCGACCGCTGCTCGACCGCATGGAACTGATAGAGGTGAACGGCTACATTGCCGAAGAAAAGGTGGAAATTGCCGCCAAACATCTGGTGCCGAAACAGTTGAAAGAGCACGGCATTGCACGCAAACAGGTGAAATTCCCCAAAAAAACGCTGCGCTATTTGGTCGATAACTACACCCGCGAGTCGGGCGTGCGCGAACTCGACCGCGTTATCGCAAAAATTATGCGCAAAATTGCCTGCAAAATCGCTACCGAAACGCCCTACAACGCCGAAGTCGCCATCGACGACCTGAAAACCTACCTCGGTGCGCCGCGCTACACCCACGATGCCTACCAAGGCAATGGCGTTTGCGGTGTGGTTACGGGCTTGGCGTGGACGGCCGTAGGCGGCGAAATTCTGTTCATCGAAGTGAGTCTAAGCCCATCGAAAACGCCCAAACTGACCCTGACGGGCAATCTTGGCGATGTGATGAAAGAGTCGGCCACCATTGCGTTCGAATATCTGAAAGCACACGCTGCCGAACTCGGTGTCGATGCTCAACTGTTCGACAAATATGCCGTGCATATTCATGTGCCAGAGGGCGCCATTCCAAAAGATGGTCCGTCGGCGGGCATCACCATGCTCACGGCACTCACATCGGCTTTTGCCAAACGCAAAGTGAAGAAAAATCTGGCGATGACTGGCGAAATCACGCTACGCGGCAAACTACTGCCCGTGGGCGGCATCAAAGAGAAAATTCTTGCCGCCAAACGCGCTGGCATCACCGACATTCTGATGTGCAGCGACAACAAAAAAGATGTGGACGAAATAAACGAAATCTACCTCAAAGGCCTCCACTTCCACTTCACCGACAGCATGACCGACGCCCTGAAAATGGTGCTGATTTAGATGCAAGACAATTGATAATGTTAGTAGCAAGTAGCAAGTAGCAAGACAAGTGAGGAGTGAGGAATTAGGAGTGAGGAGTGAGGCGGCGAAGCCGCAATTTCAGATTTCAAATTTCAAATTTCAAATTTCAAATTGTCGGATTAGCCTCAAAAACAAATAACCAAATCCACAAATCCACGCATCAACGATTAAACGCTTAAACAATTAAACTTTTCAACTTATCAACGACCAATCAACCGATCAACCGATCAACCAAAAATCAATTCAACAGTTCAACAAAACTTTCACACTTTCTTGCTACTAAACAAAAAAAAGCGCGCCTTGCGGTGCGCC
>CAVGYO010000025.1:0-16215 GCA_963633255.1 Erysipelotrichaceae bacterium
ATTTTGTCTATGCTCTATATTCTATGTTCTTAAAATCTTTCTTGCTACTTGTATCTTGCTACTTGCTACTAATTGTCATTGCGGCTTTGCCGCATCACTCCTCACTCCTCACTCCTCACTTCTCACTTTCTTGCTACTAATCAGCATCTTGCCAATTTTTCTTTTATCAAGCCGTGTTGGTAGGCGTAGAGCAGGCGTTTGAGGTTTTGGACTTGTTCTACCAACTCTTTGCCGCGGTCGGTGTCGCGCACGAGCATGCGCTGTTTGCTCAAATCGACCAACTGCACGCGGCTGTGAATGTCGGCACCCGACAATACGGCCTGTTCGCGACTCTCGAATTTTTCGTGTTCGATGAGTTGCATACCGTGGCTATTGTAGATGAGCGTGTAGCCCGCAATGCCTGTTTGCGCTTGGTATGGTTTTGAAAAACCGCCGTCGATGACGAGCCGCAAACCGCCAGCACGCAGCGGCGATTCGCCTTTGAGCGTGCGCACAGGAATGTGGCCGTTGATGATGTGCGACTTTTCGGGTTCGAGGCCGAACTCACGCAAGATGTTGCAGCAGGTTTCGCGCTTGTTGGCCAGTTCGTAGTAAGCCCCTTTGGTCTCTTTGTAGAGCGTTTTATCGTCGATAAAATAGCGTTCGAAGGTGGTCATTTTGTCCTTGTTGTAGAGCGGCGAGCAAGGACCGCACCACAAGTACCACATATAGTCCAAAGCGCGTTGTTGCGTGGGCGAATCGTGTGTGGCGTAGTAGGCTTGGCGTATTTCGCGGTCGATGCGCTCCATCAGGGCGCGCCCTTTTAGCGTTTCGCCAGCGATTTTCACCGCTTGGAACGACCCATCGGCCTCGAGCGGAATGGCAGCGTGGTAGAGTAGGCAGTTGTTGCGCACCAAGAAGAGCGAACCGTGTTGATAGAGGCAACGCAGGTGTTTTTGCAACTTTTCGGAGCGGCGGAACGAGCGCGCCAACTGATCGACCAGTTGCTGCTCTTCGGTCGACAGTGCGTATGGGTTGGCAGGGTCGAGTGTGGGCAGATTTTTGTCGAGCAGTTCGTATTTCTTGCCATCGATGGTGATGTTGCCGCGCTCCTTGTCGATGAGGTGGAGCAGTAGGCGGTCGTCCATCTGATAGTCGGGATTGCGCTGAATAATCTGTCCTTCGAGTTTGAACTGTATGATGCTGATGGCTTTGTGCATTTTGGCCATCAAACCAGCCGAGCGTGTCAGGCGTGGATTGTTTTCGAAATCTTTTGTCTGAAAAACGGTGCAAGGGTCGTTGCCGTAGGTGTTCATGGCGAAATTGGCAAGCGGCAACAGATTGATGCTGTAATCCTCTTCGAGCGTTTCCACATTGGCATAGCGTATCGACACACGCAACACAGTGGCTATCAGTGCAAGATTTCCAGCGGCTGCGCCCATCCATTCGATGTCGTGGTTGCCCCACTGTATGTCGAAATCGTGATAGGTCGATAGTATCTCCATGATTTTGCAAGCGCCAGGGCCGCGGTCGAATATGTCGCCCACAATGTGTAGCGTGTCGATGGCAAAACCGTGTATCACATAGCAGATGGCGATGATGAGTCCTTCGGCGCGCCCTGTGGCGATGATAGCGTCGATGATGGCGTTGGAATAACTCTGGCGGTCGGGTTCGGCGGTCGATTCGTGCAGCAACTCCTCGATGACATAGGCAAAATCTTTTGGCAGCATTTTGCGCACTTTCGACCGCGTGTATTTCACCGTTACAGCGCGTGTAACCTCCACAATCTGTTGCAGTCGTGTGCGGTAAATCGGTTCCATCTCCATTCCTTGCGTGTGGTAGTAGGCCAGCCGCTCGTCGGGGTAGTAGATTAGGGCGCAGAGCGCGCGTTTTTCCTCCTCGCACAGACGGTCGCCAAAGGTGTCGTCTACCTTGCGGCGTATGACGCCCGAAGCATTTTTTACAATATGGATAAAGGCGTTGGCGCTGCCGTGCAGATCCGACAGAAAATGTTCTGTGCCTTTGGGCAGGCTCAAAATGGCTTCGAGGTTCACAATTTCGGTCGTGGCGGCTGAGATATTCGGAAACTTCTCGGCCAGCAGATTCAAGTAGCGCTCGTCGGCTCTGATTTCGTCGATGGTTGGCATAATTGGTTCTTGTTTTGGAATAATGAATGGTGTGCAAAGATACGAAATTAGTTTGAAAGTGAGAAAGTTTCGTTGAACTGTTGAATTGATTATTATTTCTAGATTTCTAATTTCTAGATTTCTGGTTTCTAGATTTCTGGTTGATTGGTTGATTGGTTGCAGTTGGCTATGTCTACCGAATAATTCTTAATTATTCATTCTTCATTCTTAATTACAAAGTAGAGCCGTCACACTGTGACGGCTCTACGGTTTAATTGTAACGAACCAATGAATTGTCGGTGTTCTTAAAATCTATTTTTCATTGTTCATTATCTATTGTGAAATGTGGCGATGCTTCATTTCACAATGGCTTTCTGCACCTTGTTGCCGATGCGAACGATGTAGAGACCAGCGGTTGGCATCTGGTATTGTTCGGTGGCGGCGGTGATGTGCCCAGCGTAAATCAAATTGCCTGTGATGGAGTAGATGCGTACCGTGGTTTTGGCGGTGGCATCTTCGACCACGATGGTGCGACCCTGCGTGTAGAGCGCAAAGTCGTTGGCGGCAACTTGCTCAATGCCAGTAACTTGTGCTACGAATTCAACACTGATTTTGGTGTCTTTCTTGACTGTAACAGTGAGTTTGTATTCGGTTTGGGCAACCGCTTCGCTTTCTTCGTTACCGTTTACTGTGAGCGACTTGATTTCGTACCCTGCGTCGGCCACAATGGTGAACGAGAGTTTTGAGCCGCGGCGCACTTCGGTGGCTGATGCTGGCGTAATTTTGCCGTTGCCATCGACGGTGGTAGTTACCGTTACTGGGTTCACAAGCAGTGTTACCGTGCCTTCAACGCCTTCGGCAAATACATAGCCCCTAGGCAGAGTTACGGTGCCTGTGGCTTGTGTCAGCCCTTCGTCGAGCGTCCAAGTGGTGTAGTTGGCCATGTTTTGCGTGGTGCCGTTTTGTAGCGTGGCAAGCACTTCGACATCGGCCAGTGCCAAGCGTACAGCCGACTCGTTGGTGTATTCGTCCACCACCACTTTGCTGGCAGCGTTCAGTGCCGTTACGGAGGTTGCTTGATTTGCATTGCTGATGGTAATGGAGATTTCGTAGTTTTTCAACGCTTCCAAATCTTTATCGGAAATGCTCAGCAGGTCGATGGTCGGCAGTAAAGTGAAATTGAGCACATCGTTTTTGGCTTTGCCGCTGAAGGTGGTATATTTACCATTTTTGAGTGTTATTGAACCTAATTTTCCGCTTGAGTAGTAGTATTCCAGCGCTATATCGCCCAAATAGTTGCACTTGTAGTCGATGCGAATCGTATTGACCGTGTTCAATGCTATCTGGTAGGGGCAAGCCACCTTGCAGTCGCTGGTGTACCACAGGCATTTGTTCATCACAAAGTCGTAAACCGAGCCTTGTATTACCACTGGCAGTGCGTTCAAGTCCAGCACTTCGGCGCGTGCTATCATATCGGTCTTAGTTTTCTCTACGGCGTGTAGCGAGTAGGTGCGCTCGCCGGGATAACGGCCCATATCTTTTACATTAAATGCTTGACCAATCCAGTTTTCGCCCTCTAGCGTGCTTAAAACTTTTATCACATCGTCTTGGCCGCCAGTGTTTTGAGTGGTGGTGCCACCATTGTAATTGAAATTCAACAGTTGATGCTTGCTCTTGTAGTAAGCATAATCGCTACTCAAATCTCTTTTCTTGATGGTTGCCACCAAGTCGCTGCTGTTCAAGCGTTGTGGGTTGGCATCCATATACATCAGGTCGCCAGTGGGCAGTACCACGAGTGGTGTTACAAACGCTTCGATGTTTTCGGTAATTGTGGCTGGCAGTGTGGTGGCTGTTTCGCCTACCAAACCGCGGTACTCGTCGGGCGTTATCGACAACTCCCACATGATATCTACCGCCGCTTCGGGCTTGACATCGGTTTCGAAAACAATGTAGTAGGTGCCGTCGGTTTTAATTTCTGTGAAGCCGTACGAATCCTCTTTGCTAACCTTTTCTCGGGTGTTATCTGCGATTCTGCTGTAATCGCTTGCAAACTCACCGTATGTGTGAATATGCACGCCCGCACTCAAATCTACCTTGTATATTTTTGCATAGAAGATATAGCCGTCCGCGATGTATGGCACGAATTCGCTTGGTTTTATCTGTAGTTTGCCGCGCCAGCTGGGTAGTTGTTCGGCCTTGTCGAACGCATACTGTTCTGTGTAGGCGGTAACAGCCTCGATATTGAACAGGTTTTCGCCGTCGAATGCATAGGGTACCAGCAGGTAGTAGTCGCCTGTTTCTGCTATTGTGCGAGCACCATATTCATAAGATATATCAGCGACTGTTGGTACGCCGGTTGTCGGGGTGGCGTAGTAGGCATCCAATGCGGCTTTCGAAACGAGTAATGCAGATTCCTGTGTTTTGCTGTAATAGACCACGCTCTGCCCTGCGGTGAGGCTTACCTTGTAGAGTCCTACAACTCTTTTACCAACAGCGGTTTGCGTTGCTACTGCCTGGGCGAGCGTAACTGTGCCTGTGTAGGGCAGTGTGATGTCGATGGCTTTGGCAAAGGCTTCTTGGTCCTTATAGATGGTTTTCAGCGAAACCGTTACATGGCTTTGTGTAAACGCATCGGTAAAGAACACCACATAGTAGGTGCCTTCTATGCCGCTGACATAGTTTTGTGACACTTTGCTTATCGCGCCTGCTTCGTCCTTATAAATGTATGTCCAATAGGTTGGTTTGTTGTGGTAGGTTTGCAGCAGTTGCCCAGCGGCTACCTCTACCTTGTAGGCCACAGCGTAGTAGTTGTTGTCCGCAGCACCAAAGTCGGTTTCGCCTGCCACATAGTGGCTCTCGCCTGTGCCAAAGTTGATGGTTTTCGACATCGACTCTGTAATTGTTTCGGCATTGGCTATCAGTTGGGCAAAGGTGATAGGTGTTGTTTCGGCGGCCTTGCCTGTGCTGATATCTACCAAGTGTGTGCCGCATTTCTCTTTATCGGTAGTTGTGAACACTACAAAGTATTCGTCGCCGGTGGCAATGGTTTTTACAATGATGTTTGCACTCGCACTTCGGCCATCGGCTATAGATGGTCCTTCAACAGTAATGGTGCCAGCAGCATCTTTTTTGTAGATTATCACTCGGGACTCATTTCCATAATCGAAATATGGTGCATTCTTTGCAGAGAGGTAGTTACCAGCCTCCATAGGTACTTTGTAGGCCACAGCGTAGTAGTTTTTGCCATTATCAGGCAGTGTTGTGGCGTCGCCTTTTACCAGTTTGCTTGGCTCTGCACCGAATAGTATCTGTTCGTTGGTCAAGCCAGTGGTTGTGGTAGCGGTTTCTAACAGTTCGGCTAGGGTTATGGGCGTGGTGCTTGCCATCTTGCGGTCGCTGTAGTTTATCTCCAAGTGGTAGTCGCCATAGCCTTTTGCCTGCACACCGATAATGCCAAAAGTGAGGCCATTTGTGCTGCAAATGGTGGTAATTTCGCCATTTTTGCCATAAATGTTGTCCTTGAGATCACCATAAATGTAGAATTCTTGTATATGGTCGTCGTTGGAACTCCATTTCACCACCACTGTGGTGTCGGTCAGCGGCATATTGTTTATTTGGTAAATATGCATTGCATACGCATAGTCGTCACCTAAAATTTCGCCCTTGTTCAGGGTGCTATCGACCACAAGCGGAAGGGTTTTCATGGAATAGCGCGAATCATATTGGAATTGTTCTACTTGTATGGTGTAGTCGCGCGGTGTCAGTTGTGCAAAACCAGCCACCAGCACTTTGTAGCGTCCTTTTTCCACTGCTAATGTTGTTGTTGCAGTGAGTGTGCGTTTTTGTGCGTCTGCATCGTTTTCTGCTCCCAATGCTGTGCTGCCGTCGTTGGTTAACAAAAAGAGTTGCAGTTCGTTCTTCTCTTTGCTGCGGCCTGTATTCATGGTGGCAGTAATGTTGTAAGCACCATTCTCCAAGTCGATATAGTGCGCCACAGCATAGGGCGTGCCGGACGAGTTGTAGAGTGTGTCGCTCGGCGTCAGTTTGCCGTAGTAGGTTTTGCCAAGGGTGAGCATACGGTCGGCAGCGTCGAATGCGTCGGCATCCAATACTTTCTGCTCGGTCTCTTTTGGTACCAGCGACAGCGCAAAATCGGCGTTATCGCCAATGAGGCTACCAATCATGGCAATGTAGTATGTGCCAGCGGGCAGTGCGCTGGTTGTCAGCGTGTTGTCGCCATCGGTAGCATACTTTGTTTTGAACTCATACCCCATGTTGTCGGGCACAAAGGCGAAATGCACATCGTTGTCCGATTCGTAGCGCAGACGCACCTTGCTCTCTTCGGCAATGGTAAATTTGTAGAGGTTGTACACGAATTTGTCGTCGTTAGCTCCAGTCGAAGTGTTCTCCTCTGAAATTGCCAGCCGATGGCGTTTTGTGCAGTTTGATGTGCCGCGGTAGGGCAGTGTTATCTCTTGCGATTCGTAGCGTTTGCGATAATCGAAATCGCTGGTATTGCTGCTTATGGCGAGTTCAACACTGTAGCCAGCCTTTGGCGCCAACACATCGATAGTGATTGTTGTCCCTGGCGATAGCCACGCAACTGCCGCGGCTGTAGTGTTTCCGTGTTCCACTAGCAGAGCGCCGCCTCGGCACACCAATTCGTAGTAGTCGCTGCCAGTTGTAATGGTGTACGAGCCAACCACGGGCATCAGTCCTGTGAATGTTTGGCCTGCGTAGTCGGTTTCGTACTCGGCGTAGAGCAGATTGGAGGGCATTGTGCCATCGCCCACTGCGCCTGCTTCGGAGAGAGGCACAGGAGTAATGGTGGCAGCGGAGGCCAGTGGCAGGTCGCTCAACCGCGCAATGTCGAGTGTAAAGGCTTTGCCTGGGTTCATTTGGTTTATGGCTGCCGTTTGGCGCACATAGATATAACCCGATAGTGCCTCTGCCTTCAGGTAGCCAAAGCCTGTGTAGGCGTACAAAAGTGTTGTGTTGCTTTTGTTAACCACATTCATTACATCGAGTTCTTCGTTGAATGTGCCCTCGGTGTTGAAATTGAAATAGAGGTCGGTTGCGGTTGCCAAATAGGGCAGTGCAATCACCTTTTGTTCGCCAACTTTGCCCTCGTGGCGATAGGGCAGGTCGGCCTCTTCGAGCGTCAGTGTGTCGCCAGCGGCGTTCCACTGCGCTGCAAATGCCGCTGCACTCGCAAGTGCCGCCGCAAACAGTAGAGTCAGTCTTTTTCTCATAGTTTTTTGGTTTTTGGGTTAGTGTTATTTCTAGTTTCTAGATTTCTAATTTCTAGATTTCTGGTTTCTAGTTGATTTGGTTATTTGGTGATTTGTTGAAGCGCAGTTGGCTGTTGTTACCGAACAATTCTTAATTATTCATTCTTAATTGTTAATTGGTTTCCAACCCCCTCCGAAAAACGGTTCCCCGTTTTTCTCGTCCCCCTATCTTTCCGCTCCGCTCCAAGCAGAGGGACAGAATCGGATTGGTGTTGGTTCGGTGCGTTATTGTTTGTTGGTCTTTTCGGGCGTGGCATGCCGCGCCCCTACATTCGCACTTTTATACTTTCACACTTTCTAACTAAAAAACTCCTCACTCCTCACTCCTAATTCCTCACTTTTCTTGCTACTTGCTACTTGCTACTTGCTACTAATTGTCAATTGTCAATTGAAAAATGATTTGTACTTTGTGGCAAAGGTAATGATATTTTTGCACGCGAACAAATAATTTTTGTTAAAAAAATCAACAAAAGCCGCAAAAACTTTGTTGATCAGTTGATTGGTTTTGTGGGTTGCTACATTTTTTCGAAATAGACGCTGCAAAAGGTAAACCTATAGTCCTTTAATTTCACCTATTGCGTACATAATTCAAAAGTTCCCGCATTTTTGGGACAAGGGGATAAGCGTCAGGCAGTTGGCGACCATCTTTCCATAAATGATAATGCGGTGAGATACCTTTGTGGTCGCTCGTATGGATAGCATACACCTTTTTGCAATCGGCATCATATTGTGCAATCTCTTTTACATCACGGCCATTGGCTAAAAAAGAGACATAGACACGGTTTGGAGTATGACTTTCTTCAGGCAGTTTGCCATGACGATTTTTGTCCTTCTGTACAAGAACCTTGATGTTGTCGGAAATAGTTCCGACCGTGAGATATTTTCTATTCTCCTCCGAGGAGAGTGCATTCGAAGAATGCGTGCCATTTGCTCCCATAATTGATAAATAGTTATAACAGTTCTACAATTTTTATTTGGTCGATACGATCAATAAGTTTTGCGCCCTCAACATCGAGTTGCTCTACCAGCACATTGGCATTGTCGAAAAGGTAGATGAGTTGGTGCGAAACGGGGTCGAGTTGTGCTGCCCCCTCTGCCCAACGCTGAACAAGATAGTTTTTGCCATTGTAGGCAAACAAGACATCATACCCTTCGATAGCAAAATCGAGAAAAAAAACTTCCCGATTGTACGAGGAATAGCCATCGTATTTGGTTCCGTACTTTACGGTATCGGGCGGGTACTTCTTGTTGAAAGGATTGCCCAACAAGTCGCGACCTATAACAGGGTCGTTGGCATTATCCAATGCCTGATTTTCTGTATTCATAATTTCATATATTTTAGACTAGTCGAATTTGATGGTCGTTTGATTGCCATTTGTAATTTTGCAATGTTTTTTGCTTTTACGCGGCAGATTATGCAAGTGGTCGAGATAGGTATTTGGATAGTAGGTAGAGATGTCGGTGTATTCTCCATTAACAGGGCTACCATATCGAATGATGTGCGTGGGACAAAGCCGCTCTACGGCTGTATAATACCCTTTCAACCAAAGATAACGAGTATAATCATCTGCATTGGCCCCATTGCTATTGATAGCAATGGTAGCATGACACGGAAGCCCCTCAAAAGCATAGGCATAACTATCAGGGAGCGACCATGTAACATTCGGAATGACTGTCATGCCTTTGGATTGTAAATAGACTCCCATCGCTCGATTGCTAAAATGATTGTGGAAGCGCACCTCCGCAGAGTAGTCGCGATACTGCGACAAGTCGGGCGTAATGACATACGAATAGCGACTCAACGCCTCTACATAACAATCTGGGCGACGGAAAAGTGGCAAGAACCGATGGTCGGCAATGAAGAAATGGACTGCTGCGTTGGGAACAGTCGTTGTAGTGTGAACGGCCTCATGGAAAGGCACTAAAACCGAAGGAACGGAATCTATCCGACAAGAAAAAGAGGATTGCATAGGGGCATCCGTAAAATGGTTATTGGTACACATAATAGCATTGTTTTTTGTCGTTATTAGTTTAATTATAGCATAATATCGTACAAAAACTTGCAGTGAAGCCATTTTTTTTTTGCCCAAATAGGAAAATTGGTGTATCTTTGCACACTAATTTTCTATAGATGGTATTGGCAACGCATTTCTCCTTCTAAGTTTCCTACGCCGCGAAAGGAATGTCGTTTTTGTACCGTCTTGCCCTATCTTGGTTTGCTAACTAAGGTAGGACTTTTTTTGCCAGGTTTTGAGTTATCATACATGCTTTTATAGAATTAATTTTTCGTTTTGTTGCGTTTTTCAATGATGCGTCGTGTCATTTTGTATACCGTTCCATTTGCGATAAAGTCAAAACCCTGTGCGCGCACCATATCAAAAATAATGGTTTTGTTTTTGTAGTCGTAGTTCAACATTTCGAATAGCCCCCGCGTAGGAAGCGTGAAATAACTGCCCGACTTGATTATCCCAAACGAATCGTCTGCCTTCTGCTCGACAAACACCATATATAATACAGCGTTATCCTCCGTATCTTGGGCAAACTTGACCTGCATGTCTTTCTCCAAATGCAACGCCTCTGCCGTGGCCGAGGTGAAACCCAATTTACCCGTGGATTGGATAGTGCAACGCAAATTGACATTGCAGTTGTTTAGTTGTATAAATTGAAAAGCCATTGTTGTTATAGTTTTTGTTTCGGTGCAAAGATACAATCATTTTATGATATATGCAAATATTGTGTGTATTTTTTACTGTTATTGCTGCATTTTTTTTGTTATAGTAAAATTTTGGTTGTAGTTGTGGTACATTTGTGGTTGTTTTCTTTTCGTCTAGGGAAACTTTTTGACCTATGGGTCAGAAAGTTTGAATTTAGAAATCGCTTCAACGCAAAAACAAAAGCCGCTCCATGGTTGGTGGAGCGGCTTGAATAGCACTTTTGTTGGCAGAAAAAGGTGTGCTATTTTTTGATGAAGCGTTCGATGGTGCGGCTGTTTTCGTTATCGAGTTGCAGCAGGTAAACGCCCTGTGGCAGTGCCGAAACATCGATGTTTGTGCTATTGCTGTTGGCTGGTTGTGTGAGCCATGTGCGCCCGTCGATGCCGACAATGCTGATGATGCCGCTGGCGGCGGTTATATGCAGGTAGTGCGTCGCTGGGTTCGGGTAGATGTTTAGGCTCGTTCCCAATTTGTGGAGGTCGGTCGGAGTTTTTTCTACCCACTCGTAGGCTCCGATGGTGGGTACTGCCGCACGCACACGCCCCGTGATGTCGGTGGTGATGAAATCCAACGCTTTTGCACCGACCAAGTTGCCTTTGTCCGTCGGGCGAAGCACATCGTCGGATTCAAAAGTAACCGCCTCGCTGATGTCGTTGCTGCTGCCAATAGCCGTGCGCCATTCGGCGATATCGGCGTACTCGGTGTCGCCTATCTTACCGAACTTGCCGCCTTCGGAATAGAGCAAGTTGTAGTCGAAAGCAGTGATGTAATTCTTGCTTGATGTCCATACCGCGTCCAACTTGCTGCTGTAGAAGAGGTTGTTGAAGATTTGCAGATTCGTACCTGATTTCTGCACAAACAGTGCGTAGGTGTTGTCGCCCGTGGTGCGCACGGTGTTGTTTGCGAGAACCACATTCATCTGTGCCTTGTTGATGTAGATACCATACGATACACTTTCGGCAGTGCAATGCAAATCCACTACATTGTTGTAGATGTGTGCTGGTGCTGTTTCGGTGGCAGTGATGTCGCGCAAATAAAGACCGTGGCAGACATTGGTTGTGCAATTCACATAGATGTAGTTGTTGCTGATTTGTGCGCCTGAAGACAAACGCAAATCGACTGCCCATGTACTCTTGTCGCCTTCCAAGGTCTTGCGGACGGTGTTTCCATCGACCACGGCATCGGCTTCGCCAAGACCTATAAGAATGGCTTGTGCGCCTTGACGCTCAAAGGTATTACCGATGATGTGTGCGCCGATTTGTTTTGTAGTCCAGTTGCCGTTCACAGTTACGCCTGTATAGCCGCCTTTGAGCAGCGAATGGCTGAGCGTGAAGTAGTTGTTGAGCGTGGTTGCGTCTTTTGCATTGGCATATACCAGCCGCATGGCGGTTCCTGTGGTGTTTTCGGCACGGTAGATATAGCAATCGTCTATGGTAATATGTTCGGACTTGTTGCTCACAAGCACGATGGTGTGGTAACTGTCGTGGTCGGTGGTCAGTGTCAAGTTGCGGAGCGTGATGTAGTCTGCACCAGCAAAGGTAAATACGCCCTGCGTTTCGTCGCCCGCCGAAGAGGACTGCGCCGTATAGTTGTCGTGGCGAATAACGACATCTTCCCGGTTGCCTGTGAGCGAGCGTAGCGTAACGCTGTGGTCGGCTGAGGTGCCACTGACTTCGGGCATGGTAACTTTCTCGGTATAGGTACCCGGTTCGATGAGGAAGGTTACCGCACTCTCGATGCCGAAATGCAGCGCATCGACGGCGGCCTGTATGGTAGCGAAATCAGCCTCGCTGCTTGTTCCTATGCGGTAGGTGCCGTGCAGTCCGCCAATGACTTTGAACGAAGCAGTAACCGTGTTTTTCGGTTGCGTAGCCGCTCCGTTCACCGCCACGGTCTTGAGCGTGGCAGTGGCGGTACTGTTCTCTGCGGTCTCGGCGGGGATATCCAATGTAATCCAGTAGTAATGCGTACCGCGCTCGTTGATGGCATCGGCTGCTGTTACCGGATTGGTTGTGCCAAACGAATGGAGTGTGCCAGTCTTGTAGATTTTCACCGCACTGGCACCGAAGGTGTTTTCGACCACAAAGTTGTCAATTGACAGCGGCGTGCGGTCGCCCGACACATGCATAGCTGCGCAAAGCACCTTCACATCTGTACTGCCGCGCAGGACCACATCGCCCGACACATCGCTCACCACGACAGAGTCCAGTGTGAGGGGTTGCAACGCGTGGCAGGTAACCTCAATCTCCCAGCCGTCGGTCGCGATGGAGCCTTTGCTCTGGAAGTTGACCGTGAGTGCGCCGCTCTCATCGCTCGAAATGATTATCTGCTTGTCAATATCTTTGGTGTAATAATTCAGACTGACATCGGCTTGCTCTTTGGTGGTCGTGCCGTAGTAAATATTGAATAGGTCGGCACCCGTTATCGCCCATTTGTTCACTTTCAGTTGAATGGCGGTATTCGCCACCGTCGGAACGAATGTTACCGTGCCGCTTGTGCCGACAGTTATCTGACCGTCCTGCCCGCCGTCGTCGTAGAAGAGCAGCATATTTTCATCGATATTCACGGTGTTTGTGCCAGTTTGCAGCAGATAGATATTGCTTACAGTGCGTCCGTGGTCGGGCAGCGTAGTCGCCAACGCATTACCGCCTGCCGTTATCTGCACGCTCTCCAATTTCACAACGGTGTTGAATGCGGCATTCTCCTTCACATTCACCGCCAAGGTCATGGCATTGTCGCCCTCGACCAAAGTGAGGTCGGGCGTGAGGGTCAGTTCGGTAGTGCCGACGGTTACCTCGGTTTGGGCTATCACCTTGCCGTCCTGCAACAGCACCACCGAGTCGAGGGCGGCGGCGCAAGCATTGTTCAGCGTTACTTTCACGCTGTTCAGCACGAGCGGTGTCAGTGTGCCTTCGGTGGTGATGGCGACATCGATGAGAGCAGCATGTTTCTGGTTGCGCACCACGGCTTTGGTCGAGGCTACTTGCAGTTCTGTGGTCTTCACCGTCATAGCGACGGGCGTGTACTCACTCACGGTGGCGTGCCAACCTGCTTCGGTGTAGTACGGCATATCTGTGTTGGTGTTGAAGACAATGGTGATGGCACCGTCCTCCGAGGTGGAGCGTATCTTGCCAGGACCCACTTGGCAGTTGGTAGCGTCGGCCTGCCACAACAGTTCGCCCGAAGTGTCTGCGCCCGCGTAAATTTTGTAGTCGGCGCGTATACCATAAGAGGTCGACGACGAGTACTCTACCGCAAAGTCGGCAAAAGTCATTTCGATGATATTACCTGCGGTAGTCGGCACAAAGGTAGTGATTTGGTTACCCTTTTCGGCTTTGTAGTTGCTACTATATGCACTTGCCACGGTGTGCGTGTAGGTCCATTGGTCGTACACGCCGATGGTCTTTGTACCAATCACCGAGTGCCATACATTGGCAATGGTCAGCGCACCTTCGGGCGTGGAAAAGCCGGTATATTCCTCCTTATCGGCGAATACGGCTTTGGTGCATTGGGCATCCACCTTGCTGTCGTTCTGTGCGGTGGCGGCTATGTCGTAAGCAAGGTGCAGGTAGTTGTCGCCCTCGCGCAGGGTAATGCCTTCGTCGGTAGTGATGGTGATTTCATCGCCATTCACCGTTGCCTCGCCCACCTTGGTGCTGGTGGCAAAGGTGCTGCTTGCGCCCGTGTAGTAGAGCGTGGCTTTGCTTATTTGTGCGGCGGTTTCGTTGGTGCTGAAGGTCATGGTTTTCAGTACTTTCGCCGGTTCGGTGTTCTCGGTTGTCAAGCCAATGGTCAGTATCGGTACATCGGTTGTAGTGGCGGCCACGCTCGCACTGCTTGCGCGTGCCACGCTGCTGCCCGTGATGGTCATTGCCGCTGGCTCAAACTCGCTTGCCGCACCATCGAAGCCGCTGCCTTGGTAGTAACTCGACGGTGTCAGACTCTTCAGGTAGAGGGTTAGTGCGCCGTTGGTGGCGGTACTTTTCACCACAAAATCGGCAGGCTTGTCCTTCTCGGCGGTGAACAGCACCTCATTGCTTGTGGCATCGCCGTTGTAGATTTTCAGTATATCCTGATTGCCTACGCCCACTGCCGAGGAGGTGTAGAATATGCTGATATTCTTCAAATCGAGTTGCACTTTCTTGCCTGCGGTAGCGGGCAAAAAGGTAACCCACCCTTCAAAGTTATTGCTGATTTTACCTTCCGCACCGCCATCGTCATAGAACTTGATATTTCTATCGACATTCACCGTCAGTTTCTGCCCGTTTATCATTACAATTATGGGTTGCACGGTGAGTGTAATGGGTGTGGTTGTGGCAAGCGTAGTGTAGCCGTTGGCGGTGGCAATACCCGTGATGGTGAGTGTAACCTGTGCGTCTATGGCAGCCGTATTCAGCACATCGCCGCCAATGCAGAATGTGTTTTCGCCTGCGTTGAGTGTTTTTGCCGTAGTGGGCGTGAGGGTGTATGTGCCATTGTCTTCACTGATGGCACTTTCTATCTCGGTGAGTGCCGATGTGCGTTCGGCATTGCCTGCATAGAGTTTCAGGGTCGTGGGGTCGAACACCGTGCCGCCCGTCTGTTCCAGCGTGAAACGGACGCTCTTCAGCGCATCGGGATTGGCAAGCCCATCGGTGATGATGCTCACCGCGCCCAAGGCGATGCCTTGTTTTCCCACATAGATATCGTCCTTCACTGCGGTATAGTCCGTGGTCGCCGCACTGATGGTCATATCTTTCTTCTCGATGGCGCATACGGTGGCTTTCCAGCCCTTGCTTTCTTTCGGGTCTCTGAAGTACAGACAGCAACTCAAAGCTCCCGTCGCATCCGTCGAGGTGTAGGTAAGACTGGAGTAAGTGCCGGTCAGCGTGACGAGCAAGTTATCGTTCGTCGGGAACTTGCCGCCTACGGTAACGCCATAACCAGTCGTCGGGTAAGTAACGCTTGTCGTGTCGAAAACGCCGTTGTACAAGTACAGTTTTGCGTCGTACGAGTCGCTGTGTTGCTTCAACTCGAACTCTTCGAACACAATTTGAATGGCGTAGTTCTCTTGTGCGGGTTTGAAAATGGTCGTAGCGAATGCGTTGTTCGCGCTTCCCGTTTTCATACTCTCCGTGCCTTTGTAGTCGTAGTAGGTGACGGGGTTGTCCTTGTCCACCATTACGACCTGTTTACCGAACTGCGGTATGAGCACATCTTCGGCTCTACCAGCCAGCGTTGCGAGAGCCAAAAGCCCCCACAGAAAAAATCTCTTTTTCATCTTTTTTTGCTTTTTTTTGTGATTATTATGTCTGTTTTTTTTGTTTGCCGAAACAATAAATTATGGTGTATCTGTTGAAAATGGTGGAGTTTTAACGAGGGCGAATCACCAAAACCCCACCGTTTGCCTATGTCGAAAGTACGCTTTATGGCAGAAATCTGACTTTTGGCACAGGCGGTAATAAAAATTTGCGCAAAAAAAATGGCTGCTCGACAAAAAATCAAACAGCCAAAAATTGGTATATGCACACGCCACAACCCAAACGCACAATGTGCGTTGGTGGCGGTTATCAGTGCGCTCTATTCCTCGAAAGCGTGCTTGATTATCAGTGCATTGGCAGGTCTTCTGACTTGTTACGGCTTTTGGCACCTTCCCACAAAAGTTTATTTGCAGTGGTTTTTTGCCTTGGCCTTTTGTTGTAACTTACAGCAGCGGGTCTGTTCAGGATTTGCACCTGATTCCCTTTTAATTCCACGCCCAGCGGCGCAGAAACCGAATGCCTTACAGTATTTACAGTCATCTATCGCTCCACCGAACGACGCTGCAAAGATACAAATTTAGTTTGAAAGTGCGAAAGTTTTTTTATTTGAAGATTCTTGCGGCGTTGTTGAGCGCGAAAACCAGAAACCAGAATTTTTGCGATTAGCGAGAGCAAAATCAAACTTGTTTGTTTTGCCGAGCGGAGAAAAAATCTTGCGAAGCAAAACTCATCAACAACCAATCAACCAAAAATCAATTCAACGCTTCAACCGTTCAACAAATCTGCAAATCAACAATAATGATTTCTCACTATAAAAAATTGGCGGCTTTTTTTGATACCGATACGGCATTGGGCAGCGAGTGTC
>CAVGYO010000026.1:0-15890 GCA_963633255.1 Erysipelotrichaceae bacterium
CTCACTTCTCACTTTTTTTAAGTACGCTCGCTGGGTAGGCGGCCAATACAAATCCTAATGCAATTACCGTGCAAAACACAGCAGTTACATCGCCCCAGCGCACATCTACGGGATATTGTTCCACCACATAGCCCGCGCCCATTTTGATGATGCCAAAATGTTGTTGCAGCGCACACAGCACCACGCCGAGCACCACGCCCACCACTGCGCCGTAAATGGCTATCATCCAGCCTTCTATCAGAAACAGATGCTGCACTTTGCGGTTTTGCGCGCCTAGAGCATAAAATAGCGCAATGTCGCCGCGTTTGTTTATCATCAACATCGATAGCGACCCGATGATGTTGCAGGTGGCAATGAGCAGTATGAACGCCAAAATCAGAAATGTTATCCACTTTTCGATTTGCAATATGCGGTAAAAGTCGGCTTGCTGTTCGTAGCGGTTTTTCACCGTGAAATCGTCGCCCAAAAGTTGCTGTATGTCGCGCTGCACCTTGTCGGTGTTGGCGTCGGCTTTCAGCCTGATTTCGACCGCCGAAACATCGTTCGTTGTGTAGTCGCACAACTCCTGCGCCAACGCTATCGGCACAAAAAGTGTGGCATCGTCGCTCTTTTCCTGCCCCGAAGCAAACACGCCCGACAGAAAGACCGTTTGGCGGTAAAAGGCGTTGTCGGGGCGCGCTAGATTCACGCGGCTCTGGCGTTTTGGCACATAAATGTCGATCGATTCGCCGTAACCAAGTCCGAGCGCACTCGACAGTCCAACGCCCGCCACTGCGCCCTCGTCGAGCCCAAAACGCCCGTCGATGATAAGGTCGCGAATGCCCACCGCTTCGGCGTAGTTGGCTGCCACACCGCGCATTTCGGCGGGCGTCTGTTTGCCGCCAAAAGCCACCAGCGCATTGCTCGACAGCACTTCGGAAAACGCCTGCACATCGCTCATGCGCCGTATGCGCCCAAAAGCGTCGGTGCCGCTGTCGAACACGCGCCCTTCGGCACTTTCGATGCGCAAATCGGGGTCGAACGCCACAAACGAGCCGTTCACAAGCGTTTCAAATCCGTTCAAAACCGACAGCACGCACACCAACGCCATGGTGCCGACCGCCACGCCACACATCGACACCAGCGTGATGACATTGATGGTGTTGTGCGACTTTTTCGAGAACAGATAACGCTGCGCCACAAACAGCGACCAACCATATTTCGCGCGAAAACCCAAACCAGCCTCCGTCTATTTGTTCAGCAGTTCGTCGATGTGTTCCAACTTGTCGAGCGAATCGTCGAGCCGAAACTCGAGTTCTGGCACCACACGCAACTGATGCCGCACGCGGTTGCCAAGTTCGAAGCGCAGATTTTTGGCGTTCGCCTCGACGAGCGGCATCAACTCTTCCTGCCGATTGGTAGGAAAAATGCTCAAAAACACGCGCGCAAGGCTCAAATCGGGCGTTACACGCACCTCGGTAACGGTAATCAAAACGCCCTGCTGGCGGCGCGCAAACAGCAGAAACAGTTCGCCCAACTCCTTTTGCAATAGGCGGCACACTTTTTCTTGTCGTGATACTTCCATACTTTTTCTTTTAATTCTCTTTTTCGATGCAAAATTAACGATTTTTTTGTACTTTTGCAAATTGTATTTTGTTGCCGAGAAAAACACGATGAATGGTCTGATAGAACACGAAGGCGTGGTAGTGCGCATCGAGGGCGCGCTGGCATTTGTGCGTATCGAGCAGCGTTCGGCGTGTGCTGCGTGCCATGCCAAATCGCTCTGCACGGCTGCCGACATGGTCGAAAAAGTGATTGAAGCCGATGTGCGTGCTGGGCAGACGCTTGCCGTAGGCGACCATGTGATGGTGGTTGGCCACCGAAGTGTGGGCTTCAAAGCGGCATTTTGGGCGTTTGTTGCGCCGCTGTGCCTGATGTTCGCCACACTGTTTGTAGTGCGCCACTTCACCGCCGACGATGCCATCTCGGGAACGGCGGCACTGCTGGTGTTGCTGCCCTATTGTGCCGTGCTGTTTGCTTTTAGAAAAAAGATGGCGGCGCGCTTCCGATTCACGGTGGGCGAACGAGTGATTTCTCAAAAAAAATAGAGATTACTAAAGGGGTAAATTTGCGTTGATTTTTTTAGAACATACTTCAAATACTCTAGATTTATGGTGGCAAAGAAAGATATTGTATCGCTCTTTTCGGGTGCAGGTGGGCTTGACAAAGGATTTGAAAATGCAGGTTTTACCACTATATGGGCAAATGAATACGACAAAACCATTTGGGAAACTTTCGAAACAAATTTTCCCAATACAAAATTAGACCATCGTAGCATTACAGAGATTGAACCTAATGAAATACCTGCGTGTGAAGGCATAATTGGCGGTCCTCCATGCCAAAGTTGGAGTGAGGCTGGAGCGAGGCGAGGGATCAAAGACAAACGCGGTCAATTATTCTTTGACTATATCCGAATTTTGAAAGAAAAACAGCCAAAGTTTTTTCTTGTTGAGAATGTTTCAGGTATTTTACAACCCAAGCACGCCGAAGCGTTTAATGGATTTCTTAAAGCGTTCGAGGAGTGTGGTTATACACTTTCTTGGGAGTTATTAGATGCCAACGATTATAATGTTCCAGAAAACCGTTTGCGTGTAATAATTGTCGGTTATAGAAAGGATTTAAACAAAAAATTTACATTTCCTAAACCCTGTAAATGTAAACCAACACTGCGTGATGCTATTTGGGATTTGCAGCAAGCACAACCAGCAAAAGAACACAACAAAACAAATGGAGAGTTGTTGAAAGTGCCCAATCATGAATATATGATAGGAGGCTTCTCTTCTATATTTATGTCAAGAAATAGAGTGCGTGCTTGGGATGAACCGTCGTTTACCATACAAGCGGGAGGTAGACAAGCCCCCATTCATCCTAAAGCACCCAAAATGCGTTTTATATCTCAAAATAAAAGAATTTTTGAGCCAGGTCATGAGGATGAATATCGTAGATTATCTGTAAGAGAGTGTGCAAGAATACAAACATTTCCTGATAATTTTGTATTCAAATATACAGATGTTGCAGACGGTTACAAAATGGTAGGGAATGCAGTACCTGTGAATTTGGCATACGCTATTGCAAAACAAATTTCTAGCGATTTATTCGAATAAAAAGATGAATACGATAAAATCCACCATTTATGGTAAAGCCTACGAATATGCTTGCATATTAGCCGTTAAGGACATTGTTTCTCCATACAGAAATGTTGAAATTGAAAACAACGAAAGTCTTGTTATTGCAAAGGAGCGTTATCAAAGAGAGATTTCAACACAAGATCGGCGAGAAATGTTACTATCAGCCAAAAGTGGTATAATAGCAATTATCGAAATGGAGCCGAGAATTATAGAAGATGGTCGAGATGTTTTATCAATTTCGCTACAATCCGACAATGTAGCAACTCAAAAAGGTGATATTCGCGATGTTTTGATTATTCGTCGTTCAATTAAGTGGGAAATTGGAATTTCGGTAAAGCACAATCATGCGGCATTGAAACATTCTCGTTTATCACAACATGTTGATTTTGGTCAAGAATGGATGAAAAATCCTTGCTCAAAACGATACTTTGCAGAAATCAAGCCTATTTTTGATAAATTGTACAAATTAAAAGAACAGGGGAAGGCATGGCGAGAGTTAAGTAGAAAAGAAGATTGTGTTTATGTTCCTATTTTGCAGGCTTTTTCAAGAGAATTGTTGTCGCTGAACAAATCAAAAAATATCACAGAAAATTTGGTAAAACACCTAATTGGTAGCAATGGGAAAGATTATTATAAGTTGATACACAACAATAATCACACGACCACAATTATGCCATTCAATATATTTGGAACGCTCAATAAATCTGCAAACAAATCCGATCCAAAAATAAGAATTCCCAAAATAAAACGGCCAACACGCATTATTGAATTGGCATTCAAAGAGAGGTCAAAAACAACTCTCATACTCACAATGAATAATGGCTGGTCTATTTCTTTCCGAATTCATAATGCAAGTACAAAAGTTGAACCCAGTCTAAAATTTGATATTCAACTTAAGAGCAAACCTGAAGATATTTTTTACTTGAATAGAAGGTGGTAATGCCATGTTTCAAGAATTATTTTTTTTGAATAGTAGAAATTTTAGAATATTGTAAAAACAAATAATAAGACGAGGTAGAATTTATGAATGTCATTGTAATCTCTTTGATTGTGCTAGGCGGAATCGGCTGCTTGTCAGCGGTCGTTTTGTACATTGTGGCGCAAAAATTCAAGGTTGTGGAAGACCCGCGCATCGACCAAGTGGAGGCCGTTTTGCCCGGTGCCAACTGCGGCGGTTGCGGAAAGGCTGGCTGTCGCAATTTTGCCGAGGCGTGCGTCAAAGCCGACACGCTCGACGGGCTGCTTTGCCCTGTGGGCGGTGCATCTGTCATGAACAAAATTGGTGCTATCTTGGGGCGCGAAGTGGTGGCTGCCGATCCGCTTGTGGCGGTGGTGCGCTGCAACGGCTCGTGTGCCAATCGCCCACGCACATCGACCTACAACGGCACACGCTCGTGCCGCATCATGGCCAATCTCTACGCTGGCGAAACGGGCTGTCGTTTTGGCTGTCTTGGCTGCGGCGACTGCGTGGCGGCGTGCCAATTTGGTGCTATCAAAATGAATAGCGAAACTGGTTTGCCCGAAGTGGACGACGAAAAATGTACCGCTTGCGGTGCATGCGTCAAAGCCTGCCCGAAAAGTATCATCGAACTGCGCAAAAAAGGCCCAAAATCGCGCCGAATTTTTGTCAGTTGCGTGAACAAAGACAAAGGTGGCGTGGCGCGCAAAGCCTGCACCGCTGCTTGTATCGGTTGTGGCAAATGCGCCAAAGTGTGCGCTTTCGAGGCCATCACCATCGAAAATAATTTGGCATACATCGACTACACAAAGTGCCGCTTGTGCCGCAAATGTGTGGCCGAATGCCCAACGGGCGCCATTCACGAACTGAATTTTCCGCCACGCAAACCAGCCGTCGAGGAGGAGCAACCTGCTGCCGCCAACTGAAGTGAAACATTGATAAACACAGCAATATGAAGACATTCAAAATAGGTGGAGTTCATCCACACGACAACAAAATTTCGGCTGGCGTGCCGATTGTAAAAGTGCCGCTGCCCAAACAGACCGTTGTGCCGCTGAGCCAGCACATAGGCGCACCCGCGCAGCCTGTGGTCGAAAAAGGCGATCGGGTGAAAGTGGGGCAACTTATTGCGCAGTGTGGCGGTTTTATGTCGGCCAATGTGCACGCACCAATCTCTGGCATAGTGAGCAAAATCGATGTTGCCACCGACGCATGGGGACTGCCGATGCCCGCCATCGTTATCGATGCCGAAGGCGACGGCGACGAATGGCTCGAAACCATCGACCGCACGCCCGATATCAACCGCATTTGCAAACTCGAACCGCAACAGATCGTCGACCGCATCAAAGAGTGCGGCATTGTGGGCTTGGGTGGCGCTTGCTTCCCCACGCATGTGAAACTGATGCCGCCTCCTGGGTGCAAAGCCGATGTGCTGATTGTGAACGCCGTCGAGTGCGAACCTTATCTCACTTGCGACCACCAACTGATGATGGAGCGCAGCAACGAGATTTTCATCGGCATTTCGCTGCTGATGCGTGTGCTGAATGTCGAACGCGCCATTGTCGGAATCGAAAACAACAAAAAAGACGCTATCGCACTATTCCAAAAGTTGGCGAGCCGCCATTTTGGTGTCGAAATCTGTCCGCTGAAACTGCGTTATCCGCAGGGCGGCGAGAAACAACTCATCGACGCCACCATCGGTCGCCAAGTGCCGAGCGGCGCACTGCCTATTTCGGTGGGTGCTGTGGTGCAAAACATCGCCACTGTTTATGCCGTTTACGAAGCGTTGCAGAAAAACAAACCGCTCGTCGAGCGTGTGATGACCGTAACGGGCAAAAGCGTGAAACGCCCTGGCAACTATCTGGTGCGTTTTGGCACGCCACTGGCCGATGTGATAGAGGCGGCAGGCGGCATTCCCGAAGATACGGGAAAAATTATCGCTGGTGGTCCGATGATGGGACGCGCCATGCAAAATGTGGCGATGGCGGCAAACAAACGCACTTCGGGCATATTGCTGCTGCCAGCATCGGAATCGGTGCGGCGCGAACCGCAAAACTGCATGCGCTGTGGCAAATGCGTAGAGGCTTGTCCTATGGGCTTGGAACCCTATCTGCTGGCAAAACAGGCCGAATTGCAGCGTTGGGACGATATGGAACACGAGCGGATAATGGACTGCATCGAATGTGGTTGCTGCCTCTATTCCTGCCCGAGTTACCGCCCGTTGCTCGACTATGTGCGCATGGGCAAAGCCACGGTGGGCGGCATCATTCGCGCACGAAACGCAAAAAAATAGTCTGCCGATTTTTCTGAAAAATTAGAAACCGTATAAACAAAAAAATAATGGACAATCTGATAGTTTCTCCTGCGCCACATGCGCATGCAAACAACTCCGTAACCAAAACGATGAGCCATGTGTTGATAGCGTTGGCTCCCGCCTATCTGGTTTCGCTCTACTATTTCGGACTTGGTGCGCTCATCGTCAGTCTTACGGCGGTGGCATCGTGCGTGCTGTTCGAGTACCTGATTCAGCGTTTTCTGCTGAAAGGCAAAACCACCATCGGCGACCTGTCGGCTGTGGTTACAGGCTTGCTTTTGGCGTTCAACCTGCCGTCGAATATGCCCATTTGGATGGTGGTGATAGGCGCATTGGTCGCCATCGGTGTTGGCAAAATGTCGTTTGGTGGTTTGGGCAACAATCCATTCAACCCTGCGTTGGTTGGGCGCGTGTTTCTGCTCATTTCGTTCCCTGTAGAGATGACAACTTGGCCGCGTCCGTTGGGACATTGGGGCTTGTCGGCCTCGTATATCGATGCCGAAACGGCCGCTACGCCGCTTGCACTGCTCAAAGGGCATTTTGGCGAACTGCCTCAACACATCGATTTGTTGCTCGGCAATGTCGGCGGCTCGCTTGGCGAAGTCTCGGCGGTGGCACTGCTGATAGGCGGCATCTATCTGCTGGCTACGCGCACCATCACTTGGCACATTCCAGTGAGCATTCTCGGCACAGTGGCGGCTTTCACAGCCATACTCCACGCTGCCAATCCTGCGCTCTACGCCTCGTGCGATGTGCATCTGCTCACGGGCGGTTTGCTGCTCGGAGCCATATTTATGGCCACAGACTACGCCACATCGCCCATGCACCCCTGTTCGCAACTGATTTATGGTGTCGGCATTGGCATCATCACCGTGGTTATCCGCACCTTTGGCGCATATCCCGAAGGCATGTCGTTTGCCATTCTGATAATGAACGCCGTAACGCCGCTGCTCAACCACTACATCAAACCCCGACGCTTTGGCGAAAAAGTGAAAACTTCGAAATAAAAGATGACAACGATATGGAACAACTAAAATCAAATTTTTTGAACATGGCTTTGGTGCTGACCATCATCAGTTTGGTGGCGGCAGGAGCGTTGGCGGCGGTCTATACACTTACCGTCGAGCCGATAGCGCAGGCCAAAGCACAAAAAGAGGAACAGGCTGTGCGCGATGTGCTGCCGCCATACACACGCACCGAAACGGACTCGGTGAACGGACTCGCGCTGGTGCGTGCCTACAATGGCGATACATTTGTGGGAGCAGCCGTCAAAACGGAAGAGACGGGCTTCGGCGGCGCAGTGAAACTGATGGTCGGGTTCGATGCACAAGGCAAAATTGTCAACTATTCGATACTCGAACAGACCGAAACGCCTGGACTCGGCACCAAAATGGTCGATTGGTTCAAAACCGATAAAAACCACCAGAACATTTGCGGCCTCAATCCGTCGGAAGTGAATTTTACGGTCAGCAAGGACGGCGGCGACATCGATGCTATCACAGCGGCAACTATCAGTTCGCGTGCATTTTTGAACGCTGTGCGCAAAGCCTACAACGCTTATGCCGACAATCCGCAGGCCGATGGCATCAGTGGTGCTTCGGCGCAGCAACACAACGAAATCGCTACCGATAGCGTGGCGACCATAGCCGACGAGCAGCCCGAAATCGAGCCAGTGGAACCAGCCGCGCCCGTTGCAGAATCTGTTGCAACACCTGCGCCCGTTGAACCAACGGCTAAACCTGCACCTGCCGCTAAAAAATCAGCACCTGTTGCGAAGCCAACTCCTGAAACCGAAGCGGTGGCGGTCGACACGCAAACTATTGTAGAACCTGAAAACAAGGATACACTATGAACAATTTCAAAGTCTTTTTGAACGGTCTTATCAAGGAAAATCCGACCTTTGTGCTGCTGCTGGGCATGTGTCCCACGCTCGGTACCACCACATCGGCACTCAACGGTATGAGCATGGGTTTGGCTACGGCGTTTGTGCTGATTTGCTCGAATGTGGCCATCTCGCTGCTCAAAAATCTCATTCCCGACAAGGTGCATATTCCCGCCTATATCGTGATAATCGCCACATTTGTAACTATCTTGCAGATGTGCATGGAGGCCTATTTGCCAGCGTTGTACGAGAGTCTGGGCTTGTTCATTCCGCTGATTGTGGTGAACTGCATTGTGCTGGGCCGCGCCGAGGCGTTTGCTGCCAAAAACAATGCGTGGCGGTCGCTCCTCGATGGTGCAGGCATCGGCCTTGGCTTCACCTTTGGACTGACGCTGCTTGGCTCGGTGCGCGAACTGCTCGGCACAGGCAAACTCTTTAGCCTCACGCTTTTCCCCGAACACTATGGCATGCTGATTTTTGTACTGGCACCAGGTGCCTTCATCACATTGGGCTACCTCATCGCCATATTCAACAAACTGAATCACAAGTAGAAATTTCAAATTTTGGGTTGATTAATTTTCCAAATAATCACTCCAACAAAACTTTACAAACTTTCTCACTTTCACACTTTTACACTTTTACACTAAATCATGGCATACATTCTTATTTTTATTTCGGCTCTGTTGGTGAACAACATTGTGTTCACGCAGTTTTTGGGTATCTGCCCGTTTCTTGGTGTGTCGAAAAAAATCGATACGGCACTCGGCATGGGCGCAGCGGTTACTTTTGTGCTGACGCTCGCCACCATCGTTACCTATCTCATCAATCTGATGTTGGTCAAATTCCAACTCGAATTTTTGCAGACCATCGTCTTCATTTTGGTCATTGCTGCACTGGTGCAGATGGTCGAAATTGTGCTAAAAAAAGTGTCGCCAGCGTTGTATCAGGCGTTGGGCGTTTTTTTGCCGCTCATCACTACAAACTGCTGCATTCTTGGCGTTTCCATCTTGGTGGCGCAAGGCAATTTCAAAACCTTTGGTGCCGATGCGGGGCTGCTTTCGGGTACGATGTTTGCTTTTGCCACAGCGTTGGGCTTTGCGTTGGCACTCGTGCTGTTTGCTGGCATTCGCGAGCAACTTGCCCTGACCAAACTGCCCAAAGGCATGGACGGCACACCCATTGCGCTTATCGTGGCAGGACTTCTGGCCATGGCGTTCATGGGTTTCTCGGGGGTGGTTTAGAAAAAATAGTTAGACTTAATCATTTTTCGAAATGAACAATTCAGCCGTCAATGCGATTCAAGCCACACTTTGGAACTATCAAATTGCTGACGAGTGGCAGTTTTCTCTTTTGTGCAATACGCCTACAGAAGAGAGCCATTTTTCGCTGAAAAATTATTCGAAAAATAAGTATGTCGTAGATGTTGTATGTCTCGGGTTAGATGCCACTTGGCAACGCATTTGCAAATATGTGTTGCAGTTTGGCGAAACCGATTTTTTGCAGATAGACAATTTCAGCGAACTTTACGAAGAAGGTCTGGCTCTGAACGACAAAAGCCAAAAAAAGTTGAGTGGGCAGTATTTTACGCCTCGAGATGTGGCGTGCGTCATGTCGCAGTGGTTCGACCAAGTGAACGGAGATTCTGTTTGTGATGTGGCTTGCGGCACAGGAAATCTGATTTTGACCTATTTCGAATATATTGGCAGAGAACGCACACAAAAAATTCTTGGTAGTGGCAAACTGCATTTGTACGACAACGACAAAACCGCTCTTACTATTTGTGTAACATCGATTTTGGTGCGTTATGGTACGCACTTTTTTCACAAAATCAATGTGCATTGTGGCGATTTTTTGTCGCATAATACGAAACTGCCCTCCACGAGCAAGGTCATTTCGAATCCGCCATACGCATCCATATCGAACATACCGCAAACATGGGAGCATACAAAAACGGTTTGCGAAACAAAAGAGTTGTATGCCGCATTTATGGAAAAAATCATGCGGCAGAGCGTAGGCGCAGTTATCATCACACCATATAGTTTTATTGGCGGCAGCAAGTTTTTTCCATTGCGCATAGAGATGAATCGGCACAATGGTTTTGTCGTTTCGTTCGACAATGTGCCAGGAACAATTTTTAGCGGACGAAAACATGGAATTTTCAACTCAAACATGGGAAATTCGGTGCGTGCCGCTATTATGGTTGTCGAAAACCAGCCCGATAAAAAGGGCTTCAGATTTAGCCCACTGATTCGTTTCAAAGCCATGGAACGCGAAAAATTGTTGATATGCAAAAAGTTGGAATCTTTTATTGGCGATACTTATCAAGTAGTTGATAATCAGAATACTATGTTTGCAAAGTGCGACAAACGCCTCGAACCGATTTTTGATATTTGGAGAGCAAAAAGCACACACAAATTAGGATTTTATACGAGCAGCATTGGGCGTTATTGCTTGTCGATGCCAAACACTTGCCGCTATTTTACGGTGGCAGCCAACACCATACTCGAACGCAAAGGCCAAGTAACATTGCGGTTCGACGACGAAGATGTGTTCAACTATGTTTATTGCATGATAAATTCGTCATTTGCCTATTGGCACTGGCGACTCTACGATGGTGGTATCACCTATTCGCTTGGGCTGTTGCGACAGATGCCTCTGTTTTTCGATTTGCTAACTGACGATGACAAGCAATTTTTTTTCGAAATAGCACAAGAGATGATAGCAAAAAGCAAGGATTATATCGTTACGAAAAATAACATAGGCATACAAGAAAATATCAAATATCCACGCAAGTATCGCGACAAAATCAATGGCCGTTTGTTGCAGATACTCGGTTTGGATAGCTCTGCCGAAATCTTCGATATTGTTCACTCAAACATGGCGTTGGAGGTAAGTTTATGCGACGAAAAATAGAGCTATCGCTTCAACAAAAAACAATTATGAGCGAATTTTATAATTTCGCTCCCGCCAAAGTTGTTTACAATAAAAAGGAACGCAACGCCCTTTGGAAGGTGCTTACCGAAAGGCAAATCTCTTCGTCGAAACTTGCACAAATCGAGCGCACTTGTCCTGCAATGTACCATCAAATTTTGCGGCACTATGGTTCGGGCGATAACATTCAGTCTGCCGTATTTTCAGAATGCGTTTATGCGCAGACTTTAGCAAACATTTTTGGACTTTGTGTTTTTCGGAATTGCTACGAAAATACTGATTTCTTATCGGAAACGATTCGCGATTTTTTGGAATCGTATGCGTTGGTTCCGCGCTATGTGTATCAAAACATAGAAGGAACGCGAATGCTTATTCAAGCAGGCGGATGCGGTGGCGTGGATAGCGCATTGATTACGATTATCGATTTTGCGGCATACACAATAGAGTTCAAAGAGCCAAGCGCAAAAACCAGCGAACCCGATTTGCCCAAATACGACGAAGATGGAAAACTCAAAATTACGCGCCAATTTCTTGAAAATTATCCGCAATTTGGCGATATGCTCAACGAACAGAAAAGTTTGAATTTCTTTTCGGTTATAGGGAGTAATGTCAATGGTTTTTCGTACGAGAGCATCAATACTGCTATTGTTGGCAACTATGCTGCGAAAAAATTTGCCGATGTTGTTTGTACCGAAGATGTGAAAGGCTATTTGGTGATGCTGCCCATCAATCAAGTCCATCTCTGGGCAGAAATCGAAGGAGAGATTCGTCCTGCTGGTCGAAATCCCTATACTGTCTGGACACCGAATGCGTTGGCTAAATTTCTCGAACAAAAAGGAGCAACGATAGACAATGGCATCGTGCGTATTCCACAGACTGAACTGACAACGGCAAAACCGCGTGGCGGTTCGGGTGTATCGAGATACAAAATCAATTCGCTGTTCTTTGTTCGTGCCGCAAACTGCCGCAAAATAGGGAGCAACATTGAATTTTGCTTGCACAATGTAAAGCAACTCAATCCCACCATCGCGGCAAAAATGTTTTTCAAAAATCTGAAATACGAAGAGGTGCGGGAACACTATTTTTTTAGAAAATAACTAATTTGAAACCAACTATTTTGTCCACTCTTTCGCAAAATATCGTGGCCGATTTGGAGGCGTTTCTTCCCGAAAATGCTTCTGAACCGATTTTTGTGCTGACCGACACCAATACGGCGGCGCACTGTTTGCCGCTGTTGCAGCGTGGGCGGCTGGCGCAGGCGCATGTCATCACCATACCGAGCGGCGACGAACACAAAACGCTCGACACGCTCACGCAGGTCTGGACAGCGTTGGTCGAGCGCGGCGCAACACGCCACTCGCTGCTGGTGAATGTGGGCGGCGGCGTGGTTACCGATTTGGGCGGTTTGGCGGCCGCTACATTCAAACGCGGCATGCGTTTTGTGAATGTGCCAACGACGCTGCTCGGCGCTATCGATGCGGCTACGGGCGGCAAAACGGGCATCAATTTCTGCGGATTGAAAAACGAAATAGGGCTCTTTGCACCAGCCGAGGCGGTGCTGATCGATACACGCTTTTTTCGCACACTCGACCGACAAAATCTGCTTTCGGGCTTTGCCGAAATGCTGAAACACGCACTCATCAGCAACGAAACATTGCTGCACGAAACGCTGGCATTCGACCTCGACAATTTTCCCGACACAGAACTTAATACGCTGATACGCAAGAATTTAACCATTAAAGAAAAAATTATTGCCAGCGACCCGACCGAGTGCAGCATACGCAAATCGCTGAATTTTGGGCACACCTTTGGTCATGCATTCGAAACGCTGTCGCATACCACCGACCAACCGCTGTTGCACGGTTACGCCGTGATGTGGGGCATGGTGTGCGCGCTCTATCTGTCGTGCCAAAAACTCAATTTTCCGAAGGCGATATTGACCGAAATTCTCTATTTTGCCAAAGAAAATTACGGCGCATTTCCGTTCGACTGCAAACAGTACGACGCGCTGCTTGCGCTGATGCACCACGACAAAAAAAATCGGGCGCAAACTATCAATTTTTCGCTGCTGGCCAGCGTTGGCGATGTACGCATCGACCAAACCGCCGACAAAGACGATATTTTTGCCGCCCTCGATTTTGTGCGCGAAAACTAAAACAAAAGAACGATGAAAATAGCACTGATTGGATACGGAAAGATGGGCAAAACCATCGAGCAGGTGGCACTGAAACGCGGCCACGAGATTGTCTGCATCATCGACAAGGAGAACCAAGCCGATTTCGAGTCGGCGGCGTTTGCTTCGGCCGATGTGGCCATCGAATTTACCATGCCTGCTGCCGCCATCGACAACTACCGCCGTGCATGGCGTGCTGGCGTGCCTGTGGTCTCTGGCACTACGGGTTGGACGGCGCAACTGCCCGACATTCGGCACGAAATAGAGCAGGGCGGACACACGCTTTTCTGGACATCGAATTTCAGTCTTGGCGTGAACATATTTTTCGAACTGAACCGCCATCTGGCACACCTGATGAACCGCTTTCCGAACTACGAACCATCGATGACCGAAATTCATCACACCGAGAAAAAAGACGCACCAAGCGGCACGGCTATCACGCTGGCCGAGGGCATTTTGGGCGAACTCGATCGCAAATCGGCGTGGGTTTTGGGCGCAAAAAATAGTGCCGACGAACTGCCCATCGAGGCGGTGCGGCACGGACAAGTGCCAGGCACGCACATCGTGCGCTACGACAGCGATGCCGACACCATCACCATCACGCACGAAGCCAAAAACCGCGAAGGATTTGCACTTGGCGCGATTTTTGCTGCAGAATTTGTAAAGGGGCGCACAGGTTTCTACACCATGCACGATTTGTTGAATTTTAATTGAGAAAATTATGACGCTGAAAGAACGCTTGGCACGACCACGCAAACAATACATCAAAGCCGCTGTTTGGTCGCTGCTCTACATACTGTTTATCGTTTGGGTGGGCAATTTTTGGTGGCTACTGCTGCTGCCGCTCATCGTCGATGCGTTTGTAACCAAATTTATTCCGTACGATTGGTGGAAAAAGTACAAAACCACCAACAAAACGCTCTACACTATTTTTAGTTGGGTCGATGCCATTGTTTTTGCGCTGGTGGCGGTCTATTTCATCAATTTGTATCTGTTCCAAAACTACCAAATTCCTACCTCGTCGCTCGAAAAGAGCCTGCTTGTGGGCGATTTCCTGTTTGTGAGCAAAGCCTCGTATGGACCGCGCATTCCCAACACACCGCTCTCGTTCCCGATGGTGCAAAACACTTTTCCTGCGTGGCTCGGCGGCGGCAAATCGTATATCGACAAGCCGCAGTGGAACTATCGTCGGCTCAAGGGCTGGGATTCGGTGGAGAAGGGCGACATTGTGGTGTTCAACTTCCCCACGGGCGACACGGTCTGCACAAAAATGCAAAATCCCGATTACTACACGCTTTGCCACTACCTTGGACGCGACTACATTGCGGCGCGCCCTGCCGAGTTTGGCGAAGTGGTTTGGCGACCCGTCGATAGGCGCGAAAACTATGTGAAACGCTGCGTTGGTACGCCGGGCGACACGCTCGAAATCCGCAACAATGTGGTCTATATCGATGGTGTGGCAGAACCCGAGCGCGAAGGGTTGCAACTCAACTATTTTGTGCAGACCACGGGCGGACTGCTCACCGAAAAACTGTTCGAACGGCTTGACATCAGCCGCGACGACCGCCAATTTGCCACGCCCGACGATGCGCCGTTTCTGCTCGAGGCGGGCTTCGACCTCACAAAACCGATTTATCACCTGCCGCTGACCGCCAGCGCACGCCATACTCTCGAAAAACAGAAGAGCGTGGCACGCCTGCAAGTAGAACCTGAACGCCGTGGCGGACGCGTCTTTCCACTCTCGGCCACCTACGGCTGGACGCGCGACAACTATGGTCCGATCTACATTCCCAAAAAGGGCGCAACCATCGCTCTGACACGCGAAAATCTGCCAATCTACGAGCGTATCATCTCGGTGTACGAGCATCACACGCTGGCCGTGCGCGACTCTACCATCATCATCGACGGTGAGGCGGCCACCACCTACACCTTTGGCATGGACTACTACTGGATGCAGGGCGACAATCGCCACAATTCGGCCGACAGCCGCTACTGGGGCTTTGTGCCAGAAGACCACATCGTGGGGCGTCCCGTGTTCGTTTGGCTCTCGCTCGACAAAGACAAATCGCTCTTCGACGGCAAAATCCGCTGGAATCGCTTCTTCAAAAATGCCGCTGAATGAGGAATTTTTAGTGCGAAAGTTTAGAAAGTTGAAAGTCTGAACATTTCAACATTCAATAATTCAATAATTCTGTGATTCGATGATTATCCCTCGTAGGGACGCACTGCGTGCTTTCGATTAACGGAACGCTTTGCCGAGATAGAATTTGACGCCAACATTTACGCTTGGTTGCAAATCGGTTTGCCAGTGTGCCTTGGTCAGTGGGTAGCGGTATTCGACCTGCACACGCATGGGCAACGCCCGTATGCCCGACAATTCGAAGCCTAATCCTGCGGTGGCTCCTGCATAAAAATCGGTGTCAAATGTGTAGTCGAAACTCCTATCGATATACTGCCAAAGTCCC
>CAVGYO010000027.1:0-15499 GCA_963633255.1 Erysipelotrichaceae bacterium
ATTTATTGTCTTGCTCGTAGCCCCCTTTCCCGTTTCCCCCGAAGGGGGAAAAGCCACGCGCCCAACACCACCGCAATAATCTTCAAATTTTCAAATCTTCAAATAAACAAATCAACAGTTCAACCAATCAACCAGAAATTAGAAATCTAGAAATTAGAAATCCACAACTAGAAATTAGAAATTTTGCGACAAGCGAGAGCAGTTCGGAAAAATATTTTTAGCGGACAGTAATCAAAAAAATGTTGTACCTTTGTGCAGATGAATTTTTTGCAAAAAATTGGGCTTTATCTGCCGTCGCGGCTGTTTGGCGGCGTGGTTTGCGTGCGCAACTGGCTGTTCGACCGTGGCTACATTGCAGCGCGGCAATTCCCTGTGCCAGTCGTCTGCATCGGCAATATCACCGTGGGCGGCACGGGCAAAACGCCCCACACCGAGTACCTGATTCGGCTTTTTGCCGACCGACGCGTGGCGGTGCTAAGTCGCGGCTACAAGCGCAAAACATCGGGATTCGTCGTGGCCGATGCGCACACCACAGCGCACGACATTGGCGACGAGCCGCTGCAAATGCACCTGAAATTTCCCAAAATCATGGTGGCAGTCGACGAAAAACGCGCGCACGGCATCGACCAACTGCTGCAACGGCCCACACCGCCCGACATCGTACTGCTCGACGATGCGTTTCAACACCGCTATGTGCGGCCAAGTTTTGCCGTTGTTTTGGTCGACTTCAACCGCCCGACCGACAGCGACACCTACCTGCCTCTGGGACGGCTGCGCGAGTCGCAAAGCGGACTGCGACGCGCCAACTGCATCGTTGTTACCAAATGCCCAGCCGACTATCGACCCGACGAAAACGCTTGGCGAAAACGATTAAAACTCGCTGATAATCAGTCGATTTTCTTTACAAAAATCGCATACGATGCACCGCAGCCGCTCGTTGCTGGCTGCACACTCGACCTGCGCTGCAAACCAAATCTGCTGGCGGTAACGGGCATCGCTGCGCCACAAAGTCTCTACCAACATCTTGCGCCACTGACCAACAAATTGGAAATGCTTGCTTTTGCCGACCACCACGATTTTTCGCTGCACGACATCGACCAAGTGGCAGAAAAATTTGCCCAAATGACCGAACCCAAAGCGATTGTGATTACCGAAAAAGACCGCGCGCGCCTGCAACAACTTCGCCTGCCCGACGACCTGCGCCGCCACATCTTCTCCATCGGCATACGCGTGGCGTTCCTTGCCGACGAACCACAATTTATCGCCCAATTCGACAATCTGAAACGACAAAAGGCCGACTAAGATCGGCCTCAAATCGGTTTTGTAGGACGGCAACCGCTGCCCTATTTTTTGCTCTTGTAATTTGCGTTCAGATACGCCACAATGTCGGGCGTAATGTCGAGCGTTGGCGCCATATAAAGCACATTGTCGTTGAGCGAACTGGTCGCCAAAATCAGTTGGTACTTGCCTTCTTGGTTCAGTGCGGCAATGGCAGCGTTGATGCTATCGCGCAAACGAGTGTTGTAAGCCTGCTGCTCCTCCAAAATGTCCTGCGTCAGTTTTTGGTCAAGTGCCTGCAAATCAGCCTCTCTCTGTTGCAAACGACGCCCTTCTTGCTCGGCGCGTTCGCGGCTCAAAAAGGCGTTGTTTTCCAATTTGCGTTGAAAATCGACCATATCGTTTTGCAGTTTTCGTGCCTTTTCGTTCACATTCAGGCGCGCATCTTCCTGCTTTTTCGTCAGTTTTTCGCGCAACTCTATCGCCAGCGTGTATTGCGAAAAGATGGAATCGCCATTGACTATCGCCACAGGAATCGCCCCTTCGGCGGGTTCAAGGCGTTCGGGCACCGCTTTTTCGGTCGATTTCGAGCAAGCCGCCAACAACAAGGCAGCCGAGGCAAACATTAGGATTTTTTTCATTCTGATTCTATTTTTTTAATGATTTTGTTCTTCGGTTTTCGCACTTTTTTGCGCCGCTCTGTCCTGCGATGTGGCACACGAAATGCCGCGATCGCGCATGGCTTTGCTGCCGCCAATGTGGATATTTGGGAATCGGCCGCCCTTCACAAAAAAGACCCGAATGCCCAAAAACAGCACCGCCACGCCAACAATGACCAATGTTGCAAAAAATAGTTGCGCCATAATTTTTTCTTTTGCAAAGGTAAAAAATAATCTTCGGTCGGCGTGCCAAAACGGAGAAAAAAGTTAATTTTGTGCAAAATTTTAACATTTGTTTAGATTTTTGCGTCCATTTTTTTGCTATTTTTGCAACAAAATTATCAGAAATCGCTATGGAAATTACCGAATTGAAACCGACTGCGCTCTGGCGCATTTTTGCCGACATCTGCCGCGTGCCACGCCCATCGAAACGCGAAGGGCAAATTATCGCTTGGCTGCAAAAGTTTGGGCAGGACCACGGCATCGAGACCGAAACCGACGCTGCGGGCAATGTGCTGATGCGCAAAGCCGCCACAGCAGGCTACGAATCGCACCCTGCCATTGTGCTGCAAGCGCACATGGATATGGTGTGCGAAAAAAATGGCGACACAGCGCACGATTTCGACCGCGACCCGATTGAGCCGTATATCGACAATGGTTGGGTGAAGGCGCGCGGCACTACACTCGGTGCCGACAATGGCATTGGTGTGGCGGCTGCGTTGGCCGTTCTCACATCGCCCGAGGTGAAACACGGTCCCATCGAGTGTCTGTTCACAGTCGATGAAGAGACGGGGCTGACGGGCGCATTTGCGCTGGCCGACAACGCTCTGCACGGCACAATGTTGCTAAACCTCGATTCGGAGGACGATGGCGAATTTTTTGTCGGTTGCGCTGGCGGCATCGACACCACAGCCACGCTCCGCTACACGCCCGAAAGTGCGCCCGACGGACGCTTCTATTTCCGCCTGACAGTGAAAGGTTTGGCGGGCGGTCACAGTGGCGACGATATCGACAAAGGGCATGGCAACGCCATCAAAATTCTGACGCGTTTTTTGTGGCAAACAGCGCACGAAACCAATTTGACGCTCGCCACAATAGATGGCGGCAATCTGCGCAACGCCATTGCGCGCGAAGCCACGGCCATAGCCGCTGTGCCGATGGATTACAAAGAGACACTGCGCGTGAATTTGAACCGTTTTGCCGCCGATGTCGAGGCGGAACTGGTCGCCACAGAGCCAAATCTGCAAATCGACCTCGAATCGGCACAAAAACCTGCGACCGTTATCGACCAAAAGAGTGCCAACCGCCTGATAGCCGCGCTTTACGCTTGTCCGCACGGCGTACTGCGTATGTGCGACAATATGCCGGGACTGGTCGAAACTTCAACCAATTTGGCATCGGTAAAAATGCCGAGCGACAACGAAATTCTCATCACCACAAGCCAACGCAGTTCGGTAGAATCGGCCAAACACGATGCCGCACGCATGGTCGAAAGTGTGTTTGTGCTGGCTGGCGCAGCGGTTACCCACGGCGACGGCTATCCGGGCTGGAAACCAAATCCACATTCGCCGCTGGCCACGCTCACCGCAGCGACCTACGAGCGACTTTTTGGGCAAAAAGCCAAAATACGCGCCATACACGCTGGCTTGGAATGCGGCTTGTTTAGCGAGAAATATCCGCATCTGGATATGGTGTCGATGGGACCAACGATGCGCGGCGTACATTCGCCCGACGAGCGGCTCGAAATTGCCGCTACCGAGCGTTTTTGGCAACTGCTTGTCGCCATTTTGGAGGCGTTGTAACGAGATTTTTTGTCAGAGAATGGGCGTGGAGCGTTATCGTTTCACGCTCAATTTCATCTGTGTGTTCTGCTCTATTTTTTGTTGATCGAGCAGATGGCGCAGCACCTGCATCACATCGGATTCGGGGCGACCGATTTTCTGCACAAGCGCATAAACGGGCTGCGGTTCAGCAACGAGTTCGGTGGTTACGAGTTGCTCAATTTCGGCAAACTTCTTCATTTTTAGTTCCGCCGACCGCTGCGCAATACAGGTATCGCACTGGCCGCAACGGTGCGCACTCGTTTCGCCGAAATAGTCGAGCAACAGTTGGCTGCGGCAGAGGCTCGTTTCGTTGGCATAGCGCAACACCGCCTCGATGCGTCGCACATAGCGTTCACGGCGGTCTTCGTAAACCTCGCGCGGCAGCACAAGGCGTGCGCTGTCGATGCGTGCCTGCGTGTAGATGAGCAGCGGTGTTTTTTTGAATGGCACATATTTCACAATGCCATTTTGCGCCAACGCACAGAGTTGGTCGTACACCTGTTGACGCGTCCAGCCAAGGCGTTGCGCAATCACATCTTCGTTGATATGCACCATATCGGCAAAAACGCCTGTGTATGAGCGCAGTAGCACCTCGATGAGTTGGTCGGCGGCGGCATTTTTCATACGAAAATTGTAGAGTTGGTCGCGCAACACGGTGAACATCAGTTTCGATGGGTTGTCGAGTTCTTCGGTAACCTCGATATAGCCCGCCAACTGCAACATTTTCAGTGCGTTATAGGTCGGATTGAGCGGCAAATGGCACTCGAGACAAAACTGCTGCGGATTGATTGGGAAAACCGCCTCAAAACCCGACCCGATGCCCACTTTGTAGTAGTCGGCCAGCGTTTGATACACTTTGGCAATGTAGGCTTTGTCGGGAAATTCGTCGCTGATGCGTTTTTTGAGTTTCGTCTCGTCGGTTTTGTTGTAGAGCAGCACGGCATAAGCGCGTTTTTCGTCGCGGCCAGCACGCCCAGCCTCCTGAAAATAGGCTTCGAGCGTGTCGGGCAGGTCGATGTGAATCACGGTGCGTACATCGGGTTTGTCGATGCCCATGCCAAATGCGTTGGTCGAAACAATAACGCGGCACGCGCCCGACTTCCACGCCTGCTGTTTGCGGTCCTTCTCCTCGTCCGAAAGTCCAGCGTGGTAGTAGTCGGAACTGATGCCATGTTCCAGCAAAAAATCGGAAATCTCCTTGGTGCGTTTGCGGCTGCGCACATAGACCACCGATGTGCCAGGCACGCGGTGCAAAATGTGGAGCAGTTGCTCGAGTTTGTCCTCGATATTGCGCACGACATAGGTCAGATTTTTGCGCTCGAAACTCTTGCGAAACAGATTCTTTTCGGCAAAATGCAGCCGCTCTTGAATATCGTCGACCACTTCGGGCGTGGCGGTAGCCGTGAGCGCCAGCACAGGCACGCCGGGCAGATGCGTGCGAATGTCGGCAATTTTCAGATACGACGGACGAAAATCGTAGCCCCACTGCGAAATGCAGTGCGACTCATCGACCGCTATCATACTGATTTTCAGAAATTTGAGCCGTTTTTGAAACAATTCTGTGCCCAACCGTTCGGGCGAAACATAGAGAAATTTGTAGTCGCCCAGTTCGCAATTTTCGAAAGCGGTCAGAATTTCGGCTTGCGACATACCCGAATAGATGGCAGTGGCCTTCACACCGCGTGTGCGCAGGTTTTCCACTTGGTCTTTCATCAGCGCAATGAGCGGCGTAACCACAATGCAGACGCCCTCCATCGCCAGCGCAGGCACTTGGAATGTGATAGATTTGCCGCCGCCCGTAGGCATCAACCCGAGCGTATCGCGCCCACTGCCCACCGACTCGATGATGTCGAGTTGCAACGGCCGAAAATCGTCGTAACCCCAGTAGCGTTTCAGTATGTCGTGGTAAATCGACATGGCGGCACTCTCCTTCAAACAGAAAACAAAGGTAACTCTTTTTTCGGTGCAAGACAAGTTTAGAGCGGAAAATCTTTGTAACAAAAATTGAGATCGCCATTTTTGGGGAGGATTATCTTTGATCTGACAAATTCATTCGCTTCAACAAAACCTTCACACTTTCACACTTTCACACTTTCACACTTTCACACTAAATTTCGTACCTTTGCGGTGTGAAACAGTTTGTGCAGCACCCCGACATCGGTCTTATCGAATTTTGTACGCGCCGCAATGCGCGCGGCATCAGTTATAGTGTGTCGGCCGAGCGTGTGCGCATTACGGCTCACCCGAGATTGGCAGCGTGCGTTTTTCCGCTTTCGGCCGAGCGTGTGGCGTGGATTTTGGCAGCACGCCAAAAGATGGCACAGACGCCCCAGACGAAACTCCGTTTTACGCCCGAAACACGCCTCGAAACCAACCGCTTTGTGGTGCGATTGCAGCAAAAAGCGGACATCAAGGCACTGTTTGTTGCCGAGCGCACCGACAGTGAAGTCATCGTCTATTACCGCACAACCGACGACCTAAACAGCGACAGCAATCAACTGAAAATCAAGCGTTTGATAGAACATTTTCTAAAAATCGAGGCCGAAAAAATACTGCCCGACCGTCTGCACGCATTGGCGCAAAAATATGGCTTTCGCTATGCGCAAGTGCGCATCAACGGCGCAAAAACACGCTGGGGCAGTTGCTCGGCACAAAAGCACATCAACTTGAGCCACAGCCTGATGCTCCTGCCCGACGAACTCATCGATTTGGTGCTGGTACACGAACTCTGCCACACGCGCGAAATGAACCACGGCCCGCGATTCGTGCAGTTGATGCGCTCCATTTTTCCCAACTACGACGCACTCGACGCAGCACTGCGAAAGCGGCACACATGGAACTAAAATTGCATTTTGAAAATTGCGAAAAATAGCGTACCTTTGCAGATTGATATTTGACCCGAAAATCTACTTCGAAGAAAATGAAACGAACCATTGTCATTACAGGCGGCGCGGGCTTTATCGGCTCGCATGTGGTGCGCCTTTTTGTGAACAAATATCCCGACTATCACATCGTAAATCTGGATGCGCTCACCTATGCGGGCAATTTGGAAAACCTGACCGACATCGATACGAAGCCGAACTACACCTTCGTCAAAGCCGACATTACCGACTACGAAGCCATCGTGAAAATTTTTGAGCAGTACCGCCCCGATGGCGTCATTCACTTGGCCGCCGAATCGCATGTCGACCGCTCCATTACCGACCCGTTTGCCTTTGTACGCACCAATGTGTTTGGCACCTGCAACCTGCTGCACGCCGCCAAAGAACTCTGGAAAAACGACATGGCGGGCAAGCGTTTTTACCACATTTCGACCGACGAAGTGTATGGCGCACTCGAAAAAGACGGCACTTTTTTCACCGAACAGACAAAATATGCGCCGCACTCGCCCTACTCGGCCAGCAAAGCCTCGAGCGACCACTTTGTGCGTGCTTATCACGACACCTACGGACTGCCCGTGGTGGTGTCGAACTGCTCGAACAACTACGGATCGCACCATTTCCCCGAAAAACTGATTCCGCTGGCCATCAACAACATCAAACACCATCGACCGATTCCGATTTACGGCAAAGGCGAAAATGTGCGCGACTGGCTCTATGTAGACGACCACGCACGCGCCATCGACACCATATTTCATAATGGCAAAGACGGCGAAACCTACAATATCGGCGGCAACAACGAGTGGACAAACATCGACCTGATACGCCTGCTCTGCAAAATAATGGACCGCAAATTGGGACGCGCCGAGGGCGAATCGGAAAAACTGATAACATTCGTAACCGACCGCGCTGGTCACGACTTGCGCTACGCCATCGACTCGTCGAAACTGCAACGCGAACTCGGCTGGCACCCATCGCTACAATTTGCCGAAGGACTCGAAAAAACCGTCGATTGGTACTTGGCCAACGAAGCGTGGGTCGATCGCATCACCAGCGGCGCCTACCAAAAATACTACGAACAACAATACGGAAACCGTTAATCGACTACTGAAATGAAGAGACAACTCCTGCCAATAGCACTATTGATGGCTGCGCTCGTTGCGTGCAACTCCTGCTCGATGCGCAAAAAAGTGCCCTACTTCAACGGCGTTGGGACAACCAACGAACTGGTGGGTGCCGCACAACACGAGGCGCGCATCTGCCCCGACGATATGCTGAAAATAGTCGTCTCGGCACTCGACCCCGAAGCCGTGGCACCGTTCAACCTGCCTGTGGTGGCATACGCGTCGCCAAGTTCGTCGCAAATCTACCAAACACCATCGTTCCAACCCTATCTGGTCGATATCAACGGCGAAATCGACTTCCCCGTGCTTGGGCGAATAAAAATCGGTGGCTTGAAAAAATCGGAAGCCATCGCACTGCTACAAGACAAACTGAAAGCCTACCTGAAAGACCCGAATGTTACCATACAGTTTATGAACTACAAGGTAACTGTGCTCGGCGAGGTGTTGCGCCCCGGCTCCTACACCATCGGCAACGAGCGCATCAGCATGATGGAGGCGCTCGGCTTGGCTGGCGACATGACCGTGTATGGTCGTCGCGACAATGTGCTGCTGATACGCGAAAACGCTAGCGGCGCCAAAGAGTTTGTGCGCATCGACCTGACCAAACCCGACCTGCTCTCGTCGCCCTACTACTACCTGCAACAAAACGATGTCATCTATGTTGAGCCAGGCAATATGCGCTACCACCAAACCGTGGCAGCCAACGCTACCATCTACCTGAGTACCATCTCGACATTGGCATCGATGGCAACCGTTATCGTTTCCCTTGTTAAATAAAATCGAAAAATACACCATATTATTATGGCAGAAAAAATTAAAATTTCCGACAACGAGATAGATGTTTTGGCACTACTGCGACTCTGTCTGCGCAAATGGTATCTGTTTGCTATAGCCATAGGCGTGTGCTGCACACTGGCAGTACTCTACTACCTGCAAGCCGAACCGCAATTCAAAACCTCGGCCACACTGCTCTTGCGCGGCCAAAGTGCCACCAGCGCATTGAGCAACATATCGATAGGCGGATTCACGGCTGCCGACTTTATGGGCGGCGCAAGCGACATCGAAAACGAGATGGAGATAATGCGCACACGCCAACTGATCGGGCAAACCATCGAAAAACTCGGAATGCGCACCACCACAAAACGCAAAATTGGCTGGCGCAAAATAGAGCAATACGGCACCAGCCCACTGCTGATGACCACCCCCGAAGCCTTTGGCAACAAAATGCGCGGCGGTCTTCAAGTAGAGGTAAAAAAACGCAGCGATGGCACCTATAAACTCTGGTTCAAACGCAAAGTGGAGCGCACCACCACCCGCCACAAATGCGAAACCACCGACCTGTCGGCTGTAGAAACACCGTGGGGCATATTCTCGTTTACCGAACTGCCCGAAAACATCATCATTCCCGAAGAGGACGACGGCACCTACCATGTCTATTTCTATGTGGCCAGCCTCAAATCGCGCATCGAGCAGATACAAAAAGAACTCACTATCAACGCAACAAGCAAAAAGACCAACACCATCGAACTGTCGTACACATCGGGCAGCCCACGCAAAAACGAGGCGCTGATAGACTGCCTTATCACCCTCTACAATGCTGGCGAACAGATCGAAAACACCGTCAGACACAACAAATCGGCAACTTTTTTTGCCATGCGTTTGAACATAACCAAACAGGAACTACTCGCTTTGGAAGAACAGATAGAATGCTACAAAAAAAATCATAACATAGCCGACATCGCCACACAAGCACAAATCACACTCGCCACATCGAGCGAATACGAAAAGCAAATTGCCGCCACCGACATCGAATACAACCTTGTGTCGTTCATCGAAGAGTATCTGCGAAAAGCCCAAGACGGCGACCTGATACCCAACAACACAGGCGTCAGCGACGAGTCGCTCGGCAAGATGATGACACAATACAACGGACTGGTACTCAAATACTTGCGCATGGAGCGCAGCACCAACGCCACCAACCCGATTATCAACCAGACGCTGGCCGAAATACGCCTGATGCGCCAAAACATACTGCAAACCATCGGCAATCTGAAAGAGAGCCTCACCATCACCAAGCGCGACCTGCAAACCAAAAACCGCACCTACGAGCAGCAGATTAACCAAGTGCCTGCACTCGAACGCGAATACACCGCTCTTCTGCGCGAACGCGAAATAAAACAGGCACTCTATGTCAGACTGCAACAGCAATACGAGTTGGCACTGCTGCAAGAGTCGTCCGACATCGACGAGATGCGCACCATCGACCCAGCCTACACTTTCAATCTCCCCGTGAGCCCGAAGTTGAAAATGCTGCTCGTTGCATCGTTCGTGCTTGGGCTCTTCGCTGCCGCTGGCGTACTCTACTGCCAACAAGTGCTTTTTGCCAAAAAAGAGGACAACGAACCATCGACCGAAACCGCCTGTTGAGAAAAAATTTGCAAAAAATAGACAAACAATTTGAGTATCAGCAAAAAAAGTAGTACCTTTGCAGTCCCAAAATATTATCCAAACCTTGTAACAAGTTCATTTACAGCAGGTTCGGTATCGAATGGTGCGAATTAGCCCGCGCCAAAAGAAGCAACGAGTCGGCACAAAATGGGCGAAATTGTAAAATTTCAAAAAAAACAACAAATTGTGGATACATTAAGTTTCAAAACAGTGTCGGCCAACAAGGCCACTGTGCAAAAAGAGTGGGTGATAGTCGATGCAACAGACATGGTGCTGGGTCGCATGGCCTCGAAAGTAGCCAAACTGCTGCGCGGCAAATACAAACCCAACTTCACGCCACATGTCGATTGCGGCGACAATGTCATCATCATCAACGCCGACAAAGTGCGCTTGACGGGCAAAAAATGGACAGATCGCATCTATCTCACCTATTCGCTCTACCCCGGCGGTCAGCGCGCACAAACGCCGCAAGAGATGTTCGACCAAAACCCAGTTAAATTGGTAGAAAAAGTTGTGAAAGGCATGCTGCCCAAAAACAAACTGGCTGCCAAACTGATGGACAACCTGCATGTGTATGTAGGCACCGAACACCCACACGAGGCACAGCAACCCAAACTCATCGATTTAAACACCATTAAATAATGTCGAACATGGAAGTAGTAAATGCAGTAGGAAGAAGAAAAGCGGCTGTCGCCCGCGTGTTCGTCGCTCCGGGAAAAGGCAGCATCGTCATCAACAAACGCGAACTGAACGCCTATTTCCCGTCGGCAATGCTCCAATACATTGTGATGCAACCGCTGAACAAATTGGAAGCCGCCGAAAAATACGACATCAAAGTGAACCTGATTGGCGGCGGTATCAAAGGCCAAGCCGAAGCACTGCGCCTTGCCATCGCTCGCGCATTGGTCAAAATCAACCCCGAGGACAAAACCGCACTGAAACAGGCTGGTTTCATGACCCGCGACTCGCGCGAAGTGGAGCGCAAAAAACCGGGCCGTCCGAAAGCACGCAAGCGTTTCCAATTCTCGAAGCGTTAATCCGAACTATCGCCGCATGCAGCCAGATGTTCCATCTGGTCTGCTTGCGCACGATATATCTTGTTTAGTATCTAAATCATTTAGACTTGCCACGCGCAACTACTTGATGATTGCTTGACAAAAAAAGTAAAAAGAAGGTAAACAACAAAAAAAACAAACAAAATGCCAAGAACAAATTTCCAAGAACTTTTGGAGGCAGGTGCTCACTTTGGACACCTCAAACGCAAATGGAATCCCGCAATGGCGCCCTACATCTTTATGGAGCGCAACGGAATCCACATCATCGACCTGCACAAAACAGTCGTTAAAATCGACGAGGCCGCCGACGCCATGAAACAGATTGCCAAATCGGGCAAACGCGTGCTGTTCGTTGCCACGAAAAAGCAGGCCAAACAAATCGTTGCCGAAAAGGCTGCCGAAGCAGGTATGCCCTACATCACCGAACGCTGGGCAGGCGGTATGCTCACCAACTTCCCAACTATTCGCAAAGCGGTGAAAAAGATGGACGCCATCGACCGCATGTCGAACGACGGCACATTTGCCAACCTGTCGAAACGCGAAAAACTGCAAATCACGCGCCAACGCGCCAAATTGGAGAAGAACCTCGGTTCTATCGCCGATATGAGCCGTCTGCCAGCCGCACTCTTCGTAGTCGATGTGATGAAAGAAAACATCGCTGTGGCCGAGGCACAACGCTTGGGCATTCCCGTGTTTGGCATTGTCGATACCAACTCGAACCCGATTGGCGTTGATTTTGTCATTCCTGCCAACGACGACGCCACAAAATCTATCGAAATCATCGTTTCGGCCATGGTCGATGCGCTGAAAGAGGGCGCACAAGAGCGCAAACTCGAAAAATCGGAAGAAGAGGGCGAAGAGGTTCCCGAAGTAAAAGAGCGCCGCACACGCGCCAAACGCACTCCGAAAGAAGAAACGACGACAGAAGAAGCACCTGCTGCCGCCGAAGAATAAGTTTTGGTCGCTACCAAAACTGAATACGACGAGCGTTGCGGACACAGGCAAAACGGTGTTTCGTAACGCTCTTTTTCTTGAAAAACAAAAAGTAACCACATTAAAACAAGAACTACTATGGCTGTATCAATCGCCGAAATACAAAAACTGCGCACCATGACTGGCGCAGGCATGATGGACTGCAAAAAAGCACTGGAAGAGGCTGGTGCCGACATGGAAAAAGCCATCGAAATTATCCGCAAACGCGGCCAAGCCATCGCCGCCAAACGCTCCGACCGCTCGGCCTCCGAAGGCTGCGTGCTGGCCAAAGCCGAAGGCAAATTTGCTGCGTTGCTGGCTGTGAAATGCGAAACCGACTTCGTTGCCAAAAATGCCGACTTCATCGCATTGGTACAAAAAATTCTCGACTTGGCGATGGCGCAAAAACCTGCCAATGTCGAAGCATTGAAAGCACTGACCATCGGCGACCGCACGGTGGCTGAACTCATCACCGAACGCTCGGGCATAACGGGCGAAAAAATGGAGATGGAAGACTACAGTTTCGTCGAAGGTGAGACGGTTACCGCCTATGTACACCCAGGCAACAAACTGGCTACCATCGTTGCTTTTGCCGAAAAAGATGCCGAATATGAGACCATTCACGGCGTGGCAATGCACATTGCCGCCATGGCACCTGTGGCCATCGACGAGGCTGGCGTGCCGCAAGAGGTGAAAGATCGCGAACTGGCCGTTGCTATCGAAAAAACCAAAGCCGAACAGGTGGCAAAAGCCGTCGAAGTGGCACTGAAAAAAGCGGGCATCAACCCAGCACATGTCGATAGCGAAGACCACATCGAATCGAACACCGCCAAAGGCTGGCTCACACCCGAACAGGCCGAAAAAGCACGCGAAATCAAAAAGAGCGTAGCCGAAGAAAAAGCCGCTCACCTGCCCGAGCAGATGATTCAAAGCATCGCTGCAGGCCGTATGGCAAAATTCTTCAAAGAGTACACACTGCTCGAACAGAAGTACGAGGGCGGCGACGACGCAGGCAAACTGACTGTGAAAGAACTGCTCGAACAGAAACACTTGACCTGCACTGCATTCAAGCGTTTGACCCTGAACGAAGAGTAAATATGTTTGAAAAAAAAGAGTGCGCCGGTAGGAAAAAGACTGCCAGCGCACTTTTTTCGTAAATCGCAACCGATGCGTGCAACATTTTTCGCTCGAAAAGCATCATTATAAAAATAAGGTCTAATCAATCGACACAAAATGAAATTTACCGCACAACAAATTGCCGACTTTCTGCATGGCGAAGTCGTTGGGAATAAGGAAGTTGCCGTTGGCAAATTTGCAAAAATAGAAGAAGGCCGCCCAGGCACGCTCACTTTTCTGTCGAACCCGAAATATGCGCACTTTATCTACACCACCAAGGCCGATGTAGTGCTGGTCGACAAGACTTTTGTGCCAGAACAGCCCATCGCTGCCACGCTCATCAAAGTCGATAGTGCCTACCAATCGCTGGCAAAATTGCTGCAACTGGCCGATTCGATGAAACCCAAACGCAGCGGCATACACGCCACCGCCATCGTGCCGACATCGGCAAAAATCGGCGAAAATGTCTATATCGGTGCCTACGCCGTGTTGGGCGAAAATGTGCAAATCAGCGACAATGTAAAAATCTATCCGCACACCGTTCTCGACAATAATGTGAAAGTGGGCAACGACACCACGATTTTTGCAAATGTTTCGGTTTACGAAAACTGCGAAATCGGGCAACGCTGCATCATTCACTCGGGCGTAGTGCTAGGTGCCGACGGATTCGGCTTTGCGCCCGATGCCGAAGGACGCTACAACAAAATTCCACAGATTGGCAATGTCAAACTCGACGACGACATCGAGATAGGCGCAAACGCCACCATCGACTGCGCCACCATGGGTTCGACCCACATTCATTCGGGCGTGAAAATTGACAATCTGTGCCAAGTGGCGCACAATGTCGAAATAGGCGAACACACCGCCATGGCCGCACAAAGCGGCATTGCTGGCTCGGCAAAAATCGGCAAACACTGCGTTTTGGCGGGGCAAGTGGGCGTTGTGGGGCATATCACCATCGCCGACGGCAATATGTTTGGCGCAAAAACGGGCGTGAACGCCTCCATCGCCGAAACAGGCAAACAGTGGCAAGGTGCCCCCATGACCTCTGCCATAAAATACCGCCGCATGGTTGTGGCCGAACGACGCTTGCCCGACCTGCTGCGCCGCATCGACGAACTCGAAAAACAGTTGAACGAACTAAAAAAATAGACATCGATTTTGATTCTGAAAAGCAACACTGATATGAAGCAAAAAACGCTCGGAGCGGCTTTCACACTGACAGGAAAAGGCCTCCACACCGGACTTCAGATAGAGATGCGCATGATGCCAGCCGCCGAAAACACAGGCTACACCATACGCCGCATCGACCTACCAAACAGACCAGAAATCAAGGCGTTGGCCGAAAATGTAACCGAAACAACACGCGGCACTGTATTGCGCCAAGGCGACGCGCAAGTCAGCACCGTGGAACACGGACTTGCGGCACTCTACGCCTCGGGCATCGACAACTGCCTCATCGAGGTGAACGCGCCAGAATTTCCGATATTGGACGGCAGCGCGCGCATCTACATGGAAGAGATTGCCAAAGTGGGCATCGTAGAGCAACAGACCGAGAAAAATTTTCTGACCATCACCGAAAAAGTGGTGTACCAAGCCCCGAACGGCGTTTCGCGCATCGAAATTTTGCCCGACGACCACTTCTCGATAGCGATCGAAATCGGTTTCGACTCGCCCGTTTTGAGCCATCAAACCGCACAAATCGACAACTTTCAGGATTTTGCCACCGAGATTGCGCCCTGCCGCACCTTTGTGTTTGTGCGCGAACTCGAGCCGCTGCTCAAGATGAACCTCATTCGCGGTGGCGACCTGAACAATGCGCTGGTAATCTACGACAAACCCGTGGCGCACGACGAGTTGCAGCGCCTCTCCGACCTGCTCGGACAGCCCTGCCCCAAAGTCGATTCGCTCGGCTACTTGAGCGCACTGCGCTTCGAAAACGAACCCGCGCGCCACAAACTGCTCGACCTGATAGGCGACCTCTCGCTCGTGGGACAACCCATTTTGGGCAAAGTCGTAGCCAAATACCCTGGTCACAGTGTCAATACCGCACTCGGCAAGCAAATCAGGATAATTAGTAGCAAGATGTGAGTAGCAAGTAGCAAGATAAGTGAGGAGTGAGGCGGCGAAGCCGCAATGACAATT
>CAVGYO010000028.1:0-15331 GCA_963633255.1 Erysipelotrichaceae bacterium
ACATTTGTATTAGTTTGGAAAAGTGTGTAAAGTTTATAAAGTATGAGAGTGATTTTTGATTTCAAATTTTCAAACCGATAACTAGAAATCTATGTCAATTATCAATTAAAAAGTCTATGTTCTCAAAACCTCTTCTAACAACCAATCGACTACATTGCGTTTTTGAATGCCTTGAATGGTAGTATTGTCGTAGTCCATGGTGAGCAGGTATTTGGGATAGGCATTGCGAATACGAAGTAAGGACGATAGTTCTCGTTGCAAGGTCTTTTCGTCGCTAGTGGTGAAGGCTACTTGGTAATACTCCATTTGCCCATTAGGATGTTTGACCACAAAATCCACCTCTCCCGTATCCGATTTGCCTGCATAGACTTCCCCTCCGCGGCGCAACAACTCAAAGTAGATAACATTTTCCAATTTGTGTCCTAAATCTGTATCATAGCGATTGGCTTGTAATATGTTGCGCAAACCAAGGTCTACCACATAGTACTTGTAGTTGTTGCGCAAGAGTTGTTTGCCTTTGATATTGTACAAACGAACGGGATAGATGAGATACGACATACTCAAGTAGTCGAGCATCTTCTGCACGGTGTTGTGCGACAGTTTCCCTCCCTGTTGCAATGCCGTGGCGATATTATTTGCCGACACCACACTGCCGATACTGTCGTAGATAAAAGGCACAATGGCTTGCAGTTGGTCGCCTTTGCGCAGGCGATAGTGCTGAATAATATCTTTGGTTACCACCGTGTCATACAGAGAGCGCAGGTATGCATTGACCATATCTGGTGCGCTGCTTTGCAGGTTGACCGCCTCTGGGAAGCACGAAGCGTTGAGGTACTGACGGAACAGACGGTCGGTATTATGCTCGTTGGGAAATGCTGCAATGTACTCAGCAAACGAGAAAGGGTGCAGATGGATTGCTACATAGCGCCCCGAAAGCAGTGTTGCCAACTCGCTCGACAGCAGGTAAGCATTGGAGCCTGTAACATACAAATCCACATTTGGTAGCACAAAAAGCGCATCAATCAGTCGCTCAAACTGCGGCAGTTGCTGTACTTCGTCCAAGAAGATGTAGTACTGCTGCGGCTTGATCATTTGCGCTGCTATGGTGTCGTAAGCTTCCTGCCAACGCTGATATTCGCTGTGTCGGCGCTCTTCGAAATTGAGCGCGATGATTTGTTCGTGTGCCACACCTTGCGACTGTAGCCGCTGTTGAAAAGCCACCATTAGCGTCGATTTGCCACATCGGCGGATGCCAGTGATAACTTTTATCAAGTGTTGCCCTCGGAGTGCCTCTAGTTGTTGCAAATAGTGTGTGCGTGTAACCATTGTTTTATGCTTTTTCCTACTGACAAAATCTGCTGTTTTTGCCTACTTTTGTCAATAGCGACAAAGAAGCCGTGTCCTAAACTGGCATTTTTTTGACTTTGTTCAGTGTGCAAAGATACTCATTATCTTTCGATTATGCAAATTTTGCCGTTTTTTCTGCTAAAAATTTTTCTACTGACAAAACTTGCTGTTTTTGCTCACTTTTGTCAATAGCGATTTTTTTTACAGCGTAAAAAGTCCTTCGGGTAGGGCGGTGTGGAGCGTTTTGTGGGCGTGGTCGATGTCGCAAATAAACTCTTCGCACACGGGAATCAGGCGGTCGCCGATGGCAAAAAGGGCGTTGGCGGTGCTGTCGTCCACCGCATCGATGGTGCCGAGCGTGCCAAGTTTTTGGTCGATTACGGTAAAGCCCACAAAGTAGTCGAGTGCCAACTGTTCGCTGTTGGCGGCAAGTGTTTTGTCGATGTAGATGGTTTTGTTGCAGAGTTTGCGCGCGCTGGCTTCGTCGTCGATGTCGAGAAATTTGACCAATTTGGTCGCAGCATTTTTGTCGCGCACCGTTCCGATGAAAAATGGCACAAAAATGCCGTCCATATCGAACACAAAGTAGCGGCACTGCTCCCAATCGAAATCCACATCGATTTGGCACGCTACTTCGCCGCCCACACCGTGCGTTTTGCCCGTTGCGCCAACCTCCAAAAGTTCCGCTGCGGTTATCATTTTTTCGGCTTTTCTTGCGGCAATACAAACTCTTGCTTGCCTCGTTTGAGTGCACGCACAATGAGCCAAACGCCCAAAATTACGAACGGAACGCTCAACCACTGTCCCATGTTGAAGGTCATATTGGCTTCGAACGCCGATTGGTCGTTTTTGATGAGTTCGATTATCTGCCGTGCTACAAACACGCCCGTGAACCCGATGCCCGACAGCAAGCCGTAGTATTTGCCGCCATCTTTGCGCCAATAGAGCCAAATGAGCAGCACCGAAACAATGAGATATGCCAACGCTTCGTACAGTTGCGTGGGGTGGCAGGGCAGCCATTCGCTGGGCGGGCAGCAGAGTTGTGGCGCAAGGCACGCCTCAAAGTTGTCCACTGTGCCGCAAAATTGCTCCTGTCCGCGCAGGAACACAAATCCCCACGGCAGGTCGGTGGGCGTGCCGTATATTTCGGAGTTCATCAGGTTGCCAATGCGTATCATGCAAGCCACTGGCGCACAACCGATAAAAAGTCGGTCGCCCAGCCACCACATTTTCTGTTTGGTCAGATATTTCGATAGCAGCCAGCAGCAAAGCAGTATGGCCATTGCGCCGCCGTGACTGGCCAGCCCGCCGTGCCACACCATCGGAATTTCGGCGAGATGTTCGCGGTAGTAGTCCCAATCGTAGAAAAAAACATGCCCAAGGCGTGCGCCAACAATCACTGCCACCACCATCCAGATAAACACCTTGTCGAGCCACGAGTCGGGCGCACCATCGTGTTTGAAAGTCTTGCCGATGAGCGTGATGCCCAAAAAGAATCCAGTGGCGTACAAAAGTCCATACCAGCGCACCGACAGCGCACCGACAGAAAAAACTACGGGGTCGGCGTCCCAAACGATACTCAAAAACATAATCTATCGATTTCCTAACTGATTGACGCCGCAAAAATACACAATTTATTCCACATTTTCGGGCGTGTGCCGCCGCACTTCGCGAGCAAAGTCGAATTGTTAAATTGTAATTGTCTGATTTTGAGCGAATTAACTATTTTTAGCGGAACATTTTTTGCCAAAATGGCGTGCGTTTGGAAAAAAAACACTACTTTTGCCGCGGTTTTTGTTTCAAGAGCCACTTTTTTGAACTAAATTTATCAACTAATTTTTTTTTGTATTATGGAATTAGAAGAAAAAGTGAAAGAGATAATCGCGGAAAAACTCGGTAAAAACATCTCGGAAGTTACCAACGAAGCCAGTTTCACCGCCGACCTTGGTGCTGACTCGCTCGACACAGTAGAACTGATAATGGAGTTTGAAAAGGAATTCAACATCACCATTCCCGAAGATGCTGCCGAAAAAATCGTAACAGTAGGCGACGCCATCGAACAAATCAAGGCAAATGTCGCTTAAGTAAGCACTTTTACCCTCTTTTGTATGGAACTAAAACGAGTTGTGGTAACAGGACTTGGTGCCGTAACTCCGCTCGGAAACACTGTCCCCGAATTGTGGGACAGCGTTGTTCGTGGGCGTAGTGGCGCAGCACCTATCACTCTGTTCAACCCCGAAAAATTCAAAGTACATTTCGCTTGCGAGGTAAAAAACTTCGACGCGACACCCTTCATCGACCGCAAAGAACTGCGCAAGATGGACCGCTACGAGCAGTTTGCCATGATTGCTGCCGACCAAGCCATAGCCGACTGCGGCATCGATTTGGAACAGACCGATAAAGACCGCGTTGGCGTGATTTTCGGCGTGGGCATCGGTGGACTCCGTTCGTACGAAGACGAGATGCTCGACTACGCCAAAGTGCGCGAGACCATCGGGCCACGCTTCAATCCGTTTCTGATGACGAAACTGATTCCAAATATGGCGGCGGGCTTCGTCTCGATAAAATATGGTCTGCGCGGTCCCAATTTCTCGACCACGGCCGCCTGCGCCTCGTCCAATTTGGCACTCTCCGAAGCGTTCAACTACATACGCCTAAACAAAGCCGATATGATTGTTGTGGGCGGCGCAGAATCGGTCATCTCCGAATCGTGCATCGGTGCATTCAGTTCGATGCACGCGCTCTCTACACGCAACGACTCGCCCGCCACGGCTTCGCGGCCGTTTAGCAAAAGCCGCGATGGATTTGTGCTTGGCGAAGGTGGCGCAGTGCTCATTCTCGAAGAGTACGAACACGCAGTGGCGCGCGGTGCAAAAATCTACGCCGAACTGGCGGGCTGCGGACTCAGTGCCGATGCCTACCACATGACCGCCCCCGACCCCGAAGGGCACGGCGCCGAACTGGTAATGCGCAACGCCATTGCCGATGCGGAACTCGCCATCGAGGATATCGACTATATCAATCTGCACGGCACCTCTACGCCGCTCGGCGATGTGGCCGAAATGCACGCTGTGAAACAACTTTTTGGCAAACACGCCTACAAACTCAATATGAGTGCCACCAAATCGATGACCGGCCACCTGCTTGGCGGTGCTGGCGCTATCGAAGCGGTTATCAGCGTGTTGGCGTTGAAGCACGGCATTGTGCCGCCCACCATTAATTTCGACGAGAACGACAAAGACCCCGATGTGGACTACGACCTGAATTTTACATTCAATACGGCACAAAAACGCGAATTGCGCACCGCCCTGTCGAACACATTCGGCTTCGGCGGACACAACGCTGCAGTTCTGTTTAAGAAAATTGAGAATTAGGCGTTGGAAATCATTTAGCGGTGATGACTAACTGACCATTGTTCATTTTTCTTTCACTATTTTATTTCGGAAGAATGAAACAACATTCGCCTTTGCTGCACTTTTTCGAACCAGCCTGCATCGAGGCTGGTTGCGACGAAGCGGGGCGTGGTTGTTTGGCGGGTCCTGTCTTTGCCGCCGCTGTGATTTTGCCCAACGATTTTGAAAATCAGTTGCTCAACGACAGCAAACAACTCACCGAGCGGCAGCGCGAAACGCTTCGTCCCGTCATCGAGAGCGAGGCGGTGGCTTGGGCGGTGGCGCAGGTGTCGCCGCACGAAATCGACGAGATAAACATTTTGAACGCCAGCATTTTGGCAATGCACCGCGCCATCGATGCGCTGGCGGTGCGCCCCGAACATCTCATTATCGACGGTAACCGCTTCAAACCCTACCACGACATTCCGCACCAAACTATCGTCAAAGGCGATGGCAAATATCTGTCGATTGCCGCTGCTTCGGTCTTGGCCAAAACGCACCGCGACGAGTATATGCGCCGCTTAGATGCGCAGTTTCCGCACTACGCTTGGCGCGACAACAAAGGTTATCCTACCGCTGCACACCGCGCCGCCATCGCTCAATATGGCACCACACCGCACCACCGTCTCACCTTCCAACTGCTCGACACACAACTGAAATTGGCGTTCTAATTTTGACCTGCTTGCCGTCTTTTTTGCGCTGTTTAGCCTTTTTTTGTCGATTTATTGCCTGAATTTCAAGAAAAAACACTATTTTTGCAACAATTTTTGAAGCATTTGGGCGTTCTATCGTTGTGGAATTGTATTTTGTCTATGCTCAAAAAGAAACATAGAACGCTGGCGTGTGCGCTGCTGTGTGTGGCTTCGGTGGCTGTGGCACAGCGCAATCCCGACCTTGTCAAATACTATCTGGAATTTGGCATCAATGGGGGCGGCGCATTCTATCTGGGCGATGTCAATTCAGTGCCTTTCACCAAACTGGGACCATCGTTTGGCGCATTTGGCAAGTACAAATTCACCGGACACCACGAACTCGGTCTCGAGGTGAACGGCGGCTGGGCGGGCATCGAACGGGTCGAAGGACAGACACGCACCACCGATTTTGTAGATTTGAGCGTGCTTTATACCTTCAATTTTTGGAACTATGGCGCACGCCGCTACGAAGAGAACGCTTCGAACATCACGCCATACGTGTTTGCAGGAATAGGCGTAACCACCTACGACTTGGCGCATACACGCGTTGCTGCCAGTTTCCCGTTTGGGCTGGGCGTGAAAGTGAAAATAGGTCGCCGCTGGAATGTGGGCGTGGCGTGGACAATGCACAAACTGTTTGCCGACAACTTCGATGGTGTGGACGACCCCTACAACCTGAACGAAGGACCGTTCAGCAACCGCGACTGGCTGTCGAATTTTGGGCTATACCTGTCGTGCGACTTTTTGCAAATTTGCGCTCCGTGCCGCAAGTTAGAAAAGATAAAAACAAAAACGAAATCGAGACGATAACTGTGGAATCGTACAAACAGCAAATCGACACAACAAAACTGCCAACACACATCGCTATCATCATGGACGGCAATGGGCGCTGGGCAAAAGAGCGTGGCTACAACCGACTGGTTGGCCACCAAAATGGCGTGGTGTCGGTGCGCAAAGTAACCGAAGCCGCCACCGAAATCGGCATCAAATACCTGACACTCTACACTTTCAGCACCGAAAACTGGAACCGCCCGCAAGCCGAAGTCGATGCGCTGATGGAACTTTTGGTCGAAAACATTGTGAAAGAGACACCCACTTTCCACCAAAACAATGTCCGTTTGCAGGCCATCGGCGATTTGAACCGTATGCCCGAACGCGTGGCGGCACGCCTGCACGCCTGTATTGCCGAAACTGCCAAAAACACAGGACTGACGCTCGTTTTGGCACTCAGTTACTCGGCGCGCTGGGAACTGACCGACGCTGCCCGCAAAATAGCGCAACAGGTGGCCGATGGCACGCTCCGCCCCGACGAAATTACCGAAACAACGGTGGCGCAAAACCTCAATACTGCCGCCATTCCCGACCCCGACCTGCTCATTCGTACCAGCGGCGAGGTGCGCATCAGCAATTTTCTGCTGTGGCAAATCGCCTACAGCGAACTCTATTTCACACCGACACACTGGCCCGATTTTCGCCAAGAGGAGTTTTACAAAGCCATAGTCGATTACCAACACCGCGAACGCCGTTTTGGCAAAACAAGTGAACAAGTAGCCTGCGAATAGATGTATAAATTCTTGAAAACATACGGCTTCGTACTGCTGTCGATGGTTTTGTCGGCACCGCTTGTTGCGCAAGAAAACGATAGCACGCTCATTGTTGCGCCCGACACGCTCACGCTGGCCACACCCGATACAGTTGCCGCACCCGACACTGTGCCGCTGGCTGCCAAACCTATCATCGACTACACCTTGTCGCCGCAAGAATACACCATCGCCGACATTCGCGTGAGCGGTGCCGAAACCTACGAAGATTTTGTTATCATCGGCTTTTCGGGCTTGACCAAAGGGCAGAAAATCAAAATTCCCGGCACCGACATCACCAGCGCCATCAAGCGGTTTTGGAAACAAGGCTACTTTTCCGATGTCAAAATTCTGGCCGACAAAATCGAGGGCGACCGCATTTGGCTCGAAATTGCGCTGAAACAACGGCCGCGCATATCGCGTGTGAACTACTACGGACTGAAAAAATCGGAGGAAGAGGACATCACGCCAAAAGTCGGACTGACACGCGGCAGCCAAGTAACGCCCGACCTGCTCGACCGCGCCAAAATAGCCATACAAAAGGCGATGGCCGCCAAAGGCTACCACAATGCGGCAGTGGTTATCTACCAAAAACCAGATGCCACGCAGCCTGGCTCGGTGGCGCTCGATATCAATGTCGATAAAAAGTCGAAAGTACGCGTACACGAAATCTATGTCGAGGGCAACAAGGCACTGTCGCTCAACAAGATAGACTTGGCGATGAAGAAAACCAACCGCCCGAAAAACATACTCACGCTGTTCCGCAGCAAGAAATTTATCGCCGCCGAATTCGAAAACGACAAAAAACTGCTCATCGCCAAATACAACGAAATTGGCTACCGCGATGCCGTGATAACCTACGATAGCGTGGCCAAATACGACGAAAATCATGTCGATGTCTATCTCACTATCGACGAAGGCAAAAAATACTACTTCCGCAACATCACTTGGGCGGGCAATACGGTCTATCCGAGCGACTACCTGAGCCGTGTGCTGAACATCAATCGGGGCGATGTGTACAACCTGAAACAGTTGAACAAACGCTTGAGCGAAGACGACGACGCGGTGTCGAAACTCTATCAGGACAATGGCTACCTGTTTTTCAATCTCGATCCTGTGGAGATAAACATCGAAGGCGATAGCATCGACTACGAAATGCGCATCTACGAGGGCAAACAGGCCACTATCAACAACATCACCATCAAGGGCAATACGCGCCTCTACGAGCATGTGATTCGCCGCGAACTCCGCATAAAACCGGGCAACCTCTACAGCCAGTCCGACTTGGTGCGTACGCTGCGCGAATTGGCACAAATGAAGCAATTCGACGAGGAAAAACTCTTCTCGGGTGTCGACATACAGCCAAATCCCGAAGATGGCACGGTGGACATCGGCTTGAATCTGGAAACGAAATCGAGCGACCAAATCGAATTCTCGGCGGGCTACGGACAGTCGGGCGTGGTGCTGTCGCTGGCACTCAAATTTACCAATTTTGCCATACAAAACCTGTTCAAAAAGGAGATGTACCGCATTTTGCCGCAAGGCGAAGGACAAACGCTGAGTCTGCGCGCACAAACCAACGGCGTTTATTACCAAAACTACGGCATCTCGTTCTACGAACCGTGGCTCGGCGGCAAACGACCCAACTCGCTCTCGGTGAGCCTCTACTACTCCATACAGACGGGCTACAGCAAGCGTTTTGCACAAAACTACAGCAACTACATCAACAACTATTATAGCAACTACTACAGCAGTTACGGCTCGAACTACTACAACAATTACTACTCGGGCGCATCGGAATACGACCGCAATGTCTATCTGCGCACGCTGGGTGTTTCGGTGGGCATCGGCACACGCCTAAATTGGCCCGACGACTATTTCAGCCTCTACACCGAACTGTCGTACCAACGCTACCACCTGAAAGACTGGACCTATTCGTACCTGTTTGCTGGTCTTACCAATGCGGTGTCGAACAATTTGGCCATCAGCCTCACATGGTCGCGCAACTCTATATTCAATCCCATCTACACGCGGCGCGGCTCGTCGTTTGCGCTGTCGGTCAAAGCCACCTTCCCCTACTCGTTGGTCGATGGCAAAGACTATAGCAGCATGCCGCTCGAAGAGCAGGTGAAATTGCTCGAATATCACAAGTGGAAATTCACTGCCAAGATGTTTACGCCGCTCACACACGACGAAAAACTGGTGCTGATGACTCGCGCCGAATACGGATTTTTGGGCTATTACAACAAACATAAACGGTCGCCGTTCGAGAAATTTACGCTCGGTGGCGATGGCATGTCGGGCTACACCACGGCAGGCACCGAAACAGTTGGCTTGCGTGGCTACGAAAACCTGTCGCTCACGCCCAGCGACAAAAACGGCTACTACGACGGCAACCTCTACACGCGCCTTACCATGGAGTTGCGCTACCCAATTCTGCTCAAAGGGCAGACCAATATCTGGGCGTTGGCATTTGTGGAGGCAGGCAACTGCTGGAGCAATTTCAAAGACTTCAACCCGTTCGATTTGAAACGGTCGGCTGGCGTTGGCGTGCGCGTCTTCCTGCCGATGTTCGGCCTGCTCGGTGTCGATTGGGGCTGGGGCTTCGACGACTCGCAGTACGGCGGCAGCCAATTCCACTTCGTTCTCGGTCAAGAATTCTAACCCCAAACAACCTTCTGATTATTAAGTTATTAAATTATTAAGTCATTAAGTTATTGAATTGTTGGCACAAAATTTGCTCTGCAATAATTAGGAATCAGAAATAAAAATTTTACGACTATGAAAAAAATTGCCTTGACATTCGCCCTTGCGCTCGCCGTTGCCACGGTTGCCAGCGCACAAAAATTCGCTTTGGTCGATATGGACTACATTCTGAAAGCCATTCCCGCCTACGAAACCGCCAACGAACAACTCGACCAACTCTCGAAAAAATGGCAAAAAGAGGTCGAAGCCAAAATCAGCGAAACGCAGGCGCTCTACAAAAACTACCAGACCGAACTCGTATTCCTCTCCGACGAGATGAAAGCCCAGCGCGAAGCCGAAGTGGTGGCCAAAGAGAAAGAAGCCAACGAACTGAAACGCAAATACTTCGGTGTCGATGGCGAACTCTACAAAAAACGCGAAAGCCTGATGAAACCGATACACGAAGAGATTTTCACCGCTGTGCAGGCCGTTGCTACCGAAAAAGGCTACCAACTCATCATCGACAAATCGTCGGACATGAGCCTTGTGTTTGCCGCCCCAAAAATCGATGTGAGCGACGAGGTTCTCGAAAAACTTGGTTATTCCAAATAATTCACTAACTTTGCATCGCAAAAGAAACAGATTTTTCAACACACAAATACCGATACGAACATGAAAAAAATCGCATTGCTCTTTGCCGCTATTTTGCCTTTGGCTGTTGCCGCACAAGAGATCAAAATCGGCTACATCAACACCAACGAAGTGATGATGCTGATGCCCGAAATCAACGACATCGAAAAACAGATGGCCGACTTTGCCGAGCAGAACCGCAAGTATTTGCAGGATATGCAGACCGAAATTCAGACCAAAGTCAAAGCCTACGAAGCCGAAAAAGCCACGCTCTCCGAATCGATACGCACGCTGCGCGAAGAGGAACTCTACAGCATGCAAGAACGGTTGCAAACCACCTACCAAACCTTGCAGCAAGAGGCACAAACCAAACAGCAAAACCTGCTGAAACCCGTTCAGGACAAACTGCGCGCCGCCATCGAAACTGTGGGGCAGAAAAACAATTTCTTCCTCATATTCGAATCGGAATCGGGCTTGCTCTACAAGTCGCCGAAAGCCGTCGATGCTACGCCACTGGTCAAAAAAGAACTCGGCATACTCTGAGTTTAGCGAAGAGTGAGAAGTGTTTGCAAATCGAAAAATTGTCGATAGAAAACGCTAACTGCTAATAAACAAGGCTTGTAGGGACGCGGCATGCCACGCGTCCCTACGCTTGTAATTTGGGAATAGAAATCTTTTTCGATGAAACGCATTTTTACCATCTGTTCGCTTTTTCTCGTAACTGCGCTGACTGCGTTGGCACAAGACACGCTGCGCATTGGCTACATCGATTTTGAACGCACGCTGTGCGAGATGGACGGCTACGCCGATACGCAAAAGCAGTGGGACGCACTCGCCCAAAACTATGCCGCCGAATATGCGCGCATGGAGACCGAATACAACGACAAAGTGAAAGAGTATGTGCTGAACGGCAAAACATTGAGCGAACCGATAAAACTGGCGCGGCAAGCCGAAATAACCGAATGCGAAGACCGCATGGAACTGTTCCGCCAGCGCTACACCGCCGACCTCGAGCGGCAGCGTATCGACCTGTTTGCGCCGCTGCGCACAAGTCTGAAAGCCGCCATTGCACAAGTGGCCGAGGCGCAAGGCATAACGCTGGTACTCGATGGGCAAACGCCGCTCTACACCGCTGCGCCTTGCGTGGATATGACCGACGCAGTGAAAAAATTCCTGAAAAACGCCGAAAAATGAAAATTGGTGTGTTCGATAGTGGCTTTGGCGGGCTGACGATTTTGGAGAAAATTCGCCACCGCTTGCCGCAGTACGACTACATCTTTTTGGGCGACAACGCACGCACGCCTTACGGCACGCACTCGTTCGAAACAGTGTATGCCTACACGCTGCAGTGCGTCGAAAAACTGTTTGCGCTCGACTGTCAACTGGTCATTTTGGCGTGCAATACCGCCTCGGCCAAGGCGTTGCGCAGCATTCAGCAAAACGACCTGCCGCGGTTAGCCCCCGAGCGGCGCGTGTTGGGCGTTATCCGACCCACAGTCGAGGCGGTGGGCGAAATCACTAAATCGCGTGTGGTAGGGCTTGTTGCCACCGAAGGCACGGTGCGGTCGAACTCCTATCCGCTGGAGATAGCGAAACTTTTTCCCGACATCACTGTGGTGAGCGAGGCTTGTCCCATGTGGGTGCCGCTCATCGAAAATGGCGAACACACGGGCGATGGAGCCGACTTTTTTGTGCGCAAATACCTCGACGAACTCTTTGACAAAGAGTCGCGCATCGACACGCTGATACTCGGCTGCACGCACTATCCACTGATGCTCGACAAAATAGCGCGCTATACGCCGCAAGGGGTGCGCATCGTTACGCAGGGCGACATTGTGGCCGAAAGTCTTGCCGACTACCTGCACCGCCACCCCGAACAGGCCGAAAAATGCTCGCAAGGCGGCACAGTGCGCTACCTCACCACCGAACGCCCCGAAAAATTTCAAACCTCGGCCACGCACTTCCTGCGCGAACCCGTTGAGGCGGAAAAAGTAGAGGTGAGAGTATAGAGCATAGAGCATAGAATATAGAACATAGACGAAATTATTTGAAGATTTGAAAATTTGAAGATTGCTGCGTTGTTGTTTTCGACAACTAGAAATTTAGAAATTAGAAATTAGAAATAAAATATGGAACTGAACCTTAAACGCCCGCTTGTATTCCTCGATTTGGAGACGACGGGCACCAACCCCATCAAAGACCGCATTGTCGAAATATCGTACCTGAAAGTCTATCCAGGTGGTCGGCAGGAGAGCAAAACCATGCGTATCAATCCGGGAATGAAAATTCCCGAAGAGGCCACAGCGGTACACGGCATTACCGATGCCGATGTAGACGACAGCCCGACCTTTGGCGATGTGGCGCACACCATTGCCCACGACATCGAAGGGTGCGACTTGGCGGGCTACAACTCCAACCGCTTCGACATTCCGATGCTGGCCGAAGAGTTTATGCGTGCCGAGGTAAATATCGACCTGAAAAAACGCCATTTTATCGATGTGCAGACCATTTTTCACAAAATGGAGCAGCGCACGCTGGTGGCGGCCTACAAGTTCTACTGCGGCAAAAATCTCGAAGATGCGCACACCTCGATAGCCGACGCTTCGGCCACCTACGAGGTGCTGAAATCGCAACTCGACCGCTATCCCGAACTGGAAAACAATGTCGATTTTCTCGACAAATACACCACCAACAACCATGCTGCCGATTTTGTGGGCGCCATCGTTTACAACGACAACAACGAGGAGATTTTCAACATTGGCAAGTACAAAGGCGTGCGTGTAACCGATGTTTTGCGCCGCGACCCAGGCTATTTCAGTTGGATGATGCAGGCCGATTTTTCGCAATACACCAAAAAAGTGTTGATGCAAATCAAACTGCGCGAACGATAGGTCGTTTGCTGTTTGCAGATTTTGAGATTTGCAGACTTTGCGCGTCTGATTTTTATGCAAATCTGATAATCGACTATCAAATCTGCATAAAAAATGTGGCGATTTTATGCAAATTATAAAATAAATTTGTATCTTTGTCGCAAAATAACCAACACCATTGCTTTATGATAGAACGCGACATTGTGAAAAAACTCAAGCAACTGGCCACCAAATTTCCAGTAGTAACGCTTACGGGCGCAAGGCAGTGCGGCAAATCGACGCTCTTGAAAAACTGTTTCGGTGATTACACCTATGTGTCGCTCGAAGATTTGGACTACCGCGAATTTGCCACAAACGACCCACGCGGATTTTTGAAAAACTTCGACAGGCGTGTCATTATCGACGAAGCACAGTATGCGCCGAAACTCTTTTCGTACCTGCAAACTGCCGTCGATAGTGCGAACGAGAGTGGTATGTATATTCTGTCGGGGTCGCACAATTTTCTGTTGATGGAGCAGATTTCGCAGTCGCTGGCGGGGCGTACAGCCATACTGAAACTGTCGCCGCTGTCGCTGCACGAACTTAAAAAGGCTTCGCTGACACCACGCACACTCAACGAATGGTTGTTTGTGGGCGGCTATCCGCGCATTTACGACAAAAACATTGCCGCCACCGACTATTTTCCCAACTACATACAGACCTATATCGAGCGCGATGTGCGTTTGTTGCGCAACATTTCGAATTTGTCGCAATTTGTTCGTTTTCTGAAACTTTGCGCTGCGCGTGTCGGGCAGTTGCTCAATGTCAGTTCGTTAGCCAACGAGTGCGACATTACCACGCCAACAGCACAGGCTTGGCTCTCGATATTAGAAACGAGTTATGTTGTCTATCTGCTCAAACCGTATCACAAAAACTACAACAAAAGGCTGATAAAATCGCCTAAACTCTATTTTTACGATACAGGATTGGCGGCATCGCTGCTCGGGTTGGAGTCGGCCGAGCAACTATCGACACACTACTTGCGCGGCGAGTTGTTCGAAAATATGGTTGTGGGCGAATACATCAAAAAGTTCCATGCCTTTGGTCGCGAGCCGTCGCTCTACTTTTGGCGCGACAGCAATCGCAACGAGATTGACCTTTTGGTGGAGCATGGCACATCGCTCGAAGCCATCGAGATAAAATCGAACGCAACGATGAACCGCAAATTTTTCGACAATCTGAAAGAGTTCCGAAAATTGAGCAATCTTTCGGTGCAAGATACCAGCGTGGTGTATGGCGGTGATGTCGATTTTATAACCTCTGACGGCAAATTTATCAGTTGGCGGAATCTCTGATTTTTATGCAAATCTGATAATCGACTATCAAATCTGCATAAAAAATAGGGCGATTTTATGCAAATTGTAAAATCGGAGGCGATTACAACTGCCCCGCTTCGACCAGAAAGATGATGCGTTCGATGATTTTGTCGTCGTCGTTGTCGCCGAACTTCTTTTTGAGGTCGGCACCGAGCAGTTTGGCAAACAGTTGGTAGAAGCCCGCTGTGAAATTGCCGCGGTAGGCGCGTATCAGTTCGTAGGAACTGGTTTGGCACTCGCGATCGACCAGCCGAATGAGCAGTTTGCCTTGGTTGAGCGTCATCTGCGTGAACTCCTTGTAGTACTTTTTGTAGGTGGTTTTTTCCCACTGGCGCATGTAGCGGTCGCGCTCCTTTTTGGTGGGAATGCGCATGAGTGTGTCGTTCACCTCTTTTACGAGTCCGCTTATCATTTTGGAGTAGGGCAGCACCTTTTTCACATCGCGCACGGTGCGCCAGTAGAAGCGTTCTTGCCGTTTGTTTTTGAACTTTATCGGCGGAAAAGCATAGACGGGCGGCAGTTGAAACACCGTATCGCCATTGATAACGCGCATTGGCACCACATTGGCAGCAAGCGGCGTGGCGGTGGGGTTTGTGGCGCTTGCGGCGACGGTGGCGGCACACACAATGGCTATGATGATGGGGCGTTTCATATTAAATGGGGAGTTCTATAGAATCCTGTTTAATAATTTAACTCAAGTTTCGCAAGTAAAATTTTTCTGTCTGTTTTTTCGTTCATTTCTTTTGACGACCAAAAGAAACGAACCAAAGAAAAGTCGCG